>NZ_JBHMIO010000061.1:0-21327 GCF_048060275.1 Micromonospora sp. LOL_015
AACCATCACCCACATCGACCTACCGAAAGCCAGCAAAAAGGCCAAAGTTTAGGTCAGTGGGTCCAACAGGCACTGCGGAAGACCCTCTACATCAAGTTCAAGATCCGCGACAACGACGTCTTCACCCGCGCACTCGACTACATCCGCGAGTACTATTAAGGCACGCCTTCAATAGCAGAATTGGTAACTACTCGTCTTGTCGTAGCTGGGGTTATCTGGCGCGGCGACAACCAGTAGCGTGGCAGGAGATGCGATCCGGGGTGTGATCGCGTTTTCGTGCGACGAGGAGGTTCGGGATGGACCCCATGCCTGGCTTGACCTTCGGGCAGCGTCTGAAGGTCTACCGTGAACGATCCGGCAAGACCCGGGCAGTGCTTGGTGGCCTCGTCGGTCGCAGCGCCGAGTGGGTCAAGGCAGTGGAAACCGATCGAATCCTGCCGCCGCGCGTACACATGCTGGACCGCATCGCCCGCGTGCTGAAGGTGGATGTATCCGTGCTGATCGGTGAGCTGGGCGGCCGCTCGGCCGTGGTGAACGGACCGGAGCATCCCGCACTGGCGCCGGTCCGTGACGCCGTGAATCGCACGGCACTGTCCAATGACGTCGCGCCACCGCCGCTGAACGAGATCCGCGAACGCCTCGCGGCGGCGTGGCGAGCACGCCATCAGGCGGCTGATCACCGTACGGTGCTGGGTGCACTGCTGCCCGAGCTGTTGCGGGACGCGCAGCGTGCGGCGCTGACGTACCAGGGCGACGAGCGACGGCAGGCGCAGGCGCTGCTGTCACAGGTGCTGGGGCTGGCGCAGATGTTCCTGGCCTACCAGCCGGCGGCGGAACTCCTGTGGCGCGTCGCGGACCGTGCGATGGTCGCGGCTCAGGAGTCGGGAGATGCCGAAGCGTTGGCGTGCGCTGGCTGGTTCCTGTGCCAGGTGCACCGGGACGCGGGAGACTGGGACACCGCAATGGCGGTGACGCTGGATGTCGTTTCGACCTTGGAACCCCAGATGGCCGAGTCGAGCGTGAACTTGCTCGCGTTGTGGGGAGCTCTTAACTTCGAGGCCGCCTACACCGCCGCCCGTGCCGGCGAGGAGGGCCGTGCCTGGCGGTACTGGGACCGCGCAGACCAAGTTGCTCAGCGACTCCCACAGACCTTCTACCAACAGCAGACATCGTTCTCCCAGATCATCATGGGCGTCCATGCGGTGACGGTGGCGGTGGAGCTGCAGAAGTCCGGCGAGGCGGTGCGGCAGTCACGACGTATCGATCCTGCGGCAATCCCGTCGCGGCCGCGCCGGGCCCGACATCTGATAGAGGTAGCCCGTGGCCATCACGGCAAGGGCCACACCGAGGCGGCTGCGGCAACTCTGCGGCAGGCGTACGAGTCGGCACCGGAGACGATTCGCTTCAACGGCTACGCCCGGCAGATCACCCTCGACCTGCTAGACGGGCCACGGGCGATGCGGGATGAGGCTCGTGACCTCGCGTTGAAGGTTGGCCTGCTCGCGTAGCTCGCCGTGAGCGCCGGCAATCACGACAAGCGGTGTTGACTGCGGCGACGCGGGACCAGGTACCGTCTGGCATGGCGGCGCGCCGGGAGGTAGAGGCCCCGACCGCGCCGCCGCCCAGCCTCTACCTGGGGAGACATCATGGATACGTTCGGATCACGGCTGCGGACATTTCGCGAACGCAGCGGTAAGACCCGGGCCGTGCTTGGCGGTCTCGTCGGCCGTAGCGCCGAATGGGTCAAGGCCCTCGAATCTGGTCGGTTGCTTACCCCCCGGCTGCCGATGCTACTGCGGCTCGCGGAAGTCCTGGACATCGACGACCTGTCCGTGCTGACGGGAGATCAGTCTCTTCCCATTGCCTCAGTCACCCGCGCCGGCCACCCCGCCATCGACGGCGTCGCTGCGGCAATGTACCGAACTACCCTCCCTGCCGGTGATCCGTTGGCGGCCGCTGCCCTTCGCGCTCGGGTGGACCAGGCGTGGACTGCCTGGCATCACGCCAGTGCTGAGCGGACTGCGGTGGCCGCGCTGCTGCCAAGACTCCTTGCCGATGCCCGGCTCGCGGCACGTCTTCTCGACGGTGCCGAGCGCCGACAGGCTGCGACCGAACTGGCTCGGGTCTACCATCTGGTGCAGTTGTACGCGGCGCACCAGCCACAGCCGCAGCTGGTCTGGTTGGCGGCCGACCGGGCGATGCTGGCTGCCCAGGATGCGGACGACCCTGGCGCGATAGCTGCTGCCGCCTGGTACTACGCCCACGTTTATCGCTCTGATGGGCAGCCCGACGCCGCCGAGCAGGTGCTCGTCGACGCGCTCGATGCGTTGGAGGGCAGCGGTGGTGACGATCAACTAGCCAGGTGGGGACAGTTGCAGCTCGGCTTGGCCCTGGGCCATGCGCGAGCCGGCCGGGCCGGGCATGCCTGGCGCTACTGGGATTCGGCGGATTCCGTCGCACGTCGGCTGGGTATCGGGTACGTGCACCCGTGGTTGATGTTCGGTTCGGTGGTCGTCGACGCTTTCGGGGTAACTATCGGAATCGACCTTGCACGCCCGGGTGAGGCGGTGCGCCGGGCGATGGGGGTCGATTACTCGGCTCTGCCGTCACGGACCCGGCGGGCCGGTGGATTGATCGACGCCGCTCGGGCGCATCTGATGCGACGGGACGAGGTAGCGGTGGTGCATCTTCTGAGCCGGGCCCTGCGCGAGTCGGTAGAAACTGTCCGCCACCAGCCGCACGCCCGGGGCATGGCCATGGAATTGGTAGGGCGAACCGGCGTGGTGGGCGAGGACGCCCGGGAACTCGCGCTGGCGATGGGAATCGATTGGTAGTTGTACCTGGGGTACAGATTGTCCCTCTTGGATGACCGGCCTGCTCATAGCGTGGTGTGTGGGCCCGACGCCGTACCCGCGATCGCCCTTTTCGCGCGTCGGGCCCGCCTAGCGGCGGCGGCCCGGGGTCGACACGGAGAGCCACCCCGGGTCGCCGCCCTCCACATGCCATGAGGGGGACATCGTGCTCGGAAAATGGTTTCAGCGGCCGGACGTCGTGATCGACGTGGTCTATCCGGTGCCGGGTCGCCGCCGGTACGCCGACCGGTGCGCGCCGCCGGACCGGCGGCCCGCCACCCGTACCGATCTGGCGGAGCGCCGTGGCGGTAACGCCGGCCGACACTACCTGCCGTGACCGCGTCGGAGCCGCCGCGACTGCCCGGATCGGATGAGCCGGCGCATGAGCCGTGTCGGCCCGCGTGGACGTGCGCGGCGTGCCCGGACGGCACGCCGTGGCCGTGTTCCCTGGCGCGGGTGCAGCTGACCGAGGCGTACGCCGTCGATCCGATCGGGTTGGCGGCGGACCTGGCGGCGATGATGCCGCGCGCCGCCGACGAGGCCGGCATCGTCGACCCGGCGGAGCTGCACGAACGGTTCGTGTCGTGGACGTTCGTCGGCGCGGCCGCACCGGCACCCGAGGTGACGCGGCGGTGACGGTCGGCAGTGGTGCCATGCGGGTCGGTGACGACCTGCCGATCGGTCGCCGGGTGGCGCAGTGGCGGACCCGGCGGCGGATGACCCAGCAGGTGTTCGCCGACCGGATCGGCAAGTCGAGGCACCCGGCGTGTCGGCGGTGCGCGCAGCCCTCGCCTGCTACGACATCTTCGGCTCAGACGCCGACGCCGACGCCGACACGGCCCCGCCGGCTGTTGAAGCGACCACCCGGCAGGTCGAGCATGCCTGGCTGGCGTACCAGCACGCCCACTACCCGCAGCTGCTGCGGATGCTGCCCGACCTGCTCACCGCAGCGCGGCGGCGGCACGCGGCCGACCCGGTCAGCGGTGCGCTGCCGCTGGTGCAGGTGCACCGGGCCGCCTCGCAGGTGCTGGTCAAACTCGACGAGACCGACCTGGCCTGGTTGGCGGCCGACCGGGCGATGACGGTTGCGTCAACTACGGGTGACCCGCTGCTGGCGGCGACGGCGGCGGTGCCGCTGGGGCAGACGCTGCGCGCGGTCGGCCAGGGCCGGTTGGCGATGTCGACGACGATCGCCGCCGCGCACCGGCTCATCCCGGCCGGCCCGACTGACCCGGCCGGACCGACAGACCGGACCGACCCGGCCGACGATGGTCCGCCGGGGCGGCTGTCGGTGTACGGCACGCTGCTGCTGCAGGCCGCGTTGGCCGCCGCCGAATGCGACGACGCCGCCGCCGTGCGGGAGCTGACCAGGCAGGCCGGAGACGTCGCTGACCAGATCGGCGACGGTCATGACCACCGGTGGACCGGTTTCGGGCCGGCGGCGGTCGAGCTGACCCGGGCGGTGGCGGCCGGCGACCTCGGCGAGGCGGAAGAAGCGGTACGCCGGCATGCCGCGCTCGTGCGGCGTCCCGGCTGGCGCGGGTTGCCGGCCGAGCACCGGGCGGCGTACCTGGTCGACGTGGCGCGGGCGGCCCTGCAGTCCGGTGACCTGGTCACGGCGGGCCGGTCGCTGGTCGACGCCGACCGGGTCGCGTCCGCCGAGGTCCGGCTGCGGCCGTCCGTCCGTACGGTGGTCGCCGAGGCCGTCCGGTGCGCGCCGTCGGCTGCCGGTGTGGCCGGGTTGGCCGCGACGCTCGGGCTGACCCGGTGAGCCTGTTGCACTCGCCCAAACCGCTGCTCTAGGGTCTCGCGGAAAGCGCTTGCCGACCCAGCGAGGAGGGCGCGTGCCGGAGACCAGTCCGAAGATCCGCAGCGGTATGTGTTCGGTCACCCTGCGGCAGGAGTCGGCGCTCGCCGTACTCGACGTCGCCGCCCGCGCTGGGCTGTCCCGCATCGAATGGGGCGGAGACGTGCACGTACCGCCGGGGGACACCCGGGCCGCGACGTCGGTGCGCGACGCCGGGCGGGACCGGGGTGTGACGGTTGCCTCCTACGGCTCCTACTACCGGGCCGGCTCCGACCCGGCCGACGACTTCGCGGCCGTACTCGCCAGCGCGGTCGCGCTCGGCGCCCCCCGGATCCGGATCTGGGCCGGCACCCTCGGCTCCGCCGAGGCCAGCACCGAGCAACGCCGAGCGGTGGTCCGGGCCACCCGGGCCGCCGCGCAGCGGGCCGCCGACGCCGGCATCGGCCTCGCCTTCGAATACCACTCCGGCACGTTGACCGACACCGCCGAGTCGACGCTGCGGCTGCTCGCCGACGTCGACCATCCGGCGGTACGCACGTACTGGCAGCCGCCGCTCGACCTGCCCGACGCCGTCGCCGTCGACGACCTGCGCCAGGTGCTGCCCTGGGTCGACGCGGTGCACGTCTTCTCCTGGTGGCCGGGGTACGAGCGGCTGCCGCTGACCGCCCGCGACCGGCTCTGGTCCGACGTGTTCGCGGTGCTGCGCGCCGCCGGGCGCGACTATGACGCCCTGCTGGAGTTCGTTGTCGACGACGACCCCGACCGGGTCGCGATCGAAGCGGCGACGCTGACCCGACTGATCACCACGGACCATCGTGCCGGCTGAGCCAGGTCCGGTGGCAGCTGGGGCAGACCCGGCGGCAGTAGCGACGGTCGGGCCTGGACCGCTCGTCCGCCGGTGGGCGTCGCTGGATCCGCAGCTGCGGACGGCGGCGCTCGGCCGGGCACGGCAGGCGATCGGGTTCGCCGCCGGCACCGGCCGGGCGGCCTGGCCGCACGTCGACGAGGTCACTGAGCGGGCCATCGTCGACGCGGCCGAGGCCGACCGGGGCACCGCCTGGCCCCGACTGCTGCTGTCCGACTACGCCCGCTACTGGCGCGACGGGGTCCGCACCGCATACGAGCAGCCCGCCGGTGAGCTGCGGCGGCGTACCGCCACAGCCGCGCTGGCCGCCGCGCTGCACGGCCAGCCCTACCTCGACGAGGCCGCCGACGGCCTGCTGCAGCTCTGCGAGCAGAGCACCTGGTGCTGGGCCGCGCACGAGCGGTTCGCCGCCGAGGCCGGTCGGGTGGTGCCCGACGTCGACCGGCCGTACCTGGACCTCGGGGCCGCCGAGACGGTCGCCGTGCTGGCCTGGGCCGACCTGATCCTCGGTACGACGCTCGACGAGCGCACCCCGGGGCTGCGTCAGCGGATCCGCCGGGAGACCCGTACCCGGATCATCGAGCCTTTCCTGGGCAGCCGCGACTGGCACTGGCTCGGCCTGGACGGGCACCTGCACAACTGGAACCCGTGGATCCACGGCCATCTGCTGGCCGCCGCGCTGTTCCTGGTCGACGACGCGGACATCCGGACCCAGGTGGTCGACCTTGTCGTTGACGGGCTCGACCGCTACCTCGGCTCGCTGCCCGCCGACGGCGGCTGCGACGAGGGGTACGCGTACTGGTGGAACGGCCCGGCCCGGCTGGCCGAGGCGCTCGACCTGCTCGACCGGGTCCTCGGCGGCCGGCTGGATCCGTGGCGGTGGCCGCCGCTGCCGCAGCTGGCCCGCTACCCGCACCGGATGGCTCTCGGCGGCGGCTGGTACGTCAACGTCGGCGACGGGCCGGCCCGGCCGAGCGCCGCGCAGGCCTGGCAGGTGCTGCACCGCTGGGGCCGGGCCACCGGCGACCGGCAGGTGATCGACTTCGCGGCCAGCCACCGTGTCCCGGGCGAACCGGCCGTGACGGTCGCCGCCGGGCTGGGCCGGGCGGTACGCGGGCTGACCGATTCGCAGTGGCTCACCCAATCACCGACCGCTCCGCCGCTGCCGGCCACCACCTGGCTACCCGACCTGCAACTACTGGTCAGCCGGGAACGGGCCGGCAGCACCGCCGGGCTGACCGTCGCGGTCAAGGGTGGGCACAACGACGAGAACCACAACCACAACGACGTCGGCTCGTACCTCGTCGCCCTGGACGGGTGCCCGGTGCTGGTCGACCTCGGCCAGCCCACCTACACCGCGATCTCATTCACCGACCGTCGGTACGAGCAGTGGGTCACCCGCAGCGAGTGGCACAACCTGCCGGTCGTCGGCGGCCACGGTCAGGCCGCGGGCCGCGACTTCCGGGCGTCGACGGTTGCCGTCGATACCGCCACCGATACCGCCACCGATACCGCCGTCGACGCCGACGCGCTGCGGCTCGACCTGGCCGGCGCGTACCCGCCGGAGGCCGGCTGCCGGTCCTGGCGGCGGCAGGTGCGGCTGGACCGCCGCCGGGCGACGGTGACCGTCACCGAGCGGTGGCGCGTCGACGACCCGGCCGACCTGCGGCTGCACCACGTCGTCGCCGGTGAACCGCTGACCCACACCACCGGGCGGCTCGCCGTACGGGCCCTGACCGGCGGAATCGCCGTGCTGGCCTGGGACCCGCTGCTCGGGGCCGGCCGGCTGGAGCGACAGCCGGTCGACGACCCGCTGTTGCGCGACGTCTGGGGGCCCGCCGTGCACCGGCTGGTGCTCACCCTGCCGGCCCAGCGGACCGGCTCCGTCACCGTGACCGTCTCCGGAGGCACCGAATGAACGCCGATGACCAGGCCGCCGAGGAGCAGATCGCCGAAGACCGGCGGCTCTCCCCGTACACCGGCTACACCCGCGCGCACTGGGCGGCGGCCGCCGACCGGATTCTGCTGGCGCTGCGTCCGTACGCCTCACTCGACCACGCCCGGATCGACCTGCCCGGCCGGTCAAGCGCCTACGGCCCGGACAGCGACTCGCTGGAGGCGTTCGCCCGGTCGTTCCTGCTGGCGGCGGTCCGGCTGCGCGGCGAGGCCGGCGCCGACCCGCACGGGCTGGCCGACTGGTACGCCGCCGGGCTGCGCGCCGGCACCGACCCGACCTCGTCGACCGCCTGGCCCCGGCCGGACCGGCTGGACCAGGCCAAGGTTGAAGCCTGCTCGATCGCGTTGGGCCTGCACCTGACCCGGCCCTGGCTGTGGGACCGGCTCGACGAGGCGACCCGGCAGCGCACCGTCGACTGGCTCGCCACCGTCGTCGGGCAGCCGTACCCGCCGATCAACTGGGTGTGGTTCCAGATCGTCGTGGAGACGTTCCTGCGCTCGGTCGGCGGCCCGTGGTCGGCTGAGGACATCGAGTCCGGGCTGCGGGTGCACGAGTCGCTGTACCGGGCCGACGGCTGGTACTCCGACGGACCGGAGCGGTCCTACGACCACTACGTCGGCTGGGCGCTGCACGTCTACCCGCTGCTCTGGGCCGATCAGGCCGGTGACCTGTGCCCCGACGGGCTGCGTCAGGCGTGGCGTCAGCGGCTCGCGGGGTTCCTCGACGACGCGGTCCGGATGATCGGGTCTGACGGGTCGCCGCTGGTGCAGGGCCGCAGCCTGGCGTACCGGTTCGCGGCGGCTGCACCGCTGTGGGTCGGGGCGATGACCGGTGCGACCGAGGTGGCGCCGGGGGTGCTGCGTCGGGCGGCGAGCGGGATGCTGCGCCACTTCCACGACCACGGGGCACCGGACGGGCGTGGCCTGCTGCCCATCGGCTGGCACCACGAGTGGCCGGCGATGGCCCAGTCGTACTCGGGGCCCGGGTCGCCGTACTGGGTGGCGAAGGGGATGCTGGGGCTGGCCCTGCCGGCCGATCATCCGGTGTGGACGGCGACCGAACAGCCGTTGCCGGTCGAGCGGGCGGACCTGATGGTCGCGCTGCCGACGCCGGGCTGGCTGGTTGTCGGCACCCGCCGTGACGGCGTGGTCCGGGTGGTCAACCACGGCACCGATCATGCGGTGCCGGGCGACGAGCGTGCCGACTCGCCGCTGTACGCCCGGCTCGGCTACTCGACGGCGACGATGCCGCCGCTGACCGGGGCCACCATCGGCGACCCGTCGGACAATTCGATCACGATGGTCGACGCGACCGGCCGGCGCAGTCACCGCAACGGGTTCGTGACCCTCGACTGCCGGGTGGTCGACGGGGTCGGTCGGGCGGTGTCGCGGGCTGACACCCACTGGGTCGACACCGCCGACGACACCGGCCCGGATCACGGGTCCGGCCGCGCCGGACCGGTCCGCCGGGGCCCGGTGGTGACGATGGCCTCGGCGGTGCGCGGTCCGATCGAGGTACGGCTGGCCCGGCTCGACTCTGCCGACGGCTTCGACGACGGCACCGTGCTGGAGTTCAGTGGCTGGCCGGTGACTGGTGACGTACCGCCGTCGGCGCGTACCGGAAACGACCCGCCGGTGTCCGTCGCGGCCGATGCCGCGGTGACGTCCCGGCTGGTCGGCCTGGCCGGCTTCGAGCATGCGCAGGTACGCCGGGAGCGGGGTACCTCGCCGCTGGCCGATCAGGTGGCGGTGCCGGTGCTGCGGACCGCCGCCGCGCCGGTGCCCGGCCGGGTGTACATGGCGGCGGTGACCCTGACCGGCGCCGGGGAAGACCCGGCCCTCGCGGCCGCGCCGGTGGTTGTGGTGACGGCCGGCGGCGTCGGCGACACGATCGACATCCGCTGGCCGGACGGCCACACCTCGACGATGCTGCTGCCGGCCGGACCGGGGTGAGATCAGCGCGGCGGCCGAGGCGTCGACGAGTCGCGGATCACCAGTTCGGGAGTGATCAGCACCCGTTGCACCGGTCGGCGTCGGCCCTCGGCCAGCCGGGCCACCATCAGCTCGACCGCCACCCGGCCCACCTGGTTCTTCGGCGGGCGCACGGAGCTGAGCGCCGGCTCGGCCAGGTGCGCCACCTCGTCGTCGTAGGACACCAGGGCGAGCTGGTCGGGGATCGGCACGCCCTGCTCGGCGCAGTACTGCGCGACCGACATTGCGTCCGGGTCGCCGTGCACGATCAGCGCGGTGACGCCTTCGCGTCGGCACCGCCGCAGCACGTCGCCGATGATTCCCCGGTGCCCCGGGGCGTCCAACGCCACCGCCTCCCGGATGACCAGGTCGGCGGGCAAACCGAGGTCCGCGCAGGCCAGCGCCCAACCCTGGGCGAGGTGGGCGGAGGTGGGGCTGCCCTTGGACAGCACCAGCCCGATCCGGCGGTGACCGTGCTCGTGCAGGTGCCGTACCGCCATCTCCAGGCCGAGGGCGTGGTCGCTGCGGACCCATTCGAGCTGGCGCAGGGTAGGGGTCCACCGGGGGGCCTGCCGTTCGACCAGGATCGTCGGCACCGGCAGGTTGCCGATCCAGGCGATCATGTCGGCGGCACCGTCGGTGTCCAGGCTGGGTGCCAGCAGCAGACCCTGCACCTGTTGCGCGTCGATCAACCGGGTGATCTGCCGTCGGTCCTCGGTGGGGTCGTAGCTCGACCCGCGCAGCTGGATGTGCACGCCGAGCGAGGCGGCGGCGCTGCGGGCGCCGGTGACGATCTGCGGCCAGTAGTAGTCCAGTGACGGCACGACCATGCCGATGGTGAACCGGGTCGGCGCCACCCGGGGTCGTCTCGGTGCCGGCCCGAGCTGGGTGGGCAGGGTGGCGCCACCGTGCACTCTGGTCAGCAGGTTGCTCTCGGCCAGGGCGGCGATGTCGCGCCGTACGGTCAGCTCGCTCACCCCGAGCAGCGGGGCCAGGTCGGCCACCCGTACCGATCCGTGTCGGCGTAGCTCCTCCAGCAGCCGCTCCCGCCGTTGCAGGTTGAACATCCGGTCCGCCGGCATGGGACTCGACTCCTGTCCATGTTCGTTAGTGAACGTTTCCGACCGATTGAGATCGGCTGGTAGCGAGCATGTTCACCGTAGGTTAACCATGTCACATCGGCGAATCCAGCAGGTCCCCACGACGTCGGACGTCGGCCGGAGATTCGCCACCCGAGGAGACACGTTGACGGTGCACACCCCGCCGCAGGCGCTCGTCGTGATGGACCGGGACTCCTACCGGGCCCACTTCGACGAGCCTCGGTTGGAGCGCCTCGGCCGCCTCGTCGCCCTGGCCGACCCGGTCTGGGCCGACGAACTCGACTCGCCGGCGGTACGCGCCCGGCTGGCCACGGTCGAGGTGCTGGTGACGTCCTGGGGAGCGCCCGCGCTGACCCGGCAGCGGCTGGACACCGCGCCCGCCCTGCGTGCCGTCTTCCACGCCGCCGGAAGCGTCCGGTCACTGGTGACCGACGAGGTGTGGCGGCGCGGCATCCAGGTCAGCACCGCCGCCGACGCCAACGCCGTGCCGGTCGCCGAGTACACCCTCGCCGCGATCATCTTCGCCGGCAAAAAGGTGCCGTTCATCGCCGCCGACCCCGACCGGGCGTACCGGGGATGGAGCCACCACCACGGGCACGGCGACCTGTCCAACTACCGCCGCACCATCGGCGTCGTCGGCTTCTCCCGGATCGGCCGCCGGGTCGTCGACCTGATCGGCTGCCTCGACTCGGCCCGTTGCCTAGTCGCCGACCCGTACGCCGACCCGGCCGAGGTCACCCTCGCCGGCGGCACCCTGGTCGAGCTGGCCGAGCTGCTGCCGCACAGCGACATCCTCTCCCTGCACGCGCCGGAGCTGCCCAGCACGTACCGCATGATCGGCGCGGCCGAACTCGCGTTGCTGCCCGACCACGCGACCGTGATCAACACGGCCCGGGGCAGCCTGGTCGACCCGGCGGCGCTCGCCGCCGAATGCCGCTCCGGCCGGCTGTACGCGATCCTCGACGTCACCGACCCCGAACCGCTACCCGTCGACGCCGCCCTACGCGGCAGCCCGAACGTCATGGTCAGCCCGCACCTGGCCGGCTCCCTCGGCACCGAGATCCACCGGCTGACCGACCACACCCTCGACGAACTGGCCCGCTGGACCGGCGGGGAACCACTGCACGCCGAAGTCACCCCGGACGCGTTCACGCTGCACGCCTGACCGGCCGGGCTCCGTACCAATACGAAACCCCGCACCCTCCGCAAAAGGAGTCACCTGATGAACCGACACACCGGCAGGATGAACCGTCACATCGGCAGGGCGGTGGCCGCCGCGACCGCACTGGTTCTCGTCACCGCCGGCTGCGGTGGTGGCGACGAGCCGGCCATCGGCGACGACGGCCGCGAGATCCTCACCATCGCCCTGTGGAACTACGACAGCACCCCCGAGTTCGCGGCCCTGATCGACGGATTCGAGGCCGCCCATCCGGACATCGACGTGCAACCGGTCGACATCCTGGCGGACGACTACTCCGAGAAGGTCACCACCATGCTGGCCGGCGGGGACCGTACCGACGTGCTGACCATGAAGAACGTCACCGACTACTCCCGGTACGCGTTGCGTGGGCAGCTGGCGTCGGTTGCCGACGAGGCCGCCGACCTCGATCAGAGTAAGTACCTCGGCCTGGAGCCGTTCAACCTCGACGGGGACTACTTCGCGTTGCCGTACCGGCAGGACTTCTGGGTGCTGTACTACAACAAGGCCATGTTCGCCGACACCGGCGCCGACCTGACCAGCCTCACCTGGGCCGAGTACGCCGACCTGGCGAAGCGGCTGACCAGCGGTAGCGGCCAGGACACCGTCTACGGCACCTACCACCACACCTGGCGCTCCATCATCCACTCGACGGCGGCCGCGCAGAGCGGCGGCGACCTGATCGGCGGCGAGTACGGCTTCCTCAAGGACCGCTACCAGATGGTGCTCGACCTGCAGGACGCCGGTGCCACTCTGCCGTGGGCCACCGCGTCGACACAGAAGGTCCAGTACCACACGATGTTCGCCACCGAGCAGGCTGCGATGCTGCCGATGGGCACCTGGTACGCGGCCCGGCTGATCGAGGAGAAAAAGGCCGGCAGCATCGACGTCGACTGGGGCATCGCGCCGCTGCCGCAGGTCACCGAGGGCGGCCCGGTGACCACCTTCGGCTCGCCGACCGCGTTCGCGGTCAACAACAAGGCCCGCAACTCCGAAGCCGCCCGGACCTTCGTGGCCTGGGCCGCCGGCCCCGAGGGCGCGGCGGCGATCGCCAGCATCGGCGTCTACCCGGCCTACTCCGACGAGACGATCACCGAAACCTACTTCGGCGTCGACGGGATGACCAACGACGAGGTCGCCCAGGCGGCGTTCCAGCCCGACGAGGTGGTGCTGGAGATGCCGGTCAGCGAGAAGTCCTCCGACGTGGACGTCATCCTCACCGAGGAGCACGAGCTGATTATGATCGGGGAGCGGGAGCTCGACGCCGGACTCGCCGAGATGGGCGAGCGGGTTACCTCCGAGGTCGACTGACCCAGCACCATGGCGATCCACACCCCGATCGACACCGTACGCACACCGGTACCCGGCGGTCCGCCGCCGGGTACCGGTGCGGCACGTCGGCTGCGCCGGCGCAACACCCTGGCCGGCTGGAGCTTCATCCTGCCGAACTTCGTCGGCTTCGCCGCACTCACCCTGGTGCCCGTGGTCGCCTCCCTGGCGCTCGCGTTCATGCACTGGAACTCGTACAGCACCCCCGAGTGGGTGGGGCTGGACAACTTCCGGCGGATGGCGAGCAACGAGAGCTTCTGGACCGCGCTCTACAACACCACCTACTACGCACTCGGCCATATCCCGCTGACCCTGGTCGCCGCCCTCGGGTTCGCCGTACTGCTCAACCGGAAACTACGCGGGGTCCAGTTCTTCCGTACCGCGTTGTTCTTTCCTTACATCACCGCGTTGGTCGCCGTCGCGGTGGTGTGGAACATGCTGTTCAACCCGGACGCCGGCCCGGTCAACCAGCTGCTGCGGGCGATCGGCATCGACAACCCACCGGGCTGGACCACCTCGACGACCTGGGCGATGCCGGCAGTGATCATCACCAGTGTCTGGCGGGACATGGGCTACTACATGGTGCTCTACCTGGCCGGGCTGCAGACCATCCCGGCCGAGCTGTACGAGGCGGCCCGCACCGACGGGGCGTCGGCCTGGCAGCGGTTCTGGCACGTCACTGTGCCGTCGCTGCGACCCACCACCTTCTTCGTCCTCATCATGCTGACCATCTCCAGTTTCAAGGTGTTCGACCTGATCCAGGTGATGACCGAAGGCGGTCCGGGCCGGTCCACGCTGGTGCTGTCGCAGCTGATCTTTCGGGAGGGGATCACCCAGGGCCGATTCGGCTACTCATCGGCGATCGCCATGGTGCTGTTCGTGATCGTCCTGGTGATCACGGTGGTCCAGTTCCAGTTGCAGCGGAGGGGGGAACGATGACTGTCGCCGTGCTGCGCCGGGCCGTCCTGCAGCTGCTGCTGACCGTCCTTGGCCTGGCCGTGCTGGTGCCGTTCGGCTGGATGCTGGTTTCCTCAGTCAAGCTGGACTCGCAGGTGCTCACCGTGCCGATCCAGTGGATCCCGCAGGAGTTCCACTTCGACAACTACGTCCGGATCTGGGACCGGATCCCGCTCGGCACCTACCTGTACAACTCGATGTTTCTCAGCGTCACCATCACGTTCCTGCAGGTGCTCACCGGCAGCTTCGCCGCGTACGGCTTCGCGAAGATCAGTTTTCCGGGCCGCGACCTGCTGTTCCTCGCCTACATCGCCACGATCGCCGTGCCCTGGCAGGCGTACATGGTGCCGCAGTACATTATCATGGAGCGGCTCGGCCTGGTGAACACCCACCTGTCGCTGATCCTGCTGCAGGCGTTCGGCGCGTTCGGGGTGTTCCTGATGCGGCAGTACTACCTGACCATCCCCGACGAGTTGACCGAGGCCGCCCGCATCGACGGCCTCAACGAGTACGGCATCTGGGCGCGCATCGTGCTGCCGCTGTCCAAGCCGGCGCTGGCCAGCCTGGCGCTGCTCACCTTCGTCAACACCTGGAACGACTACATGGGACCGTTCATCTACCTGACCAGCAACGACCTCTGGACCGTACAGATCGGGCTGCGGACCTTCATCGGGCTCTACGAGGCCGAGTACGCCATGATCATGACCGGTTCGGTGCTGTCGATCCTGCCGATCCTGGTCGTCTTCCTGTTCGGCCAGCGCTACTTCGTGCAGGGCATCGCCACGAGTGGGTTGAAATGACGGCGGCCGGCATGCACCAACCGGCCCGGCAGCCGCTGCGGCCGCCGCTGACCGCGCGGATCAACGTCGGCGCGGACACCTGGTCGACGATCTGGTCACTGGTGCACCGGGTGCTGGTGGTCAACCTCGGGCTGGCCGTGGCCAACCTGCCGCTGCTGGTCGCGCTCGCCGTCGTCGCCCAGCCGTGGCGCTACCCGGTCTTCTTCGGGCTGCTGTCGGTCAGCGTCGGGCCGGCGGTCGCCGCCGCGTTCGGCTACCTGCGGCAGGCCGAGGACGACGACCGGGCACCGGTACGCGAGTACTTCCGCGCGTACCGGCGGAACTTCGCCGCAGCGACGCGGCGCTGGGCGGCGGCGACAGCGCTGATCGCGGTCCTGGTGACCGACATCGTCTGGCTGCACGACGCCGGCTGGCCGGCGGTGCTCGTACCACTGCTGGTGGTGCTGACCGTGCTGGTGGCCGCCACGACGGTGCTGCTGCTGGCCCTGGTCGAGCTGGCCCCGGGCCTGGGCCTCCGCGCGACCGTCCGGGCCGCGGCCTGGTCGGCGGTACGCCGCGCACCGCTGAGCCTGCTCAGCCTGGTCGTGCTGCTGGCCGCCCTGCTGTCGGTCAACCAGGCACCGCTGCTGGCGCTGTCGACGCTGCCCGGCTGCGCGCTGCTGGTCGTCTGGGTCAACAGCCGCGCCGCACTGGCCCCCGCCCTGCCCTTTGAACCGCCTCGCGGGTAATAGCGTCGAGGGCGTGCGGAGTAACGATGAGAGCTACGAGCCGCTGACGGTGGCGGGGCTGGGCGCGCTGCTCGCCGGCGCCGACGAGGCGCGACGGTGGCGGTTGGTGGCAGAGTTCCTTGAGGAGTACCGCTGGGAGCCGGAGCAGGAGCGGGCTGCTCTGCTGGAGCAGGAGCCGGCTGTCACCGGCGACGAGCACTGGGACGTGTTCCTGGCCGCGTTGACGGAACACCTGGCGACCAAGGATGGTCGCGGGGCACCGGCATGGGTCGAGGCACGATCTCTGCGCCGGTTCTGGTTCCCGTTCAACACGCGGGCCGCGCGGGTCGACGCGGTGGTGCACGCCCCGGCGGCGTTCCGCCGTCGCGGAGTCTACGTCTCGCCGCAGGAATTGAACGTTGCGTGAGCGCCGTTGATCCGCTCCTGGACCGCGCGGCGATCGAGGACGGTATTCCGTCGCGGGTCTCGGCCATCTGCGTCCAGGTGACCTCCGTGTCCGTGTGCGGGCCCTCCGCGGCGGCACCAACGCTTCGCTGTCGACATTCGACAGGACGCGCCATTCGGTGACATCCGTGGCCACCGCGCCGAACAGGCCGGTCTGGTCCCGTAGGACCGCCAGGTCAGCGATGGCGATGGCCTCACCGCCGTCGGCGATCGTCACGGCCAGATCAACCGCGACCCATCCCGGTCGTGACCGCTCCGCTGCTGCCGTGGCCCGCACTGCGCTGAACCCTGGTCAACCCCGCCGCGTCAGCGACGTCGGTCAACAAGCGGGCACCAGCGTAGCCGACCACACCACGCCCGTCGCCGCCGACGATGATCTTCGGGCATGTCTCGGTAGCCTCCACCTGACAGGTGTCTTCCGTCCGGGATAGATGAACCCCTCAGCAGATTCCTATCTTCCCAGGGGAAACTACACGTCGATCGTCGACTGTAGCGCGCCTCAAATTTCGGACCGGACGATGGACGTTAACCGTTCAATCAACAGCACTGACACCGTGCCTGGGTACGAGGATTGCACCTACGGCATCAATACGGGTACATTCAGCGCTGAACTCGAATTGTCGGTCTTAGATCATCTGCGTGATCCGTGGACCGGCAAAGGGTTAGCCTTCGGTCCATGCGCGCCTGTTGTCAATGTGCTTGGGTGGAGTCGCGCATGGATGTCAGAGGCGTCCGCGAGTACAAAGGTGTGTACGGTGGCGTTGTCGTGGCGTTCCGACTCTGGTTCGACGTCGCGGCAGCGCCGCCTCTCGTGAAGGCATCATCCAATCTTCCGATACGGACTGTCCCGCTGGCCCATCGAGCGGATCGTTGACGCTCGACGTAGCGCCCACGGACTGTGGGTGCCAGAGCTATAATGCTTATCGACGTTATGATCCAACACGGAGGTGACCGGTGCCACGACGCTTTCATGGAACGGCCCGTAGATGTTGAGTGTTACGAATTTGAGCCAGGGCTACGGTAGCCAGTCTGTCATCGACGGAATCACGTTGAAGATGGAGCACGGACTTCATGCGCTATTGGGGCCCAATGGTGCAGGGAAGACTACGCTCCTGAGGACCTTGGCAACTGTGGTTCCACCGCGTCGCGGGACGATCAGCCTCGATGGTGTCGACTTAACGTTCGAAACGCTCAACGATATCCGGCGAGGTATTGGATATCTTCCGCAGCGATTCGGATTCGATCCCGGCATGACCGTGTCCGAGTTCATCTATTACGCAGCCTGGGCTCGGGGGTTGCCCCGAAACGAGCGGGCGGCGGCGGTCGACGAGGCCATCGAAAAAACGGGTCTCGTCGACAAGAAAAATGTGAAGATGCGTAAGCTATCCGGGGGAATGATCCAACGGGTGGGCATCGCATGGGCCATCGTCGGAAACCCTTCGCTTGTCATCCTCGACGAGCCGACGGTGGGACTCGATCCGTTGCAGCGGATCCATTTCCGAAGCGTCATCGCCCAGCAGGACAACGCAGTGATCCTGCTGAGTACGCACCTGATCGATGACGTCGACGCCATAGCGGATCACATAATAGTTCTCGACGGCGGAGCGATCCGATTTCAGGGCACGAAGGACGAACTTAGCCGGGAGGGTGATCCGTCCAGTCCGGGCAACACCCCCTTGGAGCGTGCCTACACGACACTTCTCGCCGACCACCGGGAGCGGTAGATCATGTCGTTTCTGACCCTGAGGCGAAGCCCGGTGCGGTGGTTCGTCCCGTTCGCCCTCACGGCCAGCGTGGCCATGTTGCTCGTGCGTGATCGGTATTGGGTCGGGGTGTGGCCCGAGACATCGGCGGCGGCCCAGATACCGGCGGTCTTGGTCAGTGGGCTCAGTGCCGCTGCGGCCGCCTGGTCGGCCGGTAGTGCGGTACGGCACGGTACGGTGGAACAGACGATTGCGTCCGCGCTGCCACGGTGGCGTCGCGAACTGCCAGGGGTGACGGTAACCCTGTTTTACTTCGCCATGGTGTCCTTGGCGGTGCAGGTCGTTGCTTTTGCCTTCACGATATGGATGAACCCGCCGGGCTTCGGGATGTGGCCCGGATACGTGCTGATGGCTCTTGTCGTCACCGTTCTTTCGGTGGCCTTCGGGCATCTTGTCGGGAAGGTGCTGTCGGGCCGATTCGCGGCGGCGGTCGCGGGTCTCACTTGGTTCATGGGGGCAACATACTTTGGGCCGTCCCTCGAACTCGCCGTTCTGAAAGGTCCGGTGTACGAGGAAGTCGACGGGTTGACAATTGTGGTACGTTTCCTGTCCGCGTTGGCTCTGCTCGCTCTGGCCGTTGCCATTCCGCCCCTCGGCTCCCTTCCCTGGGCTGCCGTCGGCGACTCACGGTCGGCCTTCCGTCGCTTTCAACCTTTGCTGCTGACATCCGTGGTGTCGGTGACCTTGGTGCTGACGGCGACTGCGATCGGCAGCCCGATCAGCCTTCGTGAGTCAAAGGGAGAGGCGCTCTGTCAAGGTGGCGAGAGGGTGGTGATCTGTCTGTGGCCGGAGCACGAGAAGTATCGCGATATGATTGCGGGAATCATTCATCGCGCCGAACGCCTCCCGCTCGAGTTTACAATTCCAAGTCATTTCGACGAATACGGTCTCAGTTTTCGAGCTTTCTCTAGTGGCTCACGAGATGTCGACCTCACGGTTGATCATGTGCCATACTTCGTCCTCATGGAAGGGAGTATTTGGTCTGTCTCGGGACCGATCGCGGTGGAAATTGTGAAGCATAGTCTAGCCTTTTGTGAGGGCGACTCCGGTGCCAAGGGTGAGCAGTTGGAGGAAAAAGCGATCGAACTTCAGGACTGGCTCGAAGCATATCTGGCCGGTGGTGGGCAACCCGACTATCGCACCAGCGCCTCCACTGAGAGAAAAGACATCGCGTCGCGTGCAGTCGATCGAGCCAACAGTGGCGACACCGCTGCCCAGCTTTCTTGGGCCACGACAGTCATCGAGGATTACAACGGTGCGCCTTGCCGATAACCCGTGCTCTCCAATACGCCTCTACCTCCGTTCCCGGCGTTCATGGATGCCACTGATCCTGACCGCAGCGTTGTGCGCTTGCGTGCCACTCGTGGGTGCATTCTTGTTCCCGGCCCCGAGTGCAGGGGTGCGGGGCGGAATGCTGTACGTGCCGGGGTGGCGTTTCCTTACTGTTGGAGTGGCATTCGGTCCGGCCCTGTTCTGTCACAGCCCATTCGGTGAGATGGAAGCGGCTACCGGCAAGAATTGGCGTCGAGCCGAACTCGCCGTTCTGCTCGTCAATGCCGTTCTCTGTGTGATGATGTTCACGGCCACTTGCTGGATCGTCTTCGACGGCACGACCGCGCTCCTGATTCTTCGAGGGATCATTGGGTGGATGGGAATTGCCCTGATCAGTGGACGAATCCTGGGCTGGAGGGCCGCGTGGGTCGGACCTCTCGCGGTGCTACCCGTGGTCATATATTGGGGCCACGGAGGGATCGGTTACCGCTGGTGGGAGTTTACGTCTCTGCCTCCGGGTGACCTGGGATCCTGGTCGGTGGCCGGAGGTACCGCTATCGGCGGCACGGTGGCCTGTCTGTTCAGCAAGTGGGGTTGGTATCATTTGACCAGCCGGTTCAGGCGACGAATGTCCGAGGTGTTGGCAAGGTCGTAGAATTGTCCTGAGTGGGACAGGTTTGCGCAGCAAATCCGGATCGCAGCGCGTGGCGAGAGCCTTCGCGTTATAACCATCGTGCCGTTGCCTAGGTGTGCGGCGGTCTGGAGGCCGATGGTGCCGGCTATGGTTTGGGATTGATCGCGGTCTCGGCTGTCGACAGAGTCGGTCTCGCGCGACTCGCAGGTCGGAAGTTGACGGTACGCCTATGCGGGGGAGCCAGGGTGACTCGCACTCCAGATCCAGGGACTCGAGTTTGGCGTTACCGCTGACGGCTCTCGGAGCGGTACGCCGGTCGCGTCCTATCGGAGGTATCGTCTGAGCTGATGGCGGTTGTGAATATTGGTTCACGGAAGGCCATCGACGTTTTCGATCTTGGTGGTGACCGTCATGTCGCGTATCGTGGACCCACGTCTGCCAGCTACCCTGCGTGCGCTTCGTGAGCAGGCTGGCTTCTCCCTGCGTGATCTTGCGAAGCGGGCGTACTCAAGCCGGTCTCACCTGCATGACATCGAGCAGGGGCGCAAGTCGCCGCCTCCGGACTTGATAGTGCGTCTCGATGAGGCGCTTGGTGCGGGTGGACATCTCGCCGGGATGGTGCGTGATGATCCGGCTGGCCTGTCGGGGGATGAACGGCAGCGACTCCGCGTTGCCATCACGAGACCGCGTCGGATCGATGCCGGAACGATCGACTCCCTGGCAGCGGTTCTTGCTCATCAACGTCGACTCGAAGATGTCGTCGGCTCAGCGGCGGTGGTCAAGCCAGTGCTCGCGCAACTGTCAGCCATCGAACAACTCGTCAACGGTGCCCGGCACGACAAACACTGGTCGCGGCTCGTCGATGTCGCTGGGCAGTGGGCTCAGCTCGGCGGTTGGCTGGCCGCGACCACTGGTGACCACGCCACCGGTCGTAGTTGGTACGTCCGGGCAATGGAGTGGGCGACGGAGGCAGGGAATCCGCACCTGACGGCCACCGTACTGAGTATGCGCGGACACCTTGCGTGGGTCCGCGGTGAGACGGCTGCGATGGTGGAACTCTCTCGCGCTGCCGTGTGGCAACCGGCGAGTCCGGGCGTGCATGCGCTTGCGACCCAGCAGGAGGCGCGTGGACTGGCGATCATGGGTGATGCCGAAGGTACCGATCGGCAGCTTGACCGCGCCGAGGAGCTGGCACTCCGGGCTGCTGACGCGCGAGAGCGGGAGCCGGACTGGTTGTACTTCTACGATCCGACCTTCTTCTCGATGCAGCGTGGCTTGGCGCAGCAGTACCTGCGCCGGTTCGACCGAGCTGCCGACCTGTTGACAGACGGACTCGACCAGCTCTCGGGCGATGTTCGCCGATCAGACTGGATCGGCTGGTACGTCTGCCAGTTGGCATCGACCCATGTGGCGGCGGGCGATCGCGACGTCGCTGCATCGTGGATCGCGGAGGCGCGGGACATTGCCGATTCGACGGGGGCGAAGCGCCTCGCTGGGGAAGTAGCACAGGTCGAGCGGGAGATTGATTGCTGACCGCTGTCTGCCGGTCTGCGGACGCCGGTCAGACACGCACACTGTAGACCTTCACTTTGTCAAGCCCCGGGTTTGATGGAGAGTTGGTTAGCTGGTTTTCAGGGGTGCGGTGACCGGT
>NZ_JBHMIO010000062.1:0-20337 GCF_048060275.1 Micromonospora sp. LOL_015
TGCGTTCATCCCGTTCGACGAGCGGCTGGCGGTCATCGACGACGTCATCAAGCCCGCGTACCAGTCCCTCGTCGAGGACGAGGAGGTCGACCGTGTCGGTTGACGCCCAGCCCCGCCGGTGCGGCGGTGCGTCCGCTGGCCGGTGGGGCGCCATCCCGCACCGCAGGTTGCTCGACGCGGTCGCCGCAGCGGTTCCGGCCGACCGGCTGCCCAGAGTGGAGACCGCCACCGTGACCCATCTGCTGCGGCCGGTGCCGTGGCAGCGGCGCTCCGGGCTGGTCAGTTTGGTCAGCACCGCCTACCCGGCGCTCGCCCACCGGGTGGCCACCGTGATCGACGGCGAGTTCCCCGGAGTACGGATCGCCACCACCGCCCGGATGAGCGGACGCGACGACCGGGACCGGTTCGACGTACTCGTCCCCAGCGGTCGGGCCGACGAGGTGCTCGGCTGGCTCGCGCGGCTGTGGCAGACGGCAGCTGAGCAGGTCGGACCGCACGCCCGGCCGGGTCTGCGCACGCCGGCCGCCCGGACGATGTGGCGGGCGGCGCTGCTGGTCGCCAACGGCTCCCGCCGCCGCAGCCAGGTCCGGGTCCGGGTGCCGGATCCGGCTGCGTTGACCGCGCTGACCCAGGCGGGTGACGCGCTCGGCCTGGCCGTGCACCAGCATGTACGGCGGGGCAACTCCTACTTCGTCACGGTGGATGACCCGGCCCAGTCGGTCCAGTTGCTCCGGATCGTCGGCGCCGGTCCGCACGCCGAGGCATGGGTACGCGACGCCGCCGCCTGACCGGTCGACGGTGCGGACAGGTTCGCGAGGCCCCAGCCGTGTCTCTAACCCAGAGCAGCAATGCGGTCACTCTCAGTCGCTATGATCCCGGCAGGACACAGGGGCGGGAGGTCGAATGCAACCGGTAGATCCGTACCGGCTCGTCGAGATGCTGGGATCGTGTCCGGCGGGCAGCGTCTGGTCGGCTGTGGAACCCCACGGCGAGCAGATCACCGTGGCGATCCTCGACGCCGATGTGGCCGCCGATGAACGGTGGCGGGAAGCGTTCTCCTCGGCCGCCGAGGCGCTGGCCGACCCGGCGGCGGGAGCGCCGGCCTTCCGATACGCGAACTTCACCGCCCGGATCCCCTGGGTCGCCTGCGCTGCTGCCGGGCCCGGTGAAGGGGCGGAGCGGATCTTCCTC
Source organism: Micromonospora sp. LOL_015 (assembly GCF_048060275.1). Lineage (NCBI taxonomy): Bacteria > Bacillati > Actinomycetota > Actinomycetes > Micromonosporales > Micromonosporaceae > Micromonospora > Micromonospora sp. LOL_015. The sequence goes on from NZ_JBHMIO010000062.1 coordinate 1,192, forward strand.
GCCCTCGGCCAGGAGTACCAACCGGCCGGACCGCAGGGCGCGGTCGGCCCGGCAGCCGAGCGACCACCGGCCCTGGCCCACCAGCCGGCGTACCCTCCGGTGCCCCGGTTCGCCCCGGCCGAACCACCGCGCCGACGCGTTCCGGGCCCGCTGCTGGCCGGGGCGGCGGTCGTGGCGGTCCTGCTGGCCGGTGCCGCCGTGATCTGGTGGCCGGAGCGGTCCGCCGAGAACCCACCACGGTCCGGAGCGAGCGCGACGCCGGGCCGGGCGGTCGACACCCCGCCGAGCGGCCCTCCGCAGGATGGCATCCCGCCGCTGGCCCCCGCGCACCAGCCCGGTTTGGAGCCACCGGTGGAGAGCTCCTGGCGGGCCGACTGGCCCCGGTTCACCCCGGAGGACACGGTCCGCACCTACACCGACCTGGCCGACGTGGGTCTGATCCTCAAGGTGCCGTGGAGCTGGGACTGCTCCCCCGTCCCCGACGACCTGGCCCCGCAGACCCGCCGCCTGCGGTGCAGCGGCACGTTCGGCGAGCAGCAGCAGGAGGTCGGTGGCGAGGTCGTGGTCCGGCCCTGTCCACAGCGGTGCACCCCGGACCGGCAGGCGAGGATGCGCCAGGCCGAGGAGGCGTGGAGTCAGCGGTGGCTGCAGGCAGGCATCGCGACCGCGTACGCCGAAATCAGCACGCTGCGGGTCGGCGGTGAGCGGCGGCACGGTCTGGTGATGGTCGCCTACTGGCGCGGCGGGCAGGACGGGTCGATCGACCGGCAGCTGGTGCTGCGGCTGACCGGCCCGGCCGACGGGGCCAGCCCACTGCGCATGATCGCGAACTATCTCCGCAGCTCGCTGCTGCTGTAGCCGGCTGGCGGCGTGCCGTCAGCCACACTCGGCTTCGATCCAGTCGGCGAGTTTCGCGGCGAACTCGGCCGCGGCGAACGACTTGGCGTGTGCCTGGATGCCGGCGGCGTCGAGCTGGTCGAGCCGACGCAGCAGCGGGACGTAGTCGTCGGCCCGGGTCGAGTCGACGAGGTGTCCGGTCGCACCGTCGACGACGGTTTCCAGCAGCCCACCACGACGCAGCCCGAGGACCGGCGTACCGCAGGCCTGGGCCTCGACCGGGATGATGCCGAAGTCCTCGTGCACCGGGAAGAGCAGCGCCCGGGCCCCCCGGTAGAGCTGCCGCAGCCGGGCCCGGTCCGGACGTACCTCGAAGGTCACCTCGGCGCCGACCCGGTCGGCGTGCCGACGCAGACTGGCCTCCTGGGGCCCGGAGCCGGCAATGACCACCGGCATCCGGGCGGCCGCGGCGATCGAGATGATCAGATCGAAGTTCTTGTACGGGATCCAGCGCCCCACCCCGAGCAGGTAGTCGCGTTGCGCGACGGGTTCGTCCGGCTGGGCGGTGGCGAAGTAGTCGACGTCGACTGGCGGATGGATGACCACCGCGTCGCGGTGCCAGAACCGCCGGATCCTGTCCCGCACCTCACGGGAGTTCGCGGCGTAGCTGGCCACGTGCCGGCTGAGCCGCACGTCCACCGTCTGCAGGGCCCGCCGGGGCAGGGCGAGCAGCCGGCCGGAGCCGCGGCCGTCGTAGGCGGGGCTCCACACGTAGCGGGCCGGCGAGTGGACGTAGCTCAGATGCCGGGTCCGCCCCGGCGCACCGAGCCGTACGGTATGCGCGAAGGCGTGGCTGGACGACAGGACCACGTCGAAGTGCTCCCGGCTGAGGGTTCGCCACACCAGCGGCATCAGCGGCAGGGCGAGGGTCTTGCTGCGGCGCAGCGGTGTCCGGGCCAGCCAGGATTCCCGCAGGCCCCGGTCGGTCACCCCGGGGTCGGACCACAACACGAACCGTTGGGCGTGCGGGACGAGGTCGGCGATCCGCCGGAACACCTGCTCTGACCCGCCGGTGTCGCCGAACCACTCATGGACGAGTGCGACCGAACGGCCGGCAAGCGGTGTCGTCAACTCCGTGAACTCCCCTCGTCTGCGTCGGTGTGCCGGTCGGCTGGATCAGCGCCCGCGGCCACGGAGCACCTCGGCGACGGTACGCAGCAGCACCTTGATGTCCAGCCACAGCGACCAGTGCTCGATGTAGAAGTTGTCGAACCGGGCCCGGTCGGAGATTGGCGTGTCCCCCCGCAGACCACTGACCTGGGCCAGCCCGGTGAGTCCCACCGGTACCCGGTGGCGCATCGCGTAGCCGGGCAGCTCGGCGGAGAACTTCGCCACGAAGTACGGGCGTTCCGGCCGGGGACCGACCACGGTCATGTCGCCGCGCAGGATGTTCCACAGTTGTGGCAGCTCGTCGAGCGACGTACGTCGCATGAACCGACCGATCAGGCTGACTCGGCGGTCGTGGGCGATCGACCAGGTGGTCCGGGCCTCCTGGTCGGTCTCCGGACGCATCGACCGGAACTTGATCACGTCGAAGGTCCTACCGTGCTGGCCGATACGCTCCTGCCGGAAGAAGATCCCTCGGCCGCCATCGATGAAGGTGGCCAGCGCGCACAGGCCGAGCACCGGGCTGAGCAGGACCAGCGCCACCGAGGCGAGTGCCACGTCGGAGGCCCGTTTCACCATCCAGCGCGGCCCGGACAGGGCGATGTGCCGTACGTGGACCAGCGGGATCGCGCCGATGTGGTCGGGTTGCCGCCCGTACGATCCCGACCCCCACAGTCTGGCCACCGCCCAGAGGTCCTGGCTGGCGCACTCGGGTCGGCGCAGCAGATCCATCAGTCCGGCTTCGGGGCAGTCCGGATCGGCGATGATGAGCACGTCGCACTCGACCATGTCGATCAGCCGGCCGAGGTCGTCGAAGGTCCCGACCAGCGGCAACGACGCACCCTCGGTCTGCCGGGCGGCCGAGTCCACGCAGCCGGCGAACCGCAGGCCGTAGCTGGGGTAGCGGCGCATCAGCCGGGCCAGCTCGGCCGCGACCGGCCCGCTGCCCAGGATCAGGGCGTTGTGTTCGACCCAGCGGCGGCGGCGGGCGAAGACCACCACCGCCCGGGTGATCGAGCGTCCGATGATCAGCAGTACGGCCGAAACGGCGATCCCCCGCATCAGGTCGGCCACATACTCCACCGAGTCGTGCCGCAGCCCGGCGATGATCGCGACGGTGCCGGACGCGGTGAGCAGGCGTCCACACAGGGTCGGCAGTTCGTCGAGGAAGCTGACATGGCGTCTGGCCCGGTAGAGCCCGCTGAACGCGAAGACGGCGATGGTCAACGCCGCCATGAACAGGGTGCCCCGCCAGTACCGGTCGGAGATCAGCAGCGGAGCGAGCAACGCGGCGAGGTCCACCGGGGCGGCGATCATCCAGGCCCGTAGCGGCCGGGTGCGGCTCGACGCCCGTGAACCGGCGTACGGCAGGACCGCGGTGGCGCCAGCCGACGGGTCCGGCCCCACGTCCGGCCGTGGCCGGGGCACCAGCGGCAGCAACGGCGCTTCCACGACTTGGCCATGCCTTCCCGGTTCGGTGGAGCGGGGCTGGTGGTCGGTGCCGGAGGTCACTGCGCCGCGGCGAGGATCTCGTCGACCGCGTCGCGACGGACCGCGTCGTAGAAGGAGTCGGCCGCCTCGGTGTCGGCGAACACCACGCTCTCGTCACCGACCCGCCCGGTGCCTTCGGTCGGGCTGGTGACGAAGGTGAGGTCGTCGCCGCGCAGGTGTCGCAGGTCCATTCCGAAGTCGAGCAGGGACAACGTCTCGTCGACCGCCGCCGCGTCGGCCGTGGCCCGGATGAACGAGTTCAGCGTGGCCGGGCTGGACAGCACCCCACCGGAGGCTGCCTTCTCGAGGATGGCCTTGATGACCTGCTGCTGGTGGCGGATCCGGGCGAAGTCGCCATCGGCGAAGGCGTACCGCTCGCGGGCGTAGTCGAGGGCCGCCGCGCCGTCCATCGTCTGCGGGCCGGCGGCGAACGACCGTCGGTTGTCAGGGTTGAGGGAATGGTTGGAGGTGAACGCCTCCTCGACGTCGATCTCGACCCCGCCGAGCGCGTCGACGATCTCCCGGAATCCGGCGAAGTCCACCAGGGCGACGTTGTCCACCCGTACTCCGGTGAACTCCTCGACGGTCTGCACCATCAGCGGGATACCACCCCAGGCATACGCGGCGTTGATCTTCGCTTCCCGTCCGCCGTATGTTCCTTCCTGGTTTTCCGGCACGAAGACCCAGGTGTCCCGGGGAATGGAGATCAGCTGGGCGCTCTGCCGGTCGGCCGCGATGTGCGCCAGGATGATCGTGTCACTGCGGGAGCCCGACGTGCTGTGCGGGTCCCGGGTATCGCTGCCGAGGATGAGGATGTTCGTGGCGGTGGTCACCTTCTCCGGCCGGAACTCCTCCGGCACGTCCACGAACGCCTCCACCCGCTCGATCCCGGACTCGATCGACCGCAGGTAGAGCCCACCGGCGAGCAGCCCACCGCCGACGAGCAGCGCCAGGACCACGAGCACCGACAGAACGATCCGCAACCTGCGGCGACGGCGACGCGGTGGCTCGGTGGCGGGGTCCACTGCCGACCCGGGATCCTGCGTCCCCGGCCGCACCCCGTCGGTCACCCCGCCCGACTCCTGGGTAGCCGTCTGGTCCACGAGCTGTTGTCGACGTGACATGTCAGTGATAGTACTGACGGAGGTTTCCGGATGATGTCCGCCCGGGACAGTGGAAGATCCACTTTAATCATCCACGCCGGTCTTATCCGCTTTCACCTTCCTACCGGCCCCGCTCATGACAACGGTTCATCGTCCTGCCCTGGCCGTGGCCCTGACGGATTCCCGTCAGAACCGCCGGGCATTCTGCCCTAATCGTCCGGTCCGTAAGCCAGCGGGTGGCCTGCCTGACCGACACTGGATGGACCGTCCGCTCAACTGCAGGATCGGAGTGCCGAGGTGACCTTGGAGGCCGGTGCTGACCGGGCACGTGACCGGCTCGTCTCCCGGGGCGTGGCCGAGTTGCTGGCCCTCGTCGGCCGGCTGCTGCGCCGGCCCCGGCGCGGCGAGGACGACCTGCCGGTCGTCGTGGCGGTTGGCGCCGCCGGGTCCGAGGTGCACGCCGGGGTGCTGCGCCGGCTGCGCCGGCCGGCCCGCCGCCGGGTGCCGCACGTCGACGTCGACGCCGCCGAGTTCCCCGACGGAGCCGGGATCCGCCCGCTGCTCGACGCGGTGTACCACCAGCTCGCCCTCGACGCGTTCGGCGGTGAGCCGTTCACCTTCCGCCACTATCCGCTGGCCCGCTGGCTGATGGACCAGCGGCTGGCCGACGTCGAGGTCACCGAACGCCGGGCCCGGCTCACCCAGATGCTGCGTGCCTGGCGCCGCCGGCCCGCCACCGAGAACCTCAGCGGCGCCTCGGACGCCGAGACCATGTTCGCCACCGCGTACCGGTTACTGCTCTGGCTGGTCCTGCAGGCGGTCCCGGACGTGGTCTTCCGGGCCTGGCCCTGCTCGCCGGTGGGCTGTTCTGGGCCGGCGGGCGGTGGGGTCCCGGTTGTCTGCCGCACCCGGGGCAGGGCGAGATCTCGCTGCGACTGATCGACGGGGAGTGCATCGGCTACAGCGACAATCTGGCATACGTGTTCAACCACGACCCGGGCCAGGACGCGCTGCGCGGGGTACAGGACCGCATCTTCCGGCAGAACGAGGAGGTCATGCAGGTCTGGCGGAGCAGCCAGCGCCGACGCCCGCTGATGACGCTGGTCTATCTGGGCATCATGACCGGCCAGCGGACCGGTCCCCGGGAGGTCTCCTACGTCTCCGAACGCGAAGAGCTGGAAGGGATGGCGGTTGCCCAGTACGCCCGGATGAAGGCGTCGGCGAGCACCGACGGCCAGGCGCTGCTGCGCATCGTGGTGGCCAACGGTGGCAAGCAGATGCGACACGCGGAGCGGACGGTGGAACTGCTGGCCGGGCTGGCCCGCCGGGATCCGACGGTGGTCGGCGTGGTCGGCCTGGTGGAGAGCCGCACCACCACGGCACGGGCGCTGCGGCGACTCAACGAGGTGGGGCTGCCGGCGGTCGCACCGACGCTGTCCGCCGACGGGCTGCACCGCAACTCGCGGCTGTACCTGCAGATGGTCCCGCCCAACGCCGACCAGGCCGAGCTGGTGTCGGCGTACGCCACCCGGGTGCTCGACCTGTCCGAGGCGCACCTCTACTACACCACCGGCGACAACAGCCCACTCGCCGACGACCTGTACGTCAACACGCTGGTCACCGGCCTGACCGACCGGCTCGGTGAGCAGGCCACCGCGCGGCCGTTCCGGGTGGGCGACTCGCTCGGTCACGAATGCGGCTACCCCGGTTTACTCTTCTTCGCCGGCCGGTACTCGGAGTTCGACGAGTTCCTGGAGGCGCTGCGGGGCTGCCGGAACGATCCCCCGCTGCACCTGGTGGCCGACGACTCGGTCAACCGGTACCTGGCCAATCACCAGCTGCGGGCGAATGCACCGGGCAACCTGCCGGTGACGTACGTGTCGAAGGCCGCGTTGGCGATGTGCACCAGGCTGGTGGCCGACGCGGTCGCCGACGAGTCACGCCGCCGGTTCCTCGACCTGATCCGCCGCGACGACCTGCTCGGCGAGCGGCGGTGCGTGGACGGCTCCGGTCCGCCGGTCGGCGAACGGGTGGCGCTGGCCTACGACGCGACGATGATGCTGATCGCGGCGGTGGAGCAGCTCGCGGCCCGGCTGAACGTCGGCTCCCGGCCGTGGGACGCGCGGGCGGTCAGCCCGGTCGCGGTCTTCACCGAGGTACTGCGCCAGAATGCCGCGGCGGCGTACCCGGGGGTGACCGGGCCGACCCGGTTCTCGGCCGACACCGGCGAGCCGGTGGAGAAGCGACTGTCGCTGATGTACGTGGCCAGCGTGCCGCAGGTCGACCGGGAACCCACAGAGGTCTTCTACTGTGGCCGGGCACAGCCGGAGGACCCGCCCGGCTGCCATCCGGCCCCGGCGACCCCGACCGGCGACACCGGCTGACCGCCCACCGGGCGACCGATGGAACCTTCCGGACCGCCGGGGAGTCGGGCACTGCATGGGAAAATCCCCGCCGAACGCCGACGGCACAGGAGGCGATCGTCCGCGCCCTGCTCGCCCCGCACCGCTTCGCCGAGCTGGACAACCCGGAGGCGTGTCGCGGCGCCGGTTGACCGCCGAGGAGGTCGCCGAGCTCACCCAGTGACCGGACGCGCTTCGGCGTGGCGCGGGCCGTTGCTGCCGGACCCGGTACCGCGAGGGGTCGGCCTTCCGGACACCGGCACGACCAACTAAGGTTAGGCAAGCCTGCCCTTATCGATCCGGGAGTCCGTGGCCACACCAGCCGCACCGGCCGCTGTCGCTCGGCCGGGCGCGCTCCCGCGCGACCTTACGGAGAATGATGAGCTTCAAGGACGCCAAGAAGCACACCACGCTGTGTGTGGTGAACGTCGTCGGCACCGAACGGATCAGTCCCAACTTCATCCGGGTCACCCTCGGCGGCGACCAGTTGCAGCGCCTTCCCGACCACGGCTTCGACCACTGGTTCCGGCTATACCTGCCACAGGAGCACGGCGAGACCACCTTCGACCTGCCCAACCGGGCCGACACCATCGGCTACCTGAAGTACCTGCGGATCCCGTCGGCGACCCGGCCGCACCTGCGCAACTACACTGTCCGCGCGTTCCGGCCGCAGGCCCGCGAACTCGACATCGACTTCGTCGTGCACGGCGACGAGGGAGTCGCCAGCCGCTGGGTGCAACGCACCAAGGCCGGTGACACCGTAGCCCTGCTCGACCAGGGCTGCGGCTACGAGACCGCCCCCGACACCACGTTCCATCTGCTGGCCGGCGACGAGACCGCGCTGGCGGCGATCGTCGGCATCCTGCGGGACCTGCCGCGCGACGCCACCGGCCTGGCCGTGGTCGAGATCCCCGACCCCGCCGACGCCCAGCAGGTCGACGCGCCCGCCGGGTTCGAGGTGCGCTGGCTGCCCCGCCCGGCCGGAACCCGGCCGGGCAGCCTCGCGCTCGCCGCGGTGCAGGCCTGGACGACCGACAGTCCGACCACGGTGTCCGCCTACTTCGCCGGCGAGCAGGCCCTGCCCGCCGGGGCCCGCCGTCATCTGGTGGACATCGGTGTCCCGAAGCGCCGGATCAGCTTCACCGGCTACTGGCGACTCGGTAAGACGCACTGAACCGGCGCTGCGCCGGCGCGACGACGAGGCCACCCGCAGTGCCCGCAAAGGTTGGTCGCCCAGGCTTCACCGGTCCGCCCAGACCGTGACGTCGACCACCATCCGGGGTCGGGGCGGAGTCGGCGGTTCGACGACCTGGACCAGCGCGGTACGCCGCTCGTCGGTCAGCACGCACAGCTGGTCGCCGCGACGGATCTCGCTGTGCCGGATCGTGGCCACCAACCGGCCTGGTCGCTGCTGAAACGTGCGACACGTTTGGTAGCCGCCCGGCCGGCCAGCCCGAACGAGCGCGAACGAGGGTGTGTCCGACGCGCTGCGGATCCGGTGGTACTCGACGATGAGGTCGGCCAAGCCACCATCGCGGACCGGGCCGACCAGCCGCTCGGTGCTGCCACGGCCAGGCTCGCCGGTGTCGGCGTCGATCTTGTCGCGATAGTTGGTGAACACGTCCGTCGTCGCTCGCAGGACGCAGCCGGTGCGGTGCAGCACGACCGGCACGGGGGCTTCGACCGGCCGGTGGGCGGCCACCGCGTCACACGCGACGGTGGGTGTGGTCCGGCTCGGACCGCCGGTGGCTCCGACCGCGCCCGCGGTCACCACCAGGGCACAGCCGGCCGTCATGGCCACCCACCATCGACGGCGCCCGTCACGGCGTACGGGCTCGGGGTGCTGGTTCTCCCAGCGGTGGGCCAGACGCTCCCGCAGCAACCGGTGCCGAAACTCGTACACACCGCCTACCCGACGGAGTCCCTTGTGCCGTGACTCGTACGCCTGATCGAGGAAACGTATCAGTTGCCACGGCAGCGGGCTGCGCGCAGCCAGCCAGATACGCGCGATCGTGAAGTGCAGCCAGGCCGCTCGGGCACCCCGCACGATCGCCGCACCTACGCCGAACGTGAAGGCCGTGGCCAGTACGGGCGGATTGTCGGCGGGTCTGACCACGAGCTTGAGCACGAGCCCGGCGAGCACGCCGGTCACGATCGCGCTGAACGCCATGCTCACCAGCGCGGCCCTGCGGTCGTTGCGCAGCACCCCGGACGGCCGGTCCCCCTGCGTCGTGTCCGTCATGACCTGGCCCTGCATCAGCAGCATGACCGCGCCGGCCGGCACCGCGATCAGGTAGCCGGCCGGCGCCATGTGCCTGGCCGGGTCGCGGCCGAACAACACCATCAGAATCGCCACGAACAGTGTGGCTCCGGCGGCCCCGAACGCCGCGCCCCTTGTCGACTCCTCGATCAGGATCCGCGGCCGCGAGCCGAGCCGCCAGGTAAAGGTGACCGGAGCCGGTGACCGCCGCGCGGCCTGCCACCCGGCGATGCCAGTCAGCAGGGCGACGACCACCGCGAAGGCGATTCCGACCGGCACTACGTCCATCGCGGCCCACAACCCGACCCTGCCGGCCATGTCCGGGCCCAAGGTCGTGACCACGTCCGTCCACCGGCCAAGGGCTGCTCCGGCGATCACGGTGAGCACCGTGCAGACCCCGCCGAGACCACCCAGGACGGCTCCCGTCAGATGTGGTGGCAGCTCCGCCGGCAGCCTCCACCACGCGAGCTCGCTGGTCCCGCTGCGCCGCAGCCGCGCGGCGAGGAACGCCAGAGGTGCCCAGTGCCGCCGCGCCCAGTCCGGGTCGCGCCGATCGGGATCGCCGGCATCGATGAAGGTGTCGATCAGCCGGCTCTGGACGCTCGTCCGGTCAGGGAACCGGCTCGCGTCCAGCAGGCCGCCGGGACCGGCGTCCCGGGCACCGTACCCGATGCCGGCCAGCCAGAGCATGATCGGCGTCGCCATCGCCTCGGCCAGTGGTCCGTCCGGCGAGCGGTCGAGACGGGCGAACACCTCGTCCCACTTGGCCTGATGGTGATCGGGTGTCACCTGGCGCAGGTAGGCCGTGGCCTGCTCCGGCGGCACCGGCTGCAGTTCGAGCACGGCCGCACCGTCGAGCGGGACGCGGTACCAGTGTTCGTACACTCCATTGACAGCGGACGTGTACTCGTCGCTGCGGCAGTTCACGATGATCGGATGCGGGCTGTCGCCGATCATCGTGACCGCCCGCGCGGAAGAACCCGCCCACGCGTCGAACTCGTCGAGAATCGGGAGCACTCGGCCGTCGCGTACCAACGTCAGCGCGTGGCGCAGGGCGCGCCGTCGCGGTCCACCGAAGGCCCACCCGTACCGGCTGACCAGCTGCCGGGCCAGCCACTGGTCGAACGGCCCTGGCTGCGGCACCCGCCGTCGCGAGCTGGGTGGACGGTAGGTTAGGAGATCACCTGGGTCGCTGGCGCCCAGCGGGAACAACACCGGGATCGGCCGGTTCGGCTGGGTCGTCCCAGGCTGGGACGACCCACGCCGGGACAGCAACTCGTGGGCGAGCGCCACCGACACAGCGGTCTTGCCGGCGCCTTCCGCCCCGAGCAGGACGAGACGCCGCCTGGGTAGCCGCTCGAAGGCGTCGGCGAGGTCGGCGAGCGATTCGCTGGAGAATCCGGTCGACCAGCGCATGGCGACGTCATCACTGCCGTACACAACTCGGTCATTGTGCGCCAGGCCGGACCGCGACGGTTTGCGCAACGAAATCCGAGCCTGCGGGCCGACCTGTCTCATCTCCTCATCCAACTGGTCGTGCACCTGCCTGGCCAGTCGTTCGGCGACGATGGAAGTTCCACGACTGCCCCGGTCGCGGTAGCCAAAAGGCCCAAACAAGCTGAAGAAGATGCCGCTCACGGCGATCGATCGGTCGCCGATGGCCGCTGCCGGCCCCGTTCCAGCAGCGGTGACTGTGTCGCCCGTCTGTCGCGTGTGCCAGATCACCCGTACCACCCGAGTCAGCTGAGATGGACCCCGCTTGTCGCGATGCTGCCGTCGCCGAAGGCCTCTGCGTCGCCGGTGTTCGAAACGTCCACCCTCGGCGGCACCGCGTGGGCCGGTGCGCTCAGACCGCTGACCGCCGCCCCGCCTGCGGTGGCCGTTGCCGCACCGGTGGCGGTGACCCGCATCTCCGCCGGCACCGCGGCTGCAGGACCTGCCGGACCAGGGGATTGGTGGACACGACCGGCCGCTTCTTCTCCCCGCTCGCCGATGTCGGGCAGTCGCCGGCCGGGAGCCGGCTCCAGCGCCGACCTGTCGGACCGGGCCGGCAGCGCACCGATCAGAGCTGCTCCCGCCAGTGCGGACAGGACGACGGCCGCCTGCTCCGCTTGGTCCCACCACAGTGTGACCAGTCCGGCACCGACCACCAGCGCGATCCGGACCACCATTACCGACCAACGACGCACCAGGATAACCCGACCAACTTTGAACATACGCAATCACTCCCGCATCTCGACTGTGCAGGTCCGTGCGGCACGGCAGATAACTGGCCACCGGGCCCCGATTGCCGAATCAGACGGGGAGCATAGTCAACCGACTCACCACTTCTCACGTCGACCCGGACAACATCAAGCCGCCAGGAAATATCTATCAGGGCGGATGGCGCATGCTCTTCCGAACACCACCTTGGCCACCCGGAGTCGATCACGATCTACACCACCGACGAGTACGTCTCGGGTTAGGACAATAAGTTCGTCTGAGCCACTGTCGACCATCGAGGCATGGCGGCGCTCATCCCACAAAGTGTCCAGCGAGGATTCCACGAACCACTTCGGCCGAACTGGCGGTCCGACTCGAGATCAACCGGCGGTACAGTACCCCCCGAGACCGCGAAGAGTCGCCGTCCAACTTCAGTGTGAAACCAGCACACTCCACGAGAGGAACGATGTGGTGAGCAAACGCTTCACCGCCGGCGCCGTCGCGACCGCGACCGCGCTGGCCCTGCTGGGCGCCGTACCGGCCGGACCGGCCGCCGCCGCCCCCGGCGCCTCGGGCGACGTCGCCGAGTACACGGTGGTCGCCGAGGCCGGCACCGGCACCGCCGAGGCGAGAGCGGCCATCGAGGCCGCCGGCGGCACCGTCACCGGCAGCACCACCGACGTGGGCATGTACCAGGTCGTCACCGACGACGCCGGATTCGCCGCCAAGGTCGCCGCCGCTCCCGCGCTGCTCGGCGCGGCGGAGAAGCGGGCCATCGGGTACGCGCCACGCCAGCGCTTCGACGCGGTGGAGCAGGAGCACCGCATCGCCGGCGCGGCATCCGCCGGGGCGGCCGGGCGGCGCGGCACCCGGATGGACCCGCTGGACGACAAGCTGTGGGGCCTGCCGATGATGCGGGCGGACAAGTCACGCCGGGTCGAGCCGGGCGACCGGCGGGTCACCGTCGGCATCCTGGACACCGGCGTCGACGGGCAGCACCCGGACATCCGGCCCAACTTCAGCTACTCGCTGTCGCGCAACTTCGCCCCCGACATCCCAGACATCGACGGCCCCTGCGAGGCCGAGTCCTGCCTGGACCCGGTCGACCGGGACGACAGCGGCCACGGCACCCACGTCGCCGGGACCATCGGCGCCGCCGCGAACCGCTTCGGCCTGTCCGGCGTCGCCCCCAACGTTACGCTGGTGGCGCTCAAGGGCGGCCAGGACTCCGGCTACTTCTTCCTCGACTCGGTGGTCAACGCCCTGGTCTACGCCGGTGACGCCGGCATCGACGTGGTCAACATGTCGTTCTACATCGACCCGTGGCTGTACAACTGCCTGGACAACCCGGCCGACTCCGCCGAGGAGCAGGCGTCGCAGCGGGCCACCATCGAGGCGGTCAACCGGGCACTGCGGTACGCGCACAAGCGGGGCGTCACCCTGGTCGGCTCGCTCGGCAACAACCACGAGGACCTGGGCGACCCCCGCCCGGACTCGTCCAGCCCCAACTACGGCGGCACCCCCCGGCTGCGCACCATCGACAACGACACCTGCTGGGACCTGCCGGTCGAAGGCGCGCACGTGATCGGTGTGTCGGCGCTCGGCCCGTCAAAGGCCAAGGCGGACTACTCCAACTACGGCACCGAGGAAATCTCGGTCGCCGCGCCCGGCGGCTGGTTCCGCGACGGCTACGGCACGCCGACCCACCGGACCTACGACAACACCATCCTGTCGTCGTACCCGCTGCACGTGCTGCAGGAGGAGGGTGTGGTCGACGCCGACGGCAACATCGTGCCGGACGCCGAGTCGTACGTGTTCAAGGAATGCACGTCGGCCGGGGTGTGCGGATACTACACCTACCTGCAGGGCACCTCGATGGCGTCACCGCACGTCTCCGGGGTGGCGGCGCTGATCGTCAGCCGGTACGGCAAGCGCGACGGACGCCGGGGCGGGCTGACCCTGGACCCGGACAAGGTGGAACGGCACCTGTACCGGACCGCCGCCGACACGGCCTGCCCCGAGCCGCGCCTCGTGTCCTACGCCGACGAGGGCCGGTCCCCCGAATGGGATGCCTACTGCGACGGCGGCACCAGCTTCAACGGCTTCTACGGCCACGGCATCGTCGACGCCTTCGCCGCGGTCACCCGGCCGCTGCATCACCACTGAGGACGTCCGGTCCGGACGGCCGGGGTGGGATGATCACGCCCACTCCGGCCGCCGGCCACAACCGGTTCCGCAGCGCCACCGGTCGACGTCGCGTGACATCGCCGAATCCATCCGGCCCTTCTCGTCATACCAGCGGAATCGTCAGGCCCAAGGACTCGTCAGGCTCAAGGACTCGTCAGAAGCCGCCGACCTTCCTCGGGGCCGCAGTCATCGTTTATGATGGGCACAGGTCGCGAATGGACCAGGTTGCTCTCGTACGCCGCGATCACCAGCTGTGCCCGGTCCCGGGCGGCCAGCTTGGCCAGCAGGTTGCCGATGTGAGTCTTGACGGTCTTTACCTAAATGGTCAGTACCTGCGCGATGTCGTCATTGGACGACCCCTCGGCGACCTGGACCAGCACCTGCTTTTCCCGGTCGGTGAGCCGTCGAGGGTGGGCGTCCGACGCCCGGCGCGCCGGTCGGCACGGTCCACGTAGTGCTCCAGAATCCGGGCCAGGACGCTGGGAGCGAACGACGACTCCCCCGCGTGGATCCGCCGGACGGCGTCGAGCAGCCGGTCCGGATGGGTGTCCTTGAGCAGGAATCCGCTCGCGCCGGCACGCAACGCTCCGTACACGTACTCGTCGAGCTCGAACATGGTGAGCACCACCACCCGCACGACGCGCAGCGTGCCGTCGCCGGTGATCGCGCGAGTGGCGGCGATGCCGTCCCCGCCGGGCATCCGGACGTCCATCAGGACGACGTCCGGGCGCAGCTGCCGTGTGAGGGTCACCGCGTCCGCGCCGGTGGCGGCCGCACCGACCACCACCAGGTCGTCGACGCTGTCGATCACGATGGCGAGGCTGTGCCGCAGCAACGGTTGATCGTCGGCGACCAGGACCCGCACCGGCCGGCGCGCCGGCGTCACCCCGCCGCCCCAGGCTCGGGTAGCCGCGCCACCAGGTGGAACCCGGAACCGACCGGACCGGCGTGCAGCGACCCGCCGAGGGCGTCCGCCCGCTCGCGTAGCCCGGTCAGCCCGTGGCCGGCACCGGGCTGCGGGCACCACCCGGCAACGGGTCCGCCGTCACGGACGCTGGCGACCACCGCGTCCCCGTCGCGGTGCACCCTGACCCGGACGTCGGTCGGCCCGGCGTGCCGGGCGGTCTTGCCGAGTCCTTCCCGGACCACCGCACACACCGCCAGCTGCACCCCGGGCGAGACTGTGCCCAGCTCTGCCAGGTCGAGCACGGCGGGCAGCCCACCATCCCGGGCCGCGTCGACGATCCCCGGCAGGTCGCCCAGCGACGGGGTACTCCATCGGCGCGACGTGTGACCGGCGGTTTCGGCGACGTCGTCGCGGCCGAGCTGGTCAAGCTGCGGACGCTGCCGGGTGTCGTCGCCACGGTCGGCGGGACGGCCGGCACGGCGGTCGCCGTCGTCGCCACCACGGTCGCCACGGCCCAGTCGACCGGCGAGGGCGGGCCGGCGGATGTCGACGCCGTGGCCCTGATCTGCCGGGCGGTTCCCATCCTGCAGGCGGGCCCGATCATCATCGGGGTCCTCGGCGGCGCGGCCGAGTACGCCGGCGGCCTGCTGCGGACCGCCCTGGTCGCCTGCCCGGATCGGCGGGCAGTGCTCGCCGGTCGGGCGGCGGCGCACCTGTTTGTCGCCGCGCTCACCGCCACGGCGGTGCTGGGCGCCGGCCTGACGACCGGTTGGATCGCCGGTGCCGAGCGGCCGGTCGGGTGGGCTGCTGTGCAGACGTCGGTCGGCGCGGCCGGCTATCTGGTCCTGGTCGGGCTGCTCGGCCACGCCGTCGCGGTCGCGCTGCGCGGAGTCCTACCAGGGTTGGCCGTGACGCTCGGGCTGGTGTTCGTGGTCTGCCCGGTGCTGGCCGGGTTCACCGGCGTCGCCGGTGTCCTGCCGGAGCGGGCCGGTCGGCTGCTGGCCGGAGTATCGGACGCTGCTGCGGTCGCCGTGCCGGAACTGGTGACCGGGCTGATCGTCCTGCTCGGCTGGATCGGGGTCGTTGGCACGGTGGCGGCGACGGTCTCCCTTCGACGCGACGTCTGAGGCCGCACCGAACCTGACCACGCCTGGCCTCGCCGACGACGGTTCCGGCATCCCGCCGGCACCATCCGAGCAGGCGCAACAAAGCTGTTCCGCTGCGATGGCGTTGTGTGCGGCATCCTCAGGTGACACGATCAGGAAGAGCATTCACCTAATCCGATCGAGGAGGTGGACATGCGGATGTTGCGGCACCTGGCAGCCCGACTGGTGGGCAGGAGACGGATCAGCGGCCGGTACGAGTGGTGGTACTACCACCAGGCGTAGACAGCCCGTCGGACACCGGGAAGAAGGCAGGACCTCGGTAGCGGGGTCCTGCACTCGGTTAGGAGTCGCAGATGGCACCGTTGAAGCAGGGCGACCGGCCACCGGGGCCGCGCGGGCACTGGCTCACCGGCAACACCCCGGCCTACGAGGCCGACCGGATCGGCTTCATCGAGCGCAATCACCGCGAGTACGGCGACGTGTTCACCTTCGACGACCGCACCGTGTTCGTGATCGACCCGGAGCTGGCCCACGACGTGCTCACCCGGCCGGGCAACGCGTTCCTGCCCGAACTGGCCCCGTTCGACGCCCGGCCCGATCTCGACCGGGCCGCCGAGCGGGCCGAGGCCTGGATGCCGGCCCGGCGGGCCGCGTGGGCCGGTCTCGACCGGCAGGCCAGCACCGCCTTCGACGGGCGTACCGTCGAGATCCTCGACGCGGCCCTCGACGCGGCCGCCGGCCGGGAAACCGACGTGCTGGCGATGATGCGACGGTACGCCGCCGCGACGATCGCCGATTATTGCTTTGGCGTGGACGCCACAGGGTTCCCGGAGCTGCTCGCCGAGGGCGTCGCCGCCACCGCGCCGTTCGAGACCGCGAAGTACGGGTTCGCGGCCTGGCTGCCGGTGCGCCGCAACCGTCGGTTCTTCCGCGCGCACCGCGCGTTCACCGACGCCCTGCTGTCGGTGGTGCGACGCCGTCGGGCCGGCACGTCCAGCAAGGCCGGCACGTCCACACCGGACCTGCTGGACGTGCTGCTGGCCGCCCGGCCGGCCATGCCGGACCGGGCGGTCGTGTCGACGCTGCGCCCGGTCCTGCTCGGCGGACACGGCGTGCCGGCCGCCGCGCTGACCTCGCTGGTCTGGGAACTCGCCGGCCGACCGGAGCTTGTCGCCGCGCTGCGGGCGGAGGCGGGCGGGCCGGCCGGGTCCGGCGACCCGCCGCCGGCGGCCCGGCTACCGCTGGCCGAGGCCGTGGTCAACGAGGCGCTGCGGCTGTATCCGCCGGCGTGGCTGATGACGCGGACCGCCCGTACGACCACCGGGTTGGGTCCGTGGACGCTGCGACCCGGCGACGAGGTGCTGATCGGCGCCTACCTGATCCACCGGGATCCACGGTGGTGGCAGCGGCCCGACGAGTTCGACCCCGGCCGGTGGGCCGCCGGTCGGCCGGCACCGGGGGCGGCGTTCCTGCCCTTCGGCGCCGGGCCCCGGGTCTGCATCGGTACGGCGTTGACCATGCGCCAGCTCACCCTCACCGTCTCCCGGCTGGCCCAGCGCGGTTCGGTGGAGTCGTCGAACACCGCCGCCATCCGGCTGCGGTTCGCCGGCCGGCTCGCACCGGCCGGCCTGCTGGCCCGTTTTGTCGACGGAAAGTCGTGATCACATTCCGTTGCATAAAGGCAACCGGTGTGCAATGGTCATAAGAATCACTCACCTCGATCGAGCGAGGAGGTAGCCATGCGGACACTGCGCCACCTGGCCGCCCGACTGGCCGGCAGGAAGCGGGTCAGCGGCCGGTACATGTACTGGCCCTACCACTACGAGTAGACCGAACCCGCCGGACGTCGAGGTCGACGTCGACGACTACTGCGGGACAGAGTCCCCGGGCATCACCGTTCGGTGGTGCCCGGGGACTCTCCCTGTCCGCCGGTCCGGACCGGTGTTCCAGCCTGTCCGGACCGGCGTTGGAGCCGCTGGTCAGCTGACCGTGCAGGCGGCACCGTTGAGGGTGAACGAGCTCGGCGCCCCGGCGTTGCCGGTGTGGGTGGCCTGGAAGCCGATGTCCACCGAGCCGTTGACCGGGATACTGGCGTCGTAGGACATGTTGCGGGCCGTCACCTGCCCCGAACTCGGTGAGTAGCTGGCGTTCCAGCCCCGGTGATGGTCTGCCCACCGGGCAGGGTGAAGAACAGCGACCAGCCGTTGACGGCGCTGGAACCGGTGTTGGTGATCCGAAAGTTCCCGGTCAGCCCGTTGTTCCAGGCGGTGATGGTGGCCGCGACCCGGCAGGCACCGGCGGGTGGCGGAGCCGTCGTCGGTGGCGGTGCGGTCGTCGGCGGTGGGGTCGAGGTCAACCCGAAGAACTCGATGGCAACGGCGGCCATGCCGCCGCTCGGCAGGCTGTGGCCGGCGCCCTGGATGCTGTACGCCTCGACCTGGACGATGCCGGAGCTGTCAGCGAAATGGCGGCGGTCACCCCACTGCTGCGGTGTTCGGTTCATGTTGCCGCCGGTGCACTGACTGCTCCACGGCGGATAGTCCGCCGCGTTGGCGAAACAGTTGTACGGAACTCCCATGAAGGCCGACCCGGCCTTGAACACGTCCGGGTAGACGGCCAGCATGTGATTGGTCATCATGCCGCCGGACGAACTGCCGGTGGCGTACACCCGGTTGGGGTCGCCACCGTACTGCTGCTGGGCGTACTGGACCATCGACATGATCGACACCGGGTCGCTGCCGCCGCCCCGCCGCTTCGCCGCCTCGGACCAGACGTCGAAGCAGTTGCCGAAGCCGGCCTGCTGGGTGGCGGTCGGGTAGATCACGATGAAGCCGTACCGGTCGGACAGTGAGGCGAACTCACTGCCGGAGTAGAAGCCGGGCCCGGATCCGCCGCAGCCGTGCATCGCCACGACGATCGCCGGGTTCGCCGGACGGCCGTCCGGCACGTAGACGTGCATCTGCATCCCGCCCGGGTTGTTACCGAAGTTGGTCACCTGGACCAACGACGCCGCGTACGCCGGCCGGAGCGCCGGGACGACCAGGCCGGCGGCGACCAGCGACATCGCCATGCCGAGCAGCAGTTTCGTCTGACTCTCATGCACCTGACTCCTTCCTGTCGTGCGCTGTCCCCTGTCGTGTGCCGGCCGGCGGGACGTCCGGCCCTGCCCCGCCCGGCCTTCGCACGGCAACGTGTGGCACTTGGTGTTCCCGCCGGACAGACAAGTGAATCGATACAGCTCGATCGCAATTTCGGGTCGTTGCCAGGAACCCGCTTCGCCGGTGACGCGGCCCCCGACGACGTGCGGGCCCACACCACCGGCGATCTGTTGGCAGGAGTCCAGCCAGCCGGCCCCGGCCCCGGCTACAACCCGGGCCCCGGTTTCAGCCCTGCCCCAGGCCTAGGAACGGACCTCGGCCTGGGCCCAATGCCACGTAGCTTAAGTTGATCTTGGTGGTGGCTGGACCCGGTAGATGTGGATGGT
>NZ_JBHMIO010000063.1:0-19283 GCF_048060275.1 Micromonospora sp. LOL_015
GACATAATCGTCAAGTGTCGATGACTGCCGTCAAGTCCTATTGAGTCCACGGATTGAGGCTTAGGCCAGCCGGGCACCGACGTTCGCGTGGCCGGACGACTGCGACTGCTCAGCGTCCGTTGGCGGGGTGGTCCCGACCTGTTACGCTTTCACCTGTCAGATAAACATGACACATGAAGGAGAGCGATGACATCGGCCACGCCCTCCGGTGACGATCTGGTCGAGAAGCTGGCGGCGCTGGCCAACCCGCTGCGGCTGCGGATCCTCGGCCGGCTCGCCGCCGGTCGGGACTACGTCAGTCACCTCTCCCGCGAGATCGGCATCAGTCGTCCGCTGCTGCACATGCACCTGCAGCGGCTGGAAGCCGCCGGCCTGATCGTCGGGAGTCTCGAGCTGTCCGAGGACGGAAAAGCCATGAAGTACTACGAGGTTGCCGATTTCACCCTGCACCTGACCCCGTCGACGCTCGCCGCGGCGGCGACCACCCTCACCGGACCGGACCCGTCGGCAGCGGGCCCCGCGCGTAAGGAGAAGTCCTGATGTACGTCTTCGCCGCCGAGGGCGGCAACACCTGGCCAGATGTCGTGTTCATCCTCGGCGTACTGACCCTCGGCGTGTTCCTGATCGTGGTGGTCGTCGCCTCTCTGCACGAGTTCCGCAAGACGAAGCTGCTCGCCAGCCAGGAGGAGGCGATGCGTCAGCTTGTCCGCCGCTACGAGCAACTCGCTGAGAACTCGGTCGACACGCAGCAGCGGGTCGCGGCCGACCTGGCCGAGCTGCGGACCCGGACCAGCGCCATCGAGCAGATTCTGCGGACCGTCGAATGAGCGCCGGTCGGACCACCCCGGTCACCGACACCATGCGGGCGATCGTCCAGGACCGCTACGGGTCCGCCGAGGTGCTGACCGTGCGGCAGCTGCCGTGTCCGTCCATCACGGACAAGGAGCTGTTGGTACGGGTACAGGCCGCCTCGATCAACTATGCCGACCTGGTGTTCGTCGCCGGTGAGCCGTACCTCGCCCGGTTGGCCTTCGGCCTGTCCGCCCCGCGGGCGAAGGTGCGCGGGCGCGACGTCGCCGGCGAGGTCGTCGCGGTCGGCGCGGCGGTCTCCGACTTCCGCCCCGGCGACCGGGTGTACGCCGAGATCGACAGCGGCAGCTTCGCCGAGTACGCCGCCGTCCCCGCCGACCGGGCCTGGCGTACCCCGGCCAACGTCACCCCGGTGCAGGCGGCGACGGTGCCGCTCGCCGGGGTCACCGCCTGGCAGGGGTTGCGGGACCACGGCCGGCTCCAGCCCGGTCAACGGGTGCTGGTCAACGGGGCCTCCGGCGGGGTCGGCACCTTCGCGGTGCAGCTCGCCAAGGCGCTCGGTGCCGAGGTCACCGGGGTCTGCCGGGACCGCAACGTCGACCTGGTGCGCTCGCTCGGCGCGGACGACGTGATCGACTACACCCGGGAGGACTTCACCAGGTCGGGCCGGCAGTGGGATCTGATCTTCGACGTGGCAGGTCGGCACCGGCTGACCGACTGCCGGCGGGCGTTGACCCCGCGCGGGACGTTGGTCCTGTGTGGCGGTACGGGTAGCCGCTGGTTCGGCCCGGTGGGTCGGCTGCTGCGGTCGAAGGTCTGGGCGCCGTTCGTCAGCCAACGGGTGACCGGGTTCCTGGCCAG
Organism: Micromonospora sp. LOL_015; assembly: GCF_048060275.1. Taxonomy (NCBI): domain Bacteria; kingdom Bacillati; phylum Actinomycetota; class Actinomycetes; order Micromonosporales; family Micromonosporaceae; genus Micromonospora; species Micromonospora sp. LOL_015. Next base: position 1,672 of record NZ_JBHMIO010000063.1, read on the forward strand.
GCCGGGGCGGCAGCCGCTGGGGGAGCTGACCGAGCTGATCGAGGCCGGCCGGATGGTCCTCCCGGTGGAGCGGACGTTTCCGCTGGACCGCGCGGCCGAGGCGGTGCGGTACTTCGTCGAGGAGCATCCCCGGTCGAAGATCGTGGTCGAGGTGACCCCGGCCGGCTCATGATCGACACGCGCTGGCCGGCTCGGGCGTCCCGGCCCGTCCGCCGGGTGCGGACACCCGGCCGCCGGTGCGCGACACTTGTCGACGACCCGACGGCGGACCGGAGCCGTACGCGGGGGTGCAGCCGTGCGCAGAGCGGAGGTGGGTGGCATGCTGGGTCGGCGACGGGGCGTGGTGGTGCTGGCCGCCGTCGCAGTGGCCGCCGCCGCGGCATATGCCGGGTCGCGGTCCGCCGGGCCGGCGACGGTGCCGCTCGTCGATGGTCGTTCTGCGGCGGTCGTGCCCGTCGAACAGTTGCGGGTGGAGGTGCTGGCCCGCTACCCGCACGACACGGTGGCGTTCACCCAGGGGCTGGAGCTGGTCGGTTCGGACCTGTATGAGGGCACCGGCCAGTACGGCGAGTCCGAGTTGCGGGTCGTCGACCCGGCCAGCGGCACGGTACGACGCCGGGTGAGTCTGCCGGAGACCGTCTTCGGCGAGGGCATCACCGTGCTCGAGTCGCGCATCTGGCAGATCACCTGGCGGGAGGGCGTCGCGTACGAGCGCGACCGGGAGACCCTCGACGTGCTGCGCGAGGTGACCTACGACGGCGAGGGCTGGGGCATCTGCCACGACGACGCGGCGGACCGGCTGGTGATGAGCGACGGCACCGACCGGCTCACCTATCGCGATCCGGCCACCTTCGACCAGATCGGGTCGGTCACGGTGACCCGCGCCGGTACGGCGCTGCGTGACATCAACGAGCTGGAATGCGTCGACGGCCAGGTCTGGGCGAACGTCTGGCGGACCGACGAGATTGTCCGGATCGACCCGGCGACCGGGCAGGTCGTCGCCGAGGTCGACGCCGGTGGGCTGCTGGCCGGTGCGGAGCGGGCCGGGGTGGACGTGCTCAACGGCATCGCGGCGGTGCCCGGCACCGACGAGTTCCTGATCACCGGCAAGTACTGGCCGGCGTTGTTCCGGGTCCGGTTCGTCCCAGGTTCCTGACTCACAACTCAGCGCCGGCGGTGCGTTCGGAGCCCGTACCCCCTGGTTGACCTGCGGCGGAGCCGTGCTAGCTTGCCGACATGAAAACCGTTACCGTTTTCGCTGGGCTAGCAGTGGTGCTGACGGTCGGCTTGTCCGGCTGCGCCACCGCCAGCCCCGATGTCGATGCCGAGGCCGCTGCGTCCCCGGAAACCGGTGCCGTCGAGATCACCAACTGCGGCACCACGCTGACCGTGACCGAACCGCCGCGCCGCGCCCTCACCATGGAACAGAACGCCACCGAGATCATGCTCAGCCTCGGGCTGGCCGACCACATGATCGGCACCAGCTACCAGACCGACCCGGTGCTGCCCGAACTGGCCGCCGACTACGCTGCCGTGCCGGTACTCGCCGACCTCTACCCCAACCGCGAAGCCGTCCTCGACGCCGCACCCGACTTCGTCTACTCCACCTTCACCTCCGCGTACGGCCCGGACGCCGCCGGCCCGCGCGCGGACCTCGCGGCCCTGGACGTCCCCGCCTACCTGTCCCGGTTCGCCTGCGAGGACCCGGCTACCGGCGAGACCGAATTCCACTTCGACGGCATCTTCGCCGAGATCACCGAGATCGCCACCATCTTCGGCGTCGCCGAGCGGGGCGAGCAGGTCGTCGTCGACCAGCGTGACCGGCTGGCCGCCGCGACCGCCGCGACCGCCGACGCCCCGGCCGACACCGACCTGCTCTGGTACTACTCCGGCACCGCCACCCCGTACGTCGCCGGAGCCGGCGGGGTGCCCGCCGCCATCAGCGCCGAACTTGGGGTGACCAACGCCTACGGCGACGCCGAGCAGACCTGGCCGGCCGGCAACTGGGAGGAGATCGCCGCCCGCAACCCCGACGTGATCGTCCTCGCCGACCTGACCCGCGGCGGCGACGGCGACAGCGCCCAGGCGAAGATCGACTACCTGCGGAGCAACCCGACCACCGCCGCACTCGACGCCGTCAAGGCCGGCCGGTTCATCACCGTCCCCGGCTCGTCGATGGACCCGTCCGTACGCAGCGTCACCGCCGTCGAAGCGGTCGCCGCCGGCCTCAAGGAGCTGAACCAGTGACCGACCTGACCACCGAACCCGCACCCGACCCGACCACCGCGCCGCCGCTCGACCCCGCCGAGGCGCGGCGGCTGCTCGACCTGTGGGACACCCAGCAGTCCGCGTACGTCGCCTACCGGGAAAACCGCTTCCAGGTGCTGCTCGACCTGCTCAGCCTGCACCTCGGTGACCGGCCGATCACCGTGCTCGACCTGGCCTGCGGGCCCGGAGCGATCTCCGCCCGGGTGCTCGCCGCGCTGCCCCGGGCCCGGTGCGTCGCCGTCGACTACGACCCGGTTCTGCTGCGCATCGCCGCCGGGGCACTCGCCGGTTACGGCGACCGGATCGACGTACGCGACGTCGACCTGGTCGCCGACGACTGGGCCGACCGGCTCGGCGTCGACCAGGTCGACGCGGTGCTCAGCTCCACCGCCCTGCACTGGCTCACCCCGACACAACTGCTCGCCGTCTACACCACCGCCGCCGGGCTGCTGCGTCCCGGCGGCATCCTGCTCAACGCCGACCACCTGCACTTCGGGCCGGAGCATCCGACGCTGGCGGCGGTCGCACAGCGGCACGACGAACGCACCCAGCAGGCCGGCTTCGCCGCCGGGGCGCTGCGCTACCAGGACTGGCACACCGAAGCGGCCCGGGTACCGGCCCTCGCCGCGCTGGTCGCCGAACGGCAACGGCGGTTCGCCGACCGCCCGAAGCCGCCCGACGCGCCACTGGAGTTTCACCTCGCCGCGCTGCGTACCGCCGGGTTCACCGAGGTCGGCACGGTCTGGCAGTACCTCGACGACCACGTGGTGTTCGCCCGACGATGACCCGCACCCCCTGGCGGACACCGCCGACCACCTGGACACCGGTGTTCGTCCTCGCCCTCGCGGTGCTGGCACTCAGCGTCGCCGGGGCGACCACCATCGGCACCGCCGACCTGACCGTCACCGACGTGTTCCGCACCCACGGCGTACACCTCGGGCTGCCACTGGAACCGCTACCCGCACTGGCCGACAGCATCGTGTGGAACCTGCGGACGCCCCGGGTGCTGCTCGCCGGGCTGGTCGGCGGCGGGCTGGCGGTCTGCGGCGCGGTGCTGCAGGCGTTGACCCGCAACCCGCTCGCCGACCCGTACCTGCTGGGCATCTCCGCCGGTGCCTCGACCGGCGCGGTGTCGGTGCTGGTCCTCGGGCTCGGCGTCGGCGCCGGTGCGCTCACCGGCGGCGCGTTCGCCGGTGCGGTCGCCGCGTTCCTCGCCACCCTGGCCCTGGCCGGTCGACGGTGGACCGAACCGTCCCGGATCCTGCTCGCCGGGGTCGCCGTCGGCCAACTGTTCGCCGCCGTCACCAGCCTGATCGTGGTCTCCGCCGCGTCACCGCAGCAGACCCGGGGGGTCACCTTCTGGCTGCTCGGTTCGCTGACCATGGCCGGCTGGTCGACGGTGGCGCTGGCCGCAGCCGTGGCCGCCGGGGCGCTGCTGATCTGCTGGGCGGCCACCCCGGCGCTGGACGCGTTCGCGTTCGGCACCGACGTCGCCCAGTCGCTGGGATTCTCCCCGGTCATCGTGCGGGCGCTGCTGTTCGGCACCACCGCGTTACTGGCCGCGGTGCTGGTCGCGGCCAGCGGCGCGATCGGCTTCGTCGGGCTGACCGTGCCACACGCCGCCCGTTACCTGGTCGGTTCCCGGCACCGGATCCTGCTGCCCACCTGCGCCGTCATCGGTGCCACCTTCCTGATCTGGGCGGACACCGCCGCCCGAACGGTGTTCGCGCCGCAGGAGGTGCCGGTCGGGGTGGTCACCGCGCTGCTCGGGGTGCCGGCGTTCGCGCTGCTCATCCGCCGCCGGCAGGCGCCGACATGAGAATCCGCGCCGAGAAGATCACCTGGGCGGTACGCGGAAAGCCGCTGCTCGCCGACGTCACCCTCGACGCGCCCGACGGCACCCTGGTCGGGCTGCTCGGCCCGAACGGCTCCGGCAAGTCCAGCCTGCTGCGGGTGCTCGCCGGCCTGCAGCGACCCGACTCCGGGCGGGTGCTGCTCGACGGGGTCGACACCCGGTCCATGCCGCGCCGGGCGCTGGCCCGCCGGCTCGCCGTGGTCACCCAGCAGCAGGCGGCCGATGCGGACATGTCGGTGCAGGACGTGCTGCTGCTGGCCCGGATCCCGCACCGGCCGCTGCTGGCGGCCGGCTCGGCCGCTGACCTCGCCGCCGCCGAGCAGGCACTGGTCGACGCCGGGTTGGCCGGCTTCGCCGACCGGCGCTGGTCGACGCTGTCCGGCGGGGAGCGGCAGCGGGTCGACATCGCCCGTGCGCTGCTGCAGCAACCGCAGGTGCTGCTGCTCGACGAGCCGACCAACCACCTGGACGTCCGCTACCAGCTGGACTTGCTGGAACGGCTGGCGGCCGGCCCGCCGACGGTGATAGCAGCCCTGCACGACATCAACCTGGCGGCGCGGTTCTGCGATCGGATCGTGCTGCTGAGCGGCGGCAGGGTGGTGGCCGCCGGCTCACCGGCACAGGTGCTCACACCGGCCCGGATCGCCGAGGTCTACGAGGTCCACGCACAGGTCGACGACGACCCGGACGGCCGTCCGTACGTCCACTTGCGAAGCGTGGTGTGGGGGTGAAGCGCACGCCCGACCGATCGGACCGATTCCGCTACCATGCCGCCGATCCGGCTCACGTCTCTGCGGCGTTGGGCCCGGTGTCGCCGCCGATCCGAGGGAGCCAAACCGAGATGCCTACCCGTCCGCTGATCGTCCGGACCGATGACCTCGAGTTCGAGCCGTGCGTGGTGCGGACTGACTTCTCCGATGAGGCGGCCTGGCAGCAAATTCTGCGTCGGCTGAACAACGACCCGGTACGTTCTACGGACCTCCCTGCGGCGACGGTCGTCGACGACCCGGCCTTCGACGGCGCCACTGTCGAGGAGGTCCTGGCGGCGATCGCGGCGGACGACAGCCCGGCGGTGTTCTTCGTCGCCGATGCTGTGACCATGCGCGGCGAGCAGCCGCTGCTCGCCGTCAAGGTCCCGGACGACGAGGACGACGCTCCGGACGAGGGCGACGAGGACGACGACGGGTTCGTGGAGCCGACCCGCGACCAGCCGTTTCGGCTGCTCCCTGAGACGGTGCTGAGCGTGCACGGCAACCTGACACTGGCCAACATGGACTTCGAGGACTACGGTCCAAGCGACGACGATCTGACTACATACGTCTATCGTGGACTGTAGCTGCTGGTCGCTGCGTCGCGTCGCCACCCCATCGACTTTCATTGACAGTCAGGAATCGACCCCGTAGCGTCACAGATCACTCAGCTTGAGGGTCTCGCACGGGGGAGGACCGCATGGCCGTGGGCCGATGGCGCGCGTCCAACGATGCGCCACGATGGACCGCAGCGCTGACCGCTGCAGCGGTACTGCTGGCTGTGGCGGCGACCGTCACCGCCGAGGATCCAGTGCGGTCAGATACCGTGCTCGCCGCACCCACCACGGCACAGGGGCAGGCGCTGCAGGCCGCCCGGAACAGCGGTAAGCCGGTCCGCGTCGACGGGCAGACCTCGGAGACCACCGAGGTGTGGGCCCGTCCGGAGGGCCACCTCGAGGCACGGATCGCCGCCGACGTCGTCCGGGTTCGCCGCGACGGTGCCTGGCTGCCGGTCGACCTGCGGCTGAGCCGGGCCGCCGACGGCAGCATCGCGCCCGCCGCACACCCGAACGACCTGCGGATCTCCGGTGCCCGCCCAGCCGGCACCCACGAGCTGGCAGCCGTCGGCCACGACGACGCCCGAATCGCGATGAGCTGGACCGGCGCACTGCCGGAGCCGCGGCTCGACGGGCCCGTCGCCACCTACCCCGACGTACTGCCCGATGTGGACCTTGTGGTGCGGGCCACCCGGACCGGGTTCGAGCAACTACTCACTGTGCGCCACCGCGACGCGGCTGACTGGGTCCGCGAGATCCCCCTCACGCTGACCGGACCGGGCATCGCCGGGCACCGCCACGACGAACTCGGTGGCATCACCCTGACCGGTGCCGACGGTGACCCCATCGCCACCGTCCCGGCACCCGCTATGTGGGACGCGCAGACCACCCCGGCCGGCACACCAGCTCGCACGGCACCGATCGACACCACGGTCACCGCCCGCGCCGACGGCGTCGACCTGGTGCTGCGCCCCGCCACCGATTGGCTGGACTCGCCCGACACCGTCTACCCGGTCACCCTCGACCCGACGGTCGACCCACTGTCCACCACCTTCGACGCGTACGTCCGGGAAAGCGTCACCACGAACCAGAGCGGCACCGACGACCTGCAGATCGGGCTGCTTGCCACCAGTCCACCGACGATCACCCGGTCGTTCGTCACCTGGGATGCGGCGGTGCTCGCCGGCAAGCAGATCAACTCGGCGACCGTCCACTTCTGGAACTGGTGGTCGCACACCTGCACCCCGAAGGCATGGGAGATCTGGTCCACCGGCGCGGCCAGCACCGCCACCCGGTGGACCAACCAGCCGCAGTGGCTGCACCACGAAGCCAGCTCCACCATGACCATGGGCTACGACTCCAGCTGCGACGACGGCTGGTCCACGATCAGCGGCACCGGGTTCTTCCAGCGGGCCGCGACCGCCGGGGCTAGTCAGGCACACATGGGCATCCGGGCCACCGACGAGACCGACACCGCCACCTTCAAGCAGTTCCGCTCCCGGGACACCTCCACCTCCCAGGTGCCGTACGCCGTCGTTACGTACAACTCGTGGCCGACGGTGACCGCCCGGTCGACGGTGCCGGCCACCGCCTGCGCCACCGGCACCAACCGGCCACTGGTCAACACCTTGACCCCGCAGCTCCAGGCCAGCGTCGCCGACGACGACGGCACCGCGATGTCGGTCGAGTTTGAATGGTGGGCGGTCGGTGCCTCGGCGCCGCTCGGCGGCCAGACGGTCGGCACCGTCCCCTCCGGTGCCACCGCGAGCGTCACCGTGCCGGCCGGCGCGTTCCTCGACGGTGGCCGCTACCAGTGGAGGGTGCGGGCCGACGACGGCGTCACCGGCAGCGCCGTATGGTCCGACTTCTGCGAGATGACCGTCTACGTGACCGTGCCACCAGCGGAAGGCTGCGTCGGCGGAGTCGCCAACGATTACGACGGCGACGGAGTGGCCGACGTGGCGATCGCCGACCCGGAAGCCACCGTCGCCGGGCAGGCCGAGGCCGGCCAGGTGCACGTGCGCTACGGCGGCAGCGGCGCCGTCGACACCCTGCACGAGAACAACATCCAGGGATCCGGGGCCGCCGGGGCCGGCGACCAGTTCGGCGCGGCGTTGGCCAGTTACGACGTGAACAACGACGGCTGCACCGACCTGGCCGTCGGGGTGCCGTACGACGATCTCGGCGGCCAGGTCGACGGCGGCCTGGTGTACCTGCTGCTCGGCTCCACGGACGGGCTCGCCGGTGGCCCGTCGTCGATCATGCTGCACCAGAGTCAGTCGGAGTTCCCGGAGACAACCGAGGCCGGCGACTGGTTCGGGTTCTCCCTCGCCGCCGGGCACACCGTGGTCGGTGAGCCGTTTCTGCTGATCGGCGCGCCCGGTGAGGACGTCGGCACCGCAGTCGACACCGGCGTGGTGCACTACCTGCGAGGCACCGGGAACATTCTGCTCAGCCAGGGCGGCAACGGTGTGGTCGGCGCGCTGGAGAACGACGACAGGACCGGCTATGCGCTGGCCGCGTCAAGCCACCACTTCGCCATCGGCTCGCCGGGCGAGGCGATCGGCGCCGAGGTCTTCGCCGGCGCGGTCAACGTCTTCCGCCACCAGTACACCTCCGGCCGCCCCACCCTGGTCGGCGCGATCGACCAGGACCGGGCCGGCGTGTGGGGCACCTCGACCGCGAACGACACGTTCGGCAAGTCGCTGTCCATGGTAGACTACCGGGCGGCCGGTGCGCCCGCCGGCGGGACCGACTCGTTCCTTGCCGTCGGCGCTCCCGGTAAGGAGTACGGTGCCGCCGACATCGCCGACACCGGCGTCGTACAGCGGTTCCACGTCACCGACAGCGGATTCACCGAACTGCCGGTCCTCGCCCAGCACATCGTCGGCGTACCCAGCGGCGACGAGGAGGGCGACTACTTCGGTGAGCGGGTCCACCTCGTCAACCTGGCACCCGGATCGGCCGCGACCGCGCAGAATCTGCTGCTGGCCGTCGGCGCCCCCGGTGAGGACACCGGGTCGGCCGCCGACGCCGGCGTGATCCGGGTGTTCGGTGCGGCCGCGGACCCGATCACCGGCTACGCGACCGTGGAACGGGTGTCCGGTGCCCTGCCCGGGGCGCCGGCCGCGCAGGAACTACTCGGCCTGGCGATCGCCGGCAACCAGACCCATCTGTACGTCGCCAGCCCGTACTCCGACCAGGCGGTCTACGCCATCCCCTGGTCGATGCTGGCCGCCGGGTCGGCGACGCCCGAGCACGTGTGGCGGGCCGGTGAAGACGGCTTCCCCGCCGGAGCGGTCGCCTTCGGGGCGGCGGTCGACTGATGGCCATCGACAGGTGGAACGGCGTGACGGGGGAGGACCGCGACATGATCGGTGGCAACACGAAGCTCAGTGGCCGACGCCGGCTCGGGCTGAGCCTCGGCCTGGCCGGGCTGCTGACCGCGTACGCGGTGGTGGCCAGCCCGGCGACGGCGGCCCCGGACCGGACGGAGCAGGCCGCCCCCGAACCGGCGGCGGAGTTGGACGAACCGGCACCGGCAACGGCTGTGGACGGCGCGGAGCCGGTCCGGCAGACCGAAGCCGAGGCGTTCGCCCACGCCGTCGACATCGGTGAGCGGGTCGAGATCGGCGCCCTGCAGGGTGAGAGCTCCCAGACGTTCGCCAACCCGGACGGCACGCTGACTTCGGTGCAGCACGCCCAGCCGTTCCGGGTGGTCCGCGACGGCCAATGGGTGCCGACCGACGCGACCCTGGTCACCGCCGCCGACGGCAGCATCGGCCCCCGGGCCGCCACCCTCGGGCTGCGGCTCTCCGGCGGCGGCGACACCCCGCTGGTACGGGTGGAGCGCGCCGGCCGCAGCATGACCCTCGACTGGCCCGGTGCCCTGCCGGAGCCGACGGTCGACGGTGACCAGGCCGTCTACGCCGAGGTGCTGCCCGACGTGGACCTGGTGGTCGATGTCGAGGTCACCGGCTTCTCACACGTACTCGTGGTCAAGACCCCGGAGGCGGCACAGCATCCAGAACTGGCCGAGCTGGAGTTCGGCCTGGCCACTGCCGGGCTGACCGTGCAGGACGGCCTCGAAGGTGGGCTGGCCGCCGTCGACACGGTGTCCGGCGCGCCGGTGCTGGAGGCCGCCGCACCGGCGATGTGGGACTCGGGTGACGACCCCGCCGGCACCGACGCCGCGACGCCGGGCCGGACCGCTTCCGACGCCGGAGACGTGACCGGTGTCGACGCCACCGGGTCCGCCCCGCCGGGTGCCAGCCAGGCACCGATCGGCTGGCGGATCGACGGCGACACCCTCACCCTGCTGCCCGACCAGGCGATGCTCACCGATCCCGACACCCGCTGGCCGGTCTACATCGACCCGGTCTGGCAGGACACCCGCAGGAGCGACTGGGCGATGGTCGCCAGCGGCTACCCGCACATGTCGTACCACAAGTTCTCCGGCACCGAAGGCGTCGGCAACTGCCCGGTCAACTCCGGGCAGTGCAACAACGTCGGGAAAAAGCGGATCTACTACGCGCTGCCCACGCCGTACGCGGGGCGGACCATCCTGAGCGCGGAGTTCCGGGTGACGATGACCCACACGTACAACTCGACCCCGAAGAACGTCTCGTTGTACCGGGCGTCGTCCGGCATCAGCTCCGGCACGAACTGGAACAACAAACCGGCGCTCGGCGTCCTGCTGCAGACGAAGGCACCGACCGCGAAGAAGAACTCCTGCACCTCGACGAACCAGAACGTCGGCTTCACCGCCACCGCGGCGGTGCGGGAAGCTGTGACCAAGGGCTGGTCGACGACCACGTTCGGGCTCGCCGCCACGGACGAGAACGACCAGACGGCGTTCAAGCGGTTCTGCGGAAACGCGCTCCTGGCTGTGCACTACAACCGGACACCGAGCCAACCGAAGCAGTCCGAGTTGACCATGTCACCCGGTGGCCAGTGCGTCACCGGCACCAACCGACCGTACGTGGACACCCCGCCGACGCTGTTCATGGTGCTACGCGACCCGGACCACAGCTCGTCGCACACCGAGGATGTCCGGGGCCAGATCCTCTACTACTGGTACGACTCGGCCGGCACCCGGGTCAACAACTACGTCACCACCGGGTGGAAGGCCAGCGGTTCCCGCTTCCAGTACACCCTGCCATCGAGCATCCCGCAGAACACGCCGATCACCTGGGAGGTCCGGGCCGGCGACTCGGAGGTCTGGGGGCCGTGGAGCTGGGAAGGCAGCACTCAGACCGCCTGCCAGTTCGTCTACGACTCCACCGCGCCGGCCGCGCCGGACATCGACTCACCGGAGTATCTGCCACTCGACGCCGGTGAGCACACCAGCGCCTGCGTCGAGGACGACCAGCACCGGGGCGGGGTCGGCATCTACGGCACCTTCACCTTTGACTCGGTCTCCACCGACACCGTCCGCTACCTGTACGGGTTCAACACCAACCCGTTGCCGGACAACGAACTGGTGCCGGCCAGCCCCGGCGGCCCGGTGTCACTGCGCTGGATGCCAGTCGACGACAGATTGACTAGCGTCACGGTGCAGGCGGTCGACCAGTCCGGCCTGCGGTCGGCGATCGCCACCTGCGTGTTCTCCGTGCCGACCCGGCTGGCGGCAGGTGAATGGGGGCTCGGCGAGGCAGCCGGTGCCGCATCGGCCGAGGACGCCCGGGGCAACCATCCGGCGGTCGCCGGAGCCGGGGTGACGTTCGGAGTGTCCGGGCCGGGCTGCGGTGACTCCGGCTCCGAGTGCCAGTTCGACCGGGCAATCCAGTTCACCGGCGACGCCGCCGAAAGCTACCTGGCCACCACCAGCTCGGCGCTGGTCGACACGTCGAGCGGGTTCGGAGCCAGCGCCTGGGTGCGGCTCACCGACGACACCACCGACCGGGTCGCGGTCAGCCAGGACGGCAGCGGCGAGCCCGGCTTCACCCTCGGCTTCGACGCCGCCACCGGCAAGTGGGAGTTCGCGATCCCGTCGACGGACGTGCTGTCGCTGGGCGGCTGGTCGGTGACCAGCACCGCCCCGGCGATTCGCGACGAATGGACTCATCTGGCGGCTGCGTACGACCCGGAGCTCAAGACGATGACGCTGTACGTCAACGGAGACGTCCAGCCGACCGTGCAGCGTCGGTCGGCGTGGAAGTCCCGGGGCGCGGTGCAGATCGGTCGGGCGTACGCCCGCAGCGGCCACACCGCCGGCTGGGCCGGCGAGCTGGCCGACATCGCCGTCTACGACCGGGTGCTGGTGCACCGGGAGGTCAGCGAACTGTCCACCCTGCGGCCGATTCGCCTCGGCTACTGGCCGTTGGACGACGTCTCCGGCGACCGCAGCCCCGAATACGACGACGAGAACGGTCAGGAGCTGCTGTTGGAAGGCGGCGCCGACCTGTACGCACCGGATGTCGACGCGGATCCGTTCGCTGAACCGCCGCTGGTCGGCGGTGGACATCTGGTACTCGACGGGGTCGACGACCGGGCCCGCACCGACGCACCGGTGGCGGTGACCGACGGGAGCTTCACCGTCGCCGCCCGGGTGCGGTTGCCCAGCCCGACCTGCGGCGACCGGGACCAGGCGGTGCTCTCCCAGGCGGGCACCGTCGCGAGCGGATTCGTCATCCGCTGCGGCAGCGCCAACCGCTGGGAGCTGGTGCTGCCGCACAGCGACACCAACGACCCGCAGACCACCCTGGTCTTCGATGGTGAACAGTTGCCAAGCGCCGACCAGTACGGCCAGCACCTAGCGGTGGTCTACGACGCGTTCCGCAACGAGGTGCGGCTCTACGTCAACGGCATCGTCACCGCGACCGGGACTACGACGTACACCGCCGGTTGGCGGGCGGGCGGGCCGCTGCAGGTGGGCCGGGTGCTGCACAACGGCGGCTTCGGCCAGCATCTCGGCGGTGTCGTCGACGAGGTACGCGTCTACACCGGGGTCGCCGACGATACGACCATCCAGCGAATGGCCGGCACCAGTCCCGATCCGAACGTGTGATGCGCCGATCTCCCGCCCGCTTCGCCCCCTTCCCCTTGGAGTGGTGATGAGTTCCTGGATTCTGGCTACGACCCCGGTCAGCCGTCGACGGCTGACCGCCGGTGTCACCTGGGCGACGGCGGTCGTCGTCGCCGCCGGCCTGCTGCAAGGGGTGGAGAGTCCGGCCCAAGCCGAGCCGACCTCCGGGGCACCGGCCGTCCAGCAACATGACGAACCGGCTCCGGACCGCCCGGCGGCTCCGGTGCCGCCCCGCGAGCCGAACCCGGTGGTGCAGGCGGCGCTGCGTACCGCACCGGAGGTTGCCTGGCCGGCGGCCGGGACGGTGGAGGTGCCGGTGACGCCGGTGGCCAGTCCGACCAGTGGGGCGGACCGTGCGGCCGGCACCGCGCCGCCGAGCAGAGTGCGGGTGCAGACCCTCGACCGCGCGGTGTCGACGAAAGCGAAGGTCGACGGATTGGTCACCCGGATCGGGCGGGCTGCCGGCGAGACCGGTGCCGGCACCGTCCGGGTGGCGTTGAGCTACGCCGGGATCGCCGATGCGTACGGCGGCGATTTCGGTGCCCGACTGCGGCTGGTCCGGTTGCCCGACTGCGCGTTGACCACGCCGGACGCGTCGGCGTGTGCGCCGGAGCCGGTACCGGCGGTCAACAACGCGGGAACCGACACCCTTACCGCCACGATCGACGTCGGTGCCGGCTCGGCGCTGTTCGCAATGGTCGCTTCGGAGGCTTCGGCGCAGGGCAGCTTCGGCGCGACCGAGTTCGCGCCGTCGTCAAAGTGGAACGTGTCACCGTCATCGGGTGCGTTCAACTGGTCGTACCCGATGCGGGTGCCGCCGGTGCCGGGCGGGCTGACCCCGTCGGTGGTGCTCGGCTACAACTCGCAGGCCACCGACGGGCGGACCGCGACCACCAACAACCAGGGCTCCTGGCTGGGCGAGGGCTTCAGCTACGACCCCGGGTACGTCGAACGCCGCTACAACACCTGTCTTGACGACGGCCGCGACGGCATGGGCGACCTGTGCTGGGCGCACGACAACGCCGTACTGATGCTCAACGGGCGGTCCAGCACGCTGGTGCGGACCGGCAGCACCTGGCGGTTCGCCAACGACGACGGGTCGAAGATCGAGCGGTACAGCGGGACGGTCGACGGCGCCGTCAACGGTGACAACGACCGCGAGTTCTGGAAGGTCACCACGATCGACGGCACCGAGCACTACTTCGGGCTGAACCGGCTGCCCGGATGGGCGTCCGGCAACGCCGAAACCAACTCGGTGTGGACGGTGCCGGTCTTCGGCGACGACAGCGGCGAACCCTGCTACAACTCGACACTGGCGAACGCCTGGTGCCACCAGGCCTGGCGGTGGAACCTCGACTACGTCAAGGACCGGCACGGCAACGTCACCTCGTACTTCTACGAGCGGGAGACGAACCACTACGCGCTGCGGGCGCAGACCACCGTCAACGGCACTGCGTACCACCGAGGTGGTTGGCTCAAGCGGATCGACTACGGCCAGCGGCACAACGCGGTCTACTCCACCCCGGCACCGGCCCGGGTGGTATTCACCGACGCCGAACGGTGCATCCCGAGCGGCAGTATCACCTGCGCGCCGGGTCAGTTGAACAACAGCACGGCCAACTCCTGGCCGGACGTGCCGTGGGACCGCAACTGCGCTGCCGGAACCCACTGCACAGCCGGCCAGTCGTCACCCAGCTTCTGGACCCGCAAGCGAGTCAGCCAGATCACCACCGAGATCCGCACCACCAGCGGATGGACGCCGGTCGACTCGTGGAACCTGACCCACCTGTTCACCAACAACGCCGACGGCAGCCGGTCGCTGTGGCTGCACAAGATCGACCACCAGGGCCGCTACGGTGGCGGCGACCCGCTGACCGTGCCCTCGGTCGAGTTGGGCCCGCTGCAGCTGCCCAACCGGATCGACATCCCTGGCGACAACGTCGCCCCACTGATCCGGCCTCGACTGACCACCGTCTACACCGACTCCGGCGGTCAGGTCGATGTCACCTACAAGTCGCCGGACTGCTCGGCCAACTCGCTGCCGACCCCCGGCAACAGCACCCGCCGCTGCTACCCGGTGAAGTGGTCGCCGAGCGGCGAGGTGAATCCGATCACCGACTGGTTCCACAAGTACGTCGTTGAGTCGGTCACCGAAACGGACCGCACGAACGTCGAGCCCGGCACCGCCCTGGCCCCGGACATGGTGACCAGCTACGAGTATCTGGGCGACGCGGCCTGGCGGCACGCCGACCCGGACGGCATCGGTGACACCGAGTTGCTGACCTGGAACCAGTGGCGCGGCTACGAGAAGGTGCGCGTCCGGCGCGGCGACGGCGAGACCTTCACCACCCGCACCGAGCACACCTATCTGCGCGGCATGCACGGCGACAAGAACCCGGCCGGCGGCACCCGCACGGTCACCCGTACCGACTCGGTCGGCACTTCCCACACCGACCACGACGAACTCGCCGGCTTCGAGATCGAGACCGCCGTCTACAACGGCTCCCAGGTCAGCAGCAAATCGGTGACCAGCCCGTGGCGTTACGAGACCGCCAGCTACAGCCGGCCGTGGGGCACCGATCGGGCGTTCTTCGTCAAGCCGCGGGTCAGTCGGGGCTTCACCGCGCTGGCTGGCGGCGGCTGGCGGGAAACGAAGTCGATCACCACCTACGACCCGGCGACCAGCGGCTACACCGACCCGGTCGGGCGGGTCACGCAGGTCGAGGATCTCGGCGACGTCAGCACCGCCGCGGACGACCAGTGCACCCGGACCACCTACGCCGACAACCACGGCCTGCGGCTACGGACCCTGGTCGCCCGGGAGGAGACCGTCTCGGTCGCCTGTTCGGTCACCAACCCCGACCGGGCCACCCAACTGCTGACCGACAACCGGACCTCGTACGACGGCCAGGCATACGGTGCGACGCCGACCAAGGGCAACGCCACCCGGATCGAGAAGCTCGCCAGCCACAGCGGTTCCGCCGCGAGCTATGTCACCGTCGGTGAAGGAACTTTCGACATGTACGGCCGGCCACTGACGGCGCAGGACGGCTCCGGCGCGGTCACCAACATCGCCTACACCGAGACGAACGGTCTGACCACCCGCAAGATGGAGACTGGGCCGCAGATCCGGGTCGGCACCGCCGACACCCGGTTCATCGCGACCACCGACTACCACCCGGCGTGGGGACAGCCGGTTACCCAGATCGACTGGAACGGCAAGCGCACCGACGTCGAGTACGACAAGCTTGGTCGTGCCGTCCGGGTCTGGCTGCCGCACCGTCCAAGGACGACTCACCCGGATAGCCCACGCATTCAATACACCTACCGGAACCAGGACAACGCACCTGTCTCGGTAAAGACCGAGCGGCGCGACAGTGCCGGTAACTGGCTGACTCCTGAGTACACCATTTATGACGGCTTCCTGCGCCCTCGGCAGATCCAGGTCCCTGGACCGGACGGTGGACGGCTCGTCTCGGAAACCTTCTACACCGCCACCGGCAAGGTGGCGAAGTTCAACGACAAGTTTCATGCCTCCGGTGCCCCGTCAGGCACTCTGCTGAAGACGGTCAACGGCGATGTCGACCTGCAGACGGTGTATCAGTACGACGGCGTGGACCGGGTCACCGACACCATTACCCAGGTCGCCGGTCAGGAGAAGTGGCGGACAATCACCACGTACTGCGGGGACCGGGTGCATGTCGACCCGCCGACGGGCGGCACCCCGACGACCACCATCACCGATGCCCGCGGTCAGGTCGTCGAGCTACGGCAATACCACGGTGCCGGGCCGAGTGGCAGCTTCGACAGCACCACGTACACCTACACTCCAGCCGGTCAGCAGGCCAGCGTCACCGACCCGGCCGGCAACGTGTGGACCTATGAGTACGACCAACGGGGTCGCAAGATCGAAGCAGTCGACCCGGACAGCGGAACCAGCACCTTCACTTACAACGACTACGACCAGTTGACTTCCACCACGGACGGTCGGGGCATCACGATCAGCCACACTTACGATGTGCTCGGCCGCAAGACCGGCACCTATGAGGGCTCGGTCGAAACCGGCACCAAGCTAGCCGAGTGGGGCTACGACGCCGTCGCCAAGGGGCAGCTTTATTTCGCCACCCGCATCGTTGAAGGCGGTCATAAATACCACACGATCTACCTCGGTCGAGACGATTTCTACCGTGTGACTCGGGTAAACTATTCAATTCCGGCTGCCGACACGCATTCCGCTCTGGGTGGCACGGCTTCCTTTACCGCCGAATACAATCCCGATGGCACTGTCGCGACTACGGGTTTCCCGGAAAAAGGTGGACTTCCCGGTGAAAGTATCACCTATAACTACGACAACCTGCAAAGGCTTACTCAGATCGTCGGATCTGAGACGTATTTGAGCGATGCGATGTACACGCCGACCGGTGAGCTTGAGGGGGCGCAGGTCAGCGCCGGTAGCCGTAAGGTCGAAGGTGCCTACACCTACGAGGAGGGCACCAATCGGCTGATCAGATCGATGCTACGCCGTCAGCCGATTGTGGGTGACAACCCGGCAATGCCGAACAGCGACATCGACCAGCGCTACGAGTACGACGACGCCGGTAACGTGCTGTCGATCGCTGACCTGCCGAGCACCGGCGTCCGGGACATTCAGTGTTTCCAGTACGACTACCTGCGGCGGATGACGCGGGCCTGGAGCACGGCGACCACGGCGAGTGACCCGTGTGCGGGTGGGCCGGGCACCAGCGGGGTGGGCGGGCCGGCGCCGTACCACCACTCCTACAGCTACGACCTGGCTGGTAACCGGCTGAGCGAGACGATCCACGCTGCGGGTGGGGCCGACGAGGTCGAGCGGACGTATTCGTACCCACCGCCGGGTCAGGCACAGCCGCACACGTTGTCGCAGGTGGTCGAGGAGACGTCGGCCGGTGACCGGTTGTACTCGTACGAGTACGACGCGGCGGGCAACACGACGAAGCGGGTCCGGGTCGGCGAGGAGCAGGACCTGGTCTGGAACGCCGAGGGTCGGCTGGAGTCGGTCACCGAGGACGGGAAGACCACCAGTTTCGTCTACGACGCCGATGGCGGTCGGTTGGTCCGGAAGGATCCGGATTCGATCACGGTGTATCTGCCGAACATGGAGTTGAAGCTGAACCGCT
>NZ_JBHMIO010000064.1:0-18728 GCF_048060275.1 Micromonospora sp. LOL_015
AGCCCAAACCGGCGGACGAACCCCGCCTCGCCGCTTGACACAACCCATAGGGACACCCCCCTGCCCACCGTGCCCGCCGCCGGCCGGTTGACCCGGCACCGACCCGCTCCGCCCTCGACCTCATCGGCTGAGGTCACTCGTCCCGGACATCGAGTTCACTCTCAGCTGATTGTCAGCGGCTCCCCAGGCCGAACCCAGACCGATCCGGGATGATGCGGTCATGATCGCATCGCAGACCGAGGCGAAGCTGCTCGTCGTCGAGGACGACCCGAACATCCTCGAACTGCTCTCCGCCAGTCTGCGGTTCGCCGGATTCGACATCACCACCGCGACCAGCGGCAGCGCCGCGCTGAACGCCGCCCGCGAGCGCCGGCCCGACCTCGTGGTGCTTGACGTCATGCTGCCCGACCTGGACGGCTTCGAGGTGATTCGGATGATGCGGGAGGCCGGCACCCGTACCCCGGTGGTCTTCCTCACTGCGCGGGACGCCACCGACGACAAGATCCGCGGGCTGACTCTCGGCGGCGACGACTACGTCACCAAGCCCTTCTCACTGGAGGAGCTGACCGCCCGGATCCGGGCGGTGCTGCGGCGTACCAGCAACGGCGGTCAGACCTCCTCCCGGCTCACCTTCGCAGACCTGGAACTGGACGAGGAGACCCACGAGGTCTACCGGGCGGGCAACCGGGTGCAGCTGTCACCGACCGAGTTCAAGCTGCTGCGCTACCTGATGCTCAACGCCAACCGGGTGCTGTCCAAGGCGCAGATTCTCGACCACGTGTGGAACTATGACTTCCGGGGCGACGACAACATCGTCGAGTCCTACATCTCATACCTGCGCCGCAAGATCGACAACACTCAGCCCCGGCTCATCCACACCCTGCGTGGCGTCGGCTACGTGCTGCGCAAACCAGCGGCGTGAACAGGCCGACGCTGGCGCCCGCCCCGGTGACGGGCTGGCTGCGCGGCGTACCGCTGCGGGTCAAGCTGGTCACGTCGGTGCTCAGCCTGGTCCTCACCGCGCTGCTGGTGATTAGCGTGAGCAGCGCATTCTTCCTGCGCAGCTACCTGGTCGACCAGATCGACACGGACCTGCGCGACTACGTCACGGGCCTGCGCGACGAGGTGAGCAAGGCGCAACGCCTGCCGGTGTGGGACCAGCGCGCCTCGGTCACCGCCCCGCTGCCGACCAACTACCTGGTGGTCGTCTCGTACCAGGACGGCCCGCTCGGCGGGCCCTACTACGACGACGACCGGATCGCCACCGGCGAGCTGCCACGCTGGCCGGCCGACTGGGACGGCTTCGCCGCGCTGCAGGGCGAGCCGAAGAGCGTGTACGCCCGCAACGGCGCCCTACGCTGGCGGATGCTCTACGCGTCGCTGCCCACCGGCGACGTCATCGCGGTCGGGCAGAGCCTCGTCGACGTCGACCGGGCGGTCAGCCGGCTGGTCTGGATCGACATCCTGGTCGGCATCGGAGTGGTGACGCTGCTGGCGCTGGCCGGCGCCGCGATCGTACGGACCAACCTGCGGCCGCTGGTCGAGATCGAGCAGACCGCGGCGGCCATCGCCGCCGGTGACCTGAGCCGGCGGGTGCCCGACCCGGAGCCGGGCGCGCACGTGCCGCAGACCGAGCTGGGCCGGCTGTCCCGCACGCTCAACGCGATGCTGACCCAGATCGAGGCGGCGTTCACCGCGCGGGCGAGCTCCGAGTGGGCGGCCCGGATGGCCGAGGCGTCGGCCCGGGAAGCTGCCGTCGCGGCCCAGTCCTCGGAGACCCGGGCCCGCCGGTCCGAGGAGCGGATGCGCCAGTTCGTCGCCGACGCCTCGCACGAGCTGCGTACCCCGTTGACCACCATCCGCGGCTTCGCCGAGCTGTACCGGCAGGGGGCCGCCGCCGCGTCGCCGCAGGAAGCGGGCCGGCTGGTCCGCCGGATCGAAGACGAGGCGGCCCGGATGGGCCTGCTGGTGGAGGACCTGCTGCTGCTGGCCCGCCTCGACCGGGAACGCCCGTTGGATCTGGCGCCGGTCGAGCTGCCGGTGCTGGCCAGCGACGCGGTGCAGGCGGCCCGGGCGGTCGACCCGCAGCGCCGGGTGGAGCTGGACATCGGGCCCGGTGCCGGCCGGCTGGTGGTGCTGGGCGACGACGCCCGGCTGCGTCAGGTGATCGGCAACCTGATGACCAACGCGATCAACCACACCCCGGCCGACACGCCGGTCACGCTGCGGTTGCGGGCCACCGAGCCGGGGTTCGCCACGGTCGAGGTGGCCGACGAGGGGCCCGGTCTCACCCCGGAGCAGTCCGAACGGGTCTTCGAGCGGTTCTACCGGGCCGACGCCGCCCGTACCCGCAGCACGGAGCGGCCGACCGGCACCGGACTCGGGCTGGCGATCGTCGCCGCCCTCGTCGTCGCCCACTCGGGCACCGTCGAGGTGCACAGCGAGCCCGGTCAGGGTGCCACCTTCCGGGTCCGGCTCCCGCTGGCCGACACCAACCTCGTCGATTCCGAACCCATCGACGGCAGCGAATCATGATTTTCAGCAAAGCCTCAGCCGCAGATCAGGTGCGTCAAAGTGCCGGGGGGCAATCTGAATACATGAGCGAGCACGAGACCACGCCGCCGGCGGAGCCGTCGGACAAGGCTCAACCGCCGGCCAGCCCTTGGCAGGCCCCTGCCGAGTCGGGCCAGCCCGACCCGGCCACCGGTCGTTCGTCCACCGACTGGACGCCGACCAACCAGCCGTACGCCGGCTCACCCGTGCCGGCCCAGCCCGCGCCCACCTCACCCGCGCCGGCCCAGCCCGCGCCCACCTCACCCGCAGCTGAGGCGCCCGCGTCCGCGACTCCCGCGTCGGCGCAGCCGGTCACCGGGCCGCCGCTCAGCGGCCAGCCGCAGCCCGGCCCGTACGCCCCCGGCTACGCCCAGGTGCCGTACGGGCACGGCCAGCACGGGCAGTGGAGCCATGGCCAGCCGTACGCCGGCCACGGCTACAGCCAGCCGCACGTCAGCTGGTCGCCGCCGCCCGGTGCCGCCGCCCAGGCCGCCACCCAGCGGCCGAACCGGGTCGGTCGGATCGTCGCCGGCTCGGCGGTCGTCCTCGCCCTGATGCTCGGCTCCGGTGCGGTCGGCGGTGCGGTAGTGGCCGCCTTCGACAACGGCAGCGCGGCGCCGGCGGTGCAGACCGGCAGCAACGGCGGGGGCAGCAACGGCGGGGGCAGCGCGGCACCGGTGATCGACCGCTCGTCGCTCGCCGAGATCGCCGACGCCGTCCAGGACAGCGTGGTGTCGATCTCCACCGGCTCCGGTGAAGGCTCGGGTGTGGTGCTCAACGCCGAAGGCTTCATCCTGACCAACAACCACGTCGTCGAGTCGGCGCGCGGCGGATCGGTCACCGTGTACTTCGCCGACGGCGGCTCCGGGTCCGGCAGCGTGGTCGGCACCGACGCGCGCACCGACCTGGCCGTGGTCAAGGTCGACGACGTGGACGGGCTGTCCCCGGCGACCCTGGGCGACAGCAGCACGATGCGGGTCGGCGACACCGTACTGGCCCTGGGCAGCCCGCTGGGTCTGCAGGGTTCGGTGACCGCCGGGATCATCAGCGCGCAGGACCGCACCATCTCGGTGGGTGGCGGCCAGCAGCAGAGCCCGTTCGGCGGCGGCGGTCAGGTCAGCTCGATGTCCGGGCTGCTCCAGACCGACGCCCCGATCAACCCGGGGAACTCCGGTGGCGCCCTGGTCAACACCAACGGTGAGGTGATCGGCATCAACACCGCGATCGCCACCTCCGGGCAGGGCGAGGGCAACATCGGGGTCGGCTTCGCGATCCCCAGCAACAAGGCCAAGGACGTGGCCGAAGCGCTGATGGCCGGCGAGGAGGTCAGCCACCCGTATCTCGGGGTGAGTGTGACCGCCGCCGACGAAGGCGGCGCGTTGATCGCGGCGGTCGAGGACGGCAGCCCGGCCGACCAGGCCGGCCTGGCCCAGGGCGACGTGGTCGTGCAGATCGGCGACACCCCGGTCAACGACTCGGATGATCTTGTCGCGGCGGTGCAGTCCGGCCAGGTAGGGGAGCAGATTGAGATCACCTACGAGCGCGACGGCGAGGCGCGGACCGCCTCCGCCACCCTCGTCGACGCGCCGTGACCGCGACATGACGACAGGTTGACTTGCCTCCCCAGAGAGAGCGGCGGGTGGTGTGACCAAGGGGGTTGGTCACACCACCCGCCGTTCGCTACCGTCCCTGGCGTGCGCACCGAGACCTTCACCGACCGGTTCACCGTCGCGGCGGCACCGGACCGGGTGCACGCCCACCTGGCCGACCCGGCCAACCACGTCGGGCTTTCGCCGCTGATCGTCGCGGTCCGTGACATCGAGCGGAGCGCCGACGCCGACGGCCACATCGTGCTGCGGTACGTCGCGGTGGAGCGGTTCAAGATCGTCGGGCCGCTGCGGTACGACAACATCCTGCACGTCCGGCAGACCGAGACCGATCCGGGTCGTCGGCTCGTGATGCAGGTACGCAGCCCGGCGCGGGTGTCGGTGCGATTCGTGATGGAGACCGAGCCCGACGGCACCGGATCGGCGGTCACCGTCACTGTCAGTCTCACCATGCCGACCCTGCTGCGCTCCTATGTGGTGCGAACGGCCAGGCGGGTGCAGATGTTCCGGGCCCGTACCCTGGCCGAAAGGATGAGCGGCTGACCCCGGCGTAGTCGATCGACGAGACTTCTTCCGCACGACATGCTGTGCGAAAGCGGTCGAGCAGTCGCGTGCGGTCGACAAGGCGGTCTAACCTGCAGCCGCGAGTAGCGGCAGAGGAGCAGGCACAGTGACGGTCGCCGAGACCAGGATGAGCGTGTGGGAGGCCCTGGCCGGGCGGGCGCCGGGGCAACCGGTCGCCCCAGCCGACTCCGGCCTGTGGGACGCCGTCGTCGAACGGCTCAACCCGGCCCGGGCCCGGCCGGTGCTGCGGCCCGGCATCGAGCACGTCGAATTGACCTCGGTACGCGGGATGCCGTACGTGATGCTCCGTTCGCCGGACGGTCGCGGCGGTGCCTGCTACCTGCGGCTGGCTCCGGACGAGTGGCGGCTCGCCCAGCTGATGGACGGCAGCCGTACGGTGGCCCGGCTGGTCGCCGAGTTCGCCCGGATCGCCGGCCGGCTCGCCCCCGACCAGGTCACCCGGGTCGTCGCCGACCTGGCCGGCAACCGGATGCTCGCCGAGTTGCCGGTCGACGCGTTCCGCCCGCTGGCGCGGGTGCATCGCAGGCCGTGGCCGCTGCGGTTCGGTCGCACCCTGCTGGCCGTGGCCCAAGGCCGGCGGACCGTGCTGGCCGACGTCGATCCGCTGGTCGGCGCCCTCTACCGGGGCGGCGGTCGGTTCCTGTTCACCCGGCTGGCGGCGGTGCTGCTGGCCGTCGTCGCGCTGGTCGGGTTCGCCGCGTTCTGCTGGACCTGGTGGCGCGGCGAGCAGGCGGTCTTCCTCACCAGCGGGTCGTACGCGGCCGGGGCGGCGGTGCTGCTCGGGTTGAACGTCGTCGCCCTCGCCTGCCACGAACTCGGCCACGCCCTGGCCACCAAACACGCCGGCCGCCGGGTGCCGGCCGCCGGGTTCCTCATCTACTTCGGTATCCCGTCGGTCTTCGTCGACACCACCGACGTCTGGCTGGCCGGCCGCCGCCAGCGGCTGATCACCACCGCCGCCGGGCCAGCCGCCGGTCTGGTACTGGCCGGCGTCGCCGGCATCGTCGGGCTGATCTTTCCGGCCGCCGCGCCGTGGACGTTCAAACTCGCCTTCGCCTGGTACCTCAACGCCCTGTTCAACCTCAATCCGTTCCTTGCTCTTGACGGCTACTACCTGTTGATGGACTGGCTGGAGATCCCGAACCTGCGTACCCGTGGCCTGGCCTACGTCGTCGGCCGGCTGCGCCGGCGCGGCCCGCGCTGGTCGGTGCTGGACCGGGAGGGCCGGCTGGTCGCCCTGTACGGGATGCTCGCCGTGCTCTGGGTGGTCATCGCGGTGAACCTGTTCTGGCGGATCTGGACCGACCGGGTCGCCGGTCTGGTCCTCGGCCTGTGGCGGTCCGGCTGGCCGGCCCGACTGCTGCTCGCCGCGGTGGTCGCCGGTCTCGCCGCCCCGCTGGTCTACCTGGCGGCCGGCTGGCTCGCCCGGCGCTGGCGGCGGCTGCGCGGCGCGTTCGCCGAGCGGCGGCACGCCAGCGACACCCCACGGCGGCTGGACGCGCTGCGCGCCAGCGCGCTGCGGACGCTGCCGGCCAGTGCGTTGAACCGGCTCGCCGCCCAGGCACGCTGGGTGCACCCGCGTACCGGTCAGCAACTCGTCGCCGCCGGCGCCGCCCAGCCCGCGGTCTACGTCGTGGTCGACGGCGCGGTGGAGGGTCGCGCGCCCGGCGACCCGGCCGGCACGGTCCGGCAGCGGCTCGGACCGGGCGGTCTGGTCGGTCTGGCCAGCGCCCTGACCGGTACGCCGGCCACGCTCACCTGGCGTACCGCCGGTACGACGCTGCTGGCGGTGCCGCCGACTGCGGTCGCCACGGTCGTCGGCCCGCTGCCCGGTCCGCCGCCGGCCGATCGGACCGCCGCCGAGTCGCTGTTCGCCGAGACCCCCGCGCTGTCCGGGCTGACCCCGGAGGACCGGCTGGGGCTGGTGTCCCGGGCCCGGCCGGTGGCGTTGCCGCCCGGCGCGCCGGTCCAGCTGTCCGACCCGTACGACGCGGTGGTCCTCGAGTCGGGTGTGATCGCCCTGATGGACGGCATCGAACTGCGCCGGGGCACGATGATCGGCCCGGTCGGTGCCGACCCGCCGGACGTGGTCGCGACCACCCGTACGCAGACCCGGCTGTGGCAGTTGCCGGCAGTCGCCGGGCTGCCGATGCTGCTCGGCGCGGCACCGTCGCAGGTGGCTGATGCCGCCGCGGCGACGGTCCGCGGCGCTCCGCCGACCAGCGGCGTGCATCCGCCTGCCGACTATCCGCCGCTGGCCGCCCCACCCGGCCCACCACCACCGGGGAGCGACGACGACCGGGTGGACCGACGGTTCGAGCGCCGGCTGTGGTGGCTGGTGCTGCTCCTGCTGCTGTTCGCGTTGCTGATCAGCGGCAGCAATCTGACGCCCGGACCGGCCTGGGCAGAGATGCCGACCGATCGGGCGCTGCTGCGGGCCGAGCGGGGCACCGTCGAGGTGCGCACCGCCGGGGGGCGTCTGCTGACGTTGCGCGACGGTGCGGCGGCCTACGTCTCCGAAGGAGACCGGATCGAAGTAGCCGACCGGTCGACCGGCGAACTCGTCTTCCGTGGTGGTGCCGCCACGGTGCTCTGCGCCTGGGTCGAAGCGGAGGTGGGGGCGCTGTGGAGCGACGGTACCCGGCCGGTCGCGCCGAGCGGGGAGCTGATCCTGGATCGGGGCCGGATCCTGGCCGATACCGCCAGCGTCTCCGGTGCCTTCCGGCCGTTGGCGATGACCGTGATCAGCCAGGACGCGGTACTGGCGAACCGGGGCGAGGCCTGGTTCGCGGTGAACGCCGGAGCGGCCCGGGTGTCGCTCGGCGAGGTGCGGCGCAACGGGGTGTCCCTGCGGACTACCGGGGAGCAGCTCGGCTGCGGTGACGGCCGGGTGGTCGATCCGCCCGGCGGTACGCCGAGCGCTCCCGCTCCGGGCGCCACCAGCGGATCGCCGACCGTCCAGAGCCCGTCGCCGGATCTCTCCGCGACCGGCCAGCCGACGCCGGCCCCGGCGCCGAACCCCGGCGTGACTCGCCAGCCGCAGCCGCAGCCGACTATTCCGGCCGCGCCGCCGAGCCCACCCGGCCCGCCGCCGACCAGCGCCCCGCCGCCGACCACGGCAGCGCCGACGACCGGTACGCCGACCAGCGAACCACCGCCGACCACCGTGCCGCCGACCAGCGAACCACCGCCGACCACCGCGCCACCCCCGAACGAACCCCCGACCATTTTCTGGGAGGTTCAGCCGCAGGGCCGGATCACCCAGCTGGTCAACAACGAACCCTGCAGCGATCACCCGACCAGCGTGCGCTGGATGGTCGTGGTCTCCGACGACTCACCCGACGGGCTGACCGTCGTCGCGAGGCAGAGCGGACCAGTGGAGAGGACGGAGACCTTCAGCGGCGCCGGGACACACAGCGGCTCCATCGGCCCGGTGGCCAGCCGGCAGGGCGCCGGAGGGACCGTGACGATCACGGTCACCGTCACGGACAGCGGAGGACTCAGCCGCCAGGTGGAGAGCAAGGTAGAGGTCGTCGATTGCGGGTGAACCCGGCGTTGTGACGTAGACATCGACCCGAGCGGAGATACAGGTGCTTTGTTGGTTCTGCCCGAAGGCGGCCAGGGGTGGCTGCCGGTTCTGCGGTCGAGGCGTGTGTGAGGACCACGCCCGCTTCGGTCCGTATCTGCTGGAGGTGCACCGGTCGGAGCACCGGGGACGGGCGGAGGGCCTGGTTGTCGAGGACGCGTTGCAGTGCGGCGCCTGCCGACCCAGGCCGCAGCCGGTGCCGATGCCGGAGCTGGACTGATCGCGGAGGAATCGGGTCACCGTCGGCCTCGTGGCTGATCGTTGGCCCGGACTACCCTGGAGCGATATCGACGAGGGGACCGGTGATGAGTGACTTCGACATCGCGCTCGAACGCCTACTGACCGATCCTGGATTCGCCGCCGCGCTGGCAGCCGACCCGACGGCGGCGCTCGCCGGTTATCAGCTCACCGTCGAGGAGCAGGAACTGCTGCGGACCCAGATAGGCGGTGTCGCGGGCGGCCCGACGGCGGCGGTGGAGACGCGGGCGAACCAGTCCAGCGCGTTCGGGCTGCTGAGCCCGTTGACCGGAATGATGGGTGGCTTCGGCGACATCGGCGCGGCGGCCGGTGCCGTCGACGAGGCTCTCGGCTCTGCCGGTGCGCAGAGCGGCTTCGGTTCGGCTGGAGCGCAGAGTGGTTTCGGCTCTGCCGGTGCGCAGAGCGGCTTCGGCCCGGCCGGGGCGGACAGCGACTTCGGGGCACGGCCGGAGGCTGCCGGTCCGCCGGTGCCGGACCGGTCCGCTGGGTTCGGCACGGCACCCCAGCCGGTCGAGCCAGCGGTGCCGGAGGACTACCGGACCCGGGTGGACGTCGACGGCGACGGCGAGTGGGACCGGCACATGGTCCGAGGACGGGCGGACGGCGGGGTGGACATCCTGGTCGACCGGGACGGCGACGGCCGGGTCGACTTCGTCGGCCGGGACGACGACGCCGACGGTCTGGTCGACTCCGCGGCGTACGACACCGACGGTGACGGGTTCTTCGAACAGACCCACTACGACGACGACGGCGACGGGTGGCTCGACCGCAGCGTCACCAACCAGCCGCCCAGCACCGAACCGCCCCCGGTCGGTGGCGGGCTGATCGGCGACAACCTACAGCTTCCCGAG
The DNA here is from genome assembly GCF_048060275.1 of Micromonospora sp. LOL_015. NCBI lineage: Bacteria > Bacillati > Actinomycetota > Actinomycetes > Micromonosporales > Micromonosporaceae > Micromonospora > Micromonospora sp. LOL_015. The sequence continues at coordinate 9,441 of NZ_JBHMIO010000064.1, forward strand.
GAACTGCGCTGACCTCCCCGCCGACCGCTCACCGGCGGTCGCGGGCCGCCCGTCGACAGGGGCTGGCGTCGATGGCCGCTGGGCCTGACGATGGGGTCAGGAGGTGATCGCGTGGTCGCCATCGCCACCGACCGGCTGACGAAGGTCTTCGACGACGGCACTGTCGCAGTCGACGGGGTGAGTCTCGCCGTCCCGTCCGGCCAGTTCCTGGTGTTGCTCGGGCCGACCGGGTGCGGGAAGTCGACAATCCTGCGGCTGGTCGCCGGCCTGGAGACTCCGACGTCCGGGCACGTGCTGATCGACGACCGGGTGGTGGACGGCTGGTCGGCGCAGCGACGACAGGTGTCCATGGTGTTCCAGGACCATGCGCTGTACCCGCACCTGACGGTCGCCCAGAACATCGCCTTTCCGCTGCGTATGGGTCACGGCCCGGCGGTGGAACAGCGGATCCGGCAGGTGGCCGCCGAGCTGGGCATCGCCGAACACCTGCACCGGCAGCCCGCCGTGCTGTCTGGTGGGCAACGTCAGCGGGTCGCCATGGCCCGGGCCATCGTGCGCCAGCCGAAGGCGTTCCTACTGGACGAACCGCTGTCCAATCTGGATGCCGGGCTGCGGGCCGGGCTGCGGGCCGATGTGACGGCGCTGGCCCGCCGGCACGGGGTGACCACCGTCTACGTGACCCACGACCAGACCGAGGCGCTGACGATGGCGGACCAGCTCGCGGTGCTCCGCAAGGGCCGGCTGCAGCAGATCGGGCCGCCGGAGCAGGTGTACGGTGACCCGGCGAACCTGTTCGTCGCGGCGTTCCTCGGCACCCCACGGACCAGCCTGCTGCAGGGGGCGGTCTACGCCGAGCCGGACCGGATGGTGATCGACCTCGGTTCGCAGGTGCTGGAGTTGCCGGTGGGTGACGCCCGGGTGGCCCGGCTGGCCGAGCACCACACCGAGCGGGTGACCGTGGCGTTGCGGGCCGACGCGCTGTACCCCGTACCGCCGACCGGCGCTGACCCGGCGCGGCCCGACGGCCCGGACCCGGCCGGGTCCGACCGGAGGCTGTCGGTCACCCTGCGCGGCACGGTCCGGGCGGTGGAGAACCTCGGCCACGAGGCACTGGCCTGGGTGGACACCGGCGGCCTGCCCACCTCTCCGGCTGAGTCGCAACTGGATCTGCCGGATCCGCAGACCCACCTGGCCGAGCTGCTGGCTGAGGATCCGCCGCCCCGACACCAGCTGCGGGAAACCATCGCCCGGATGATCCCGCAGCAGCGCCGTCCGGACCCGCCGGCGACCGCCCGGACCCGGTACGGTTTCTACCCGGTGTACGAGCCGGATCCATCCGATCCACCGGACGGTGACGGCGATGTCGTGGTCCGGGTGCCGGCGACAGCACCGCCGCGGCCCGGCGAGACGATGACCGTGGCGCTGGACCTGACCCGGCTGCTGCTGTTCGACCGGTCCGGGCACCGCATCCGCCTGCACTGACGCGCCTGTACCGCGACCCGGTCGGTGCCGTGGCTGCCGGCGGTCAGACGGCGGCACCGGCCAACTGGTCCAGTGCCGAGTCCAGCTCGTCGGCGTACGCGTAGGTGATCGCGCCTTCGTCGGCGCGGATCCGCACCTTGCGGCGCAGCTGGTTGACGTCCCGGTCGATGTCGGCGGTGCCGCTGGTCAACGAGGTCCGCAGGTTACGGACCAGGTTTTGCAGGTCGAGGCCGGCGTCGCGGCGGATCGCGCCGTCCGCCAGCCCGTCGTCGATCACCTGACCGAGCAGGGTGATCGCCTCGTCGACGGTCGGAACGACCGGTGCGGTCGCCGCTGGCGCGGTGTCGGTTGCCGCGGGGGTCGGCGCGGCGCCGGTGGCGGGTGCGTCGGTGGGAGGTGCGTCTGCCGACGGCCCTGGCTGCGTCGGCGGGGTGGGACCGGCGGGCGTACCGGCGGACCGCGGTTGCCCGGCGGGCGGCGGATGGTCGCTGCCCGGCCGCCGCAGCACCTCGGGCTGCAGCAGCAGGATCACGGCGACCGCTACGGCGCCGACCACCAGTAGCGTGGCGACCCTGGAATCGAGCCGGCCGACCCGCCGTTGACCGTCGACAGCCGGCGGCCCGGCGTCGGCGGCCGGTGTTTCGGCGTCGGCGGGTGGCGGAGCGTCGGACCCGGCCGCCGCCGGCAGGGTCATCGTCGGCGCGAGCATGGTCGCAGCCTGCGGATCGGCCGGTAGCAACTGGTCCCGCAGCGCGGCGCCGACCTGGTGCGCGGTGGGGCGGCTCAGCGGGTCCCGGGACAGGCAGCGCAGGCAGATCTCGCTGACCGGGGTGGGCAGTCCGGGCACCGTCAGCGGCGGGATCTCCTGATCGAGTGCGCGGTGCAGGTCGTCCCAAGTGTCGGCGGGGTACGGTACCCGGCCGGTGAGGGTCTCGTAGAGCAGGACGCCGAGCGAGTAGACGTCGGCGGCGGGCTGTGCCGGTCGGCCGTCGAGGCGTTCCGGGGCCACGTACGCCGGGGTGCCGAAGGTCTCGCCCTCCTCGTCCTCGTCGGGGGCGCCGATCTGGGTGGCGATACCGAAGTCGAGCACCTTGGCGCCGATCGAGGTCATCATGATGTTCGCCGGAGTGACGTCGCGGTGCACGATGCCCAACCGGTGCGCGGCGGCCAGCGCCTCGGCTACCTGGGCGCAGGTCTCCACCGCCGCCGGCCAGGTCAGCGGGCCGGCGGTGAGCCGGGCGTCCAGCTCCTCACCGGACAGCAGCTCCATCACCACGAACGCGGTGACGGTGCCGTCCGGTGCGACCGCCTCGCCGTAGTCGTGCACCGCGGTCACGTGTGGATGGATCAGCTGGGCGGCGGACCGTGCCTCCTCCCGCACCATGCTGCGGAACCGTGCGTCGGCGGCCAACGACGCGGCGAGCACCTTGACCGCGACCACCCGGTCGAGCACCTCGTCGCGGGCGCGCCAGATGACCGACATGCCGCCGGCACCGATCCGGTCGATGAGACGGTATCTGCGGGCGAGCAGTTCGCCCGCTTGCAGCGATGCCATCGTTGTCGCACCTGCCTGGGGAGTGGAGGTCGTATCAGGCTGCGCGAATTGGCACGTCCTGTCAACGGCACGGTAAACAGGTGAACATTTATCATTTAGCCCGACATGGGCCAGGATTGCCGATGAGCCGGTAATACCGACCGAGCCCGGGCGGTGAGCCGACCCCGACCGGCGGCCATCGGGCCCGTGCCAGGATGAATGCCATGGTCAACGGTCCGGTCGCCTTCGTGCTGGGCGGCGGCGGGGTGCTCGGCGCGGTCGAGGTCGGCATGCTGCGCGCCCTGTTCCGCTCCGGCATCGAGCCCGATCTCGTCGTCGGCACCTCGATCGGGGCCGTCAACGGTGCACTGGTCGCCGCCGACCCCTCCGAGGCGGTCACCCTGCGGCTGGTCCGGCTCTGGGCCTCCCCGGAGGCCAGCGAGGTGTACGGCGACTCGATGGCCCGTCAACTGCGCCGGTTCGCCGCCCGTACCCACCTGCACTCGCCACGGCCACTGCGCCGGCTGCTGGAGGCCGAACTGGGCGACACCACCACCTTCGCCGACCTGGCCGTGCCGTTCCACTGCTGTGCCGCCAGCATTGAACGCGCCGCCGAACACTGGTTCGACGCCGGCCCGGTGGTGCCGGCAGTGCTCGCCTCGGCCGCGGTGCCCGGCCTGCTGCCACCGGCCGAGATCGACGGCGAGCACTTCGTCGACGGCGGGATCGTCAACTCGATCCCGATCGGCAAGGCCGTCGAAGCCGGGGCGAAGCGCGTCTTCGTGCTCCAGGTCGGCCGGATCGAGCGGCCACTCAGCGCGCCCCGGCGGCCCTGGGAGGTCGCCCAGGTCGCCTTCGAGATCGCCCGCCGGCACCGGTTCGCCCGGGAACTGGCGGCGCTCGGCCACGATGTGGAGGTGCACGTACTGCCGACCGGTGGGGGAGAGACACGTGACGACACACCCTGGGCGTACCGGGACATGACTGCTGTCGGCCGACGGATCAGCCGCGCCTACACCGCCTCCCGGCGTTACCTCAAGACCAACGTGGCCGGCTGCTGATGCCGCTGCCACCCCGCTGGGTACGCCGGGCACTGCTCGCCCCGGCCGTACCGCTGCTTGCCGCTGCGGTGCTCACCACGCTGCCGTTCTGGATCTTTCTGGCCGCCGCCGCCTCGCTGCTGGTGCCCGGCCGGCTGCGGGTGTTGCGACTGTTCTGGGTCGCCGTGGTCTATCTGCTGTGGGACACCGCCGCTCTGACCGCCCTATTCGGACTCTGGCTGGCCTCCGGCTGCGGCTGGAAGATCCGCAGCCCGGCCTTTCAACGCGCCCACTACGTGCTGACCGGTTGGTTCCTGACGTTCTTCTTCTGGCACGCCCGTTGGGCGTTGCGGCTGAGTATCGACGTGGTCGGCACCGATCCGGACACCGCGCTGCCCGGCCGTCCCGAACTGGTGGTGTCCCGGCACGCCGGCCCGGGTGACTCGTTCATCCTGATCCACGGCTTGGTCAACTGGTTCGACCGGGAGCCGCGGATCGTGCTCAAGGAGACCCTGCAGTGGGATCCGGCGATCGATGTGCTGCTCAACCGGCTGCCCAACCGGTTCATCGCCCCCGGTGACCGGCGCGCCGAGCCGGTCGAGACCCAGATCGCGCATCTGGCGACCGGACTGGACGCCAACGACGCGTTCGTCATCTTTCCCGAGGGCGGCAACTTCACCCCGGGCCGGCGCAGCCGGGCCATCGAGCGGCTGCACGCGTTGGGACTGCACGGGATGGCGGCCCGCGCCGAGTCGATGCGGCACGTTCTGGCGCCGCGCCCCGGCGGCCTGCTCGCCGCGCTGGACGCGGCCCCGGACGCGGGCGTCATCTTCGTCGCGCACACCGGTTTGGACCGGATGCTGACCGGAGCCGACGTGTGGCGGGAACTGCCGATGGACAAACGGATCGTGATGCGGTTCTGGTCGGTGTCGCCCGAGGAAATCCCGGCCGGCCGTGACGAACGCATCGAGTGGCTCTACGACTGGTGGGCGCGGATCGATTTGTGGATCGAGAAGAACCGCTCGGACACCTTGAGGGCGTAGGGTTCGCTCCGTGGATCAAATCTCCGTTGTGACGACGGTGGTGGATGCCCGTTCGGTCGCCGAGGTGCTTGCCGCTTCTGCGGTTGCCGGCCGGTTCGCCGCCTGCGCCCAGATCGGTGGTCCGGTGGCCAGCACCTACTGGTGGGAAGGCCGGGTGGAGACCACAAAGGAGTGGTCTGTGCAGTTCAAGACCGCCACCGACCGTAGCGACCCACTGGTCACCTATCTGCGCACCGCGCACCCCTACGACGTACCCGAGATCCTGGTCGCCGTCATCGAAGCCGGCAATCCCGATTACGCCCGGTGGGTGTACGACCACACCCGTCCCTGAGTCGTTCCTCAGTCGTCCATTCGTGGTCGGCTGGTCCTGAACCGTCCGTACCCGAGTCGTCCGCTCGGTCGGACTGAGTACCCGCACTCTGTCGGTCACCCGGCCGGGCGACGACGATGCGGTTGTGAGCAGTACCGCGACAGCCCACTACCCGTGCCCAGCCTGCGGCACGCCGGCGAGCCTCGCCGCCGGCTGCCCGGGCTGCGGCCGAGGGCCCGACCCGGTCGCCGCCGAGGTGATCCGGCTCGACGGCGAGATAGCCGGGCTGGCCGCCCGCGTCGAACAGGCCAGGTCCGCGTGGGCCACGCTGAGTGGGCAGTTGCACGCCGCGCAGGTCCGCCGGCAGCAGTTGGCGGTCCGGCTGCAGGCAGCGGTACGGGCGACGACCGTCCAACCGGCCCGGCCAGCCGTCGCGCCGGCCGGTGCGACGGCAGCCCCACCAGCCGGCGGCCCGTCACCACGGCCGGAGACCTCCATCCGTACCGTGCAGACCATTCTCTTCGTCCTCGGTGGACTTCTGCTCGGCACCGCCGCGATCGTCTTCACCGCGGTCGCCTGGGCCAGCGTCGGCGTCGGCGGCCGGGCCGCGATCCTGGCCGGCGTCACCGCCGTACTGCTCGCCCTGCCGCCGCTGGCCACCTGGCGCGGCCTGCGCGGCACTGCCGAGACGTTCGCCGCGCTCGGGTTGCTGCTGGTGTTGCTCGACGGCTACGCCGCTCGCTCCGTCGACCTGTTCGGCGCCGCCGACCTGCCCGCCGCCCGGTACGCCGCCGCCGCGTTCGCCGTCACCGGCCTGGTCGCCGCCGGCTACCACCTGACCACCGGCCTGGCCGCGGCTCGCTTCGCTGCCCTGCTCGCCGCGCAACCCGTGCTGCCGCTGCTCGCCGCCGACCTGCGCGCCGACGCCGCCGGCACCACCCTGTTGCTGCTCGGCACCGCCCTGGGCACCCTGGCGATGATCGCGCTCACCCCGCCGGCCCGGTTGGCGCTGCGGATCACCGGCTGGGTGGCCGTCGGCGTGGCGTTGACCGCCGCCGGGATCACCGCCCTGGCCGCCGTCATCCTCGGCCACCCGTCCGGCGCCCCCGCCCTGGCCGGGTCGCCGCTACTGGCGGTTGCCGCCGTGCTGGTCGTCGCCGGCCGGCTCACCGGCGTACCGGCGCTGCAGGCGATCAGCCTGGCCGGACTGGCACCGGCGGTCACCATCTCCGTCATCCGGGCTGGCACCGAACCGGCACCGTCGCTGACTCTGGCCATCGCCGCCAGCACCGCCGTCGGGCTCGCCCTCGCCGGCCGGTACCTGCGCGGCCGGCTGCCGGCGGTGGTCCGCACCGGGCCATGGGCGGGTGCACTGCTGGTGACCGGGCTGCTCGGGACCGGCATGCTGCTCGCCGCGCTGGTCGTCGGGGTTGCCGGCATTGCGGCGGCCCGCCCGCTGTGGCGGGCCGGCACCGGCCCGGTCGACGCGCCCGGCGACTGGCAGTTGCCGTTCGCCGTCGTCGCGGTCACCGGCGCGCTGATCCTGCTGCTGCCCCGGGTGCTCCGGCCGGTGCTGCTCACCGTCGGTGCCGCCACCGGCCTGCTGACCGTACCGGCGGCGATCCCGGTGCCGTGGTGGGCGGTCGCCGCGAGCGGCCTGGCCGGTGGGGCGGTAGCGGCGGTACGGGCCGCCCGGTCCCGGCATGCCGTCGTCGCGTTGCCCAGCGCGGCCGTCGCCGCCCTGATGACCGGCCACGCGCTGCTGGTCAGCGCCGGCCGACCGGCAGTCGCCACGGCCGCCGTCGCGGTCGTCATCGGCACCGCGCTCGCCGTCGCCGCCGTCGCCCGCCGCGCCGTGCGGCGACCCGAAGCCTGCTGGTGGCAGGCCCCGATCGGCGGCCTCGGCGTCGCCGTCGCGGTGGCCGGCTGGCCCGCCCTCGTCGCGCTCGCCGTCCACACCTTCGACACGTCGGCGGGCTGGCCGGCCCGCGCCGCAGCGGCCGCCGCCATCGGGCTGCCGGTCGCGCTGGTCGCGGTCCGCCGCTGGTGGCCCGGATACCTCTGGTACGCCGGGGCGGCGCTGCCGGTCACCGTCGTCGCCACCCTCGTCGCCCCGGCCGTCGGGGCCGTGCCGTACGTGCCGGGGGAGTCCACCGGCGGGTACGCCGCCGCGGCGGCACTGCTGCTGGCTGTCGCCGCGACCCTCGTCCCCCGTGGCGTACTGCGGCTGCTGCTGACCGGCGTGGCCGCGGCGCTGGTGCTGCCGGCGGCGGTCAGCACCCTGCCGGTGCTGGCGTCGCTGCTGCTCACCCCGTACCGCTGGCTGGACGCCAGCTGGGCCGGCGTACCGGCCGGGACCGGACTCAGCCCGGCGCTGCCGGCCTCGGTCCCCGCCGCCGAGGCGGTCACCCTGGCCGTGCTCGCAGCCGCCGTCACCGTGGCCGTCGTGGCCGGTTACCGGGCGCGGTACGCGATGCCGGCCGGCGGCCCGGTCGCCTTCGTAGCCCTGCTGGCCGCCCTGGCCAGCGCCGGGACGCCGTGGCCGGTGGTGCCGGCACTCAGCCTCGCCGCCGGACTCGTCGGGCTGGTGGTCGCCGCCCGGTCCACCGCCGCGCCGCAGGTGGCGGTCACCCTGCTGGTCGGTGCCCCACTGGCCGGGTCCGGGTTGGCCGGTCTGCTGCCCACCCGGGTCAGCACCCTGACCGCGCTGGCCGCCGTGGTGGCGTGCGCCGCCGGAATCGGCGCGGTGGGTCGCCGTACCCCGGTGCGGGTGGCTGGCGGGATCGTCGCTGTGGTCGCCGGCGGTGTCCTCGCCGCGACCGCCGTGTGCGCCGCTGACCTGCCGGTCCGGGTCGGCGGGTACGCGGTGCTCGCCGTCGCCGCGCTGGCCCTGGTCGTCGGCGCGGTGCTGGCCCTCCGGTCGGCCACCGGGGGCGGACGGGGGCGGGCCGAGTCGATCGGCGTCGAAGTAGCCGGGCACGCCGTCGCCGGTGCGGCCCTGCTGATGACGGTCGGCTCGGCCCGGTACGCCGCCGGGGTATGCACCCTGTGGGGCGTCGTGCTGGGTGCCCGGGTACTGCTGGCAACCGTCCACCCGGTGCCGCTGCGGCCAGGCGGACGGCAGGCGGTGCCGCACCGGCCGTGGGCGCTGGCCATGACGGCCCTGGCCAGCGAGATCATCGCCTGGTGGCTGCTGCTGGCCAGCGAGCAGGTGGCGCTGACCGAGGCGTACACGCTGCCGGTGGCCCTGGCCGCGCTCGGCGTCGGCTGGCTGACCCTGCGCGCCCACCCGCAGCGGTCCAGCTGGCTCGGGTACGCCCCCGGGCTGGCCGCCGCCCTGCTGCCCAGCCTCGGCTCGGTGCTGGTCGCCGACGGTCAGCCGGTGCGCCGGCTGCTGCTCGGGGCCGGGGCGGTGGCGGCGGTGCTGCTCGGTGCGGCGTACCGCCGGCAGGCCCCAGTCATGATCGGCGGTGCGGTGCTGGCGGTCCTCGCGGTGCGGGAGCTCGTCGCCGTCTGGGACCTGCTGCCCCGGTGGAGCTTCCTGGCCGTCGGCGGCCTGGCGTTGATCACTCTGGCGGTCACCTACGAGCGCCGTCGCCGGGATCTGCGCAGATTGCGTACTGTTGTCGGCCGGATGACCTGACCGGGAGGGGGCTAGCGTCACCCGGGTTCCGGGGGCAGACAGGATTACCCCGTGCGGCGGATCCCCGCAGACTGAAAACGCCGCTGGCCCGGCCATCCCCGGCACCGCCAGTACCCCGACACGACCACCCGGGCACGGCCGCCCTGGCGCACGGCCACTACCCAGACACCCGCCACCCCGTTACCTTTTTGATCGTCCCCAGCCGGGGACGGCTCGGTCGCCCGGCTCGGTATGAC
>NZ_JBHMIO010000065.1:0-18560 GCF_048060275.1 Micromonospora sp. LOL_015
CCATACAACTCGGCACCCATACCCACACGCTGCGCACCCTGACCCGTGAACATCACCGCCAACGAACCCGGCGACACCGACTCCACATCGAACCCGGCCAGCACCTGCTCACGCCCGACGACCACCGCACGATGCTCAAAAGCCGGTCTGCACGCCAACGAAAACCCCACATCCTCCGCCGACGCCGACACCGACAACAACCGGACAGCCTGCTCCCGAACCGCCTGCGGACTACGACCCGACACCAACCAAGGCACCGCCGGAAGCACCAGATCCGACCCCACCCCGACCGGCGCACCCTGCTCCAGAACCACGTGCGCGTTCGTGCCGCTGATACCGAACGAGGACACCGCTGCCCGGCGGGGCTCGTCGCCCTGGGGCCAGGGCTGCGCGGCGGCGAGCAGGGAGACCGAACCGGCCGACCAGTCCACCTCGGACGTCGGCACATCGACGTGCAGGGTGCGGGGCATGACACCGTGCTGCATGGCCAACACCATCTTGATCACCCCGGCGACCCCCGCCGCAGCCTGCGTATGCCCGATGTTCGACTTCAACGAACCCAGCCACAACGGACGATCACGACCCTGCCCATACGTCGCGAGTAACGCCTGCGCCTCGATCGGATCACCCAACCGCGTCCCCGTACCGTGCGCCTCCACCACGTCCACATCAGCACCCGACAACCCCGCCGACGCCAACGCCCGCCGAATCACCCGCTGCTGCGCCGGACCGTTCGGCGCCGTCAACCCATTCGACGCCCCGTCCTGATTCACCGCCGAACCCCGCACCACCGCCAACACCCGATGCCCCAGACGCTGCGCGTCGGACAACCGCTCCAGCAGCAGCCAGCCCACCCCCTCACCCCAGCCGGTGCCGTCCGCGTCGTCGGCGAACGCCCGGCACCGCCCGTCCGGGGACAACCCACGCTGCCGGCTGAACTCCACAAACAGGTTGGCGGTGGCCATCACGGTCACACCCCCGGCCAGGGCCAGCGAACACTCACCCTGCCGCAACGACTGCACAGCAAGATGCAACGCCACCAACGACGACGAACACGCGGTATCCACCGTCACGGCCGGACCCTGGAGGCCGAACGCGTACGAGACGCGACCGGAGGCAACGCTCGGGGCGCTGCCGACGGCCAGTTGTCCCTCGAGGTTCTCCGGTGCCGAGCCGGGTGCCCGTTCGTAGTCGTGCAGCATCAGCCCGGCGAAGACGCCGGTGTCGGTGCCGTGCAGCGTGGCCGGGTCGATGCCGGCCCGCTCGAACGCCTCCCACGCGGTCTCCAGCAGCAGCCGGTGCTGCGGATCGGTGGCGGTCGCCTCGTGTGGGCTCATGCCGAAGAAGCCGGGGTCGAACAGGGCCGCGTCGTGCAGGAAGCCACCCGTCCGGGTGTAGGAGGTGCCGGGGTGGTCCGGGTCGGGGTCGTACAGGCCGTCGACGTCCCACCCCCGGTCCGTCGGGAACGGGCCGATCGCGTCCACACCCTCGTCCACCAGTCGCCACAGATCCTCCGGGGAGGCCACGCCACCGGGATAACGGCAGCTCATCGCCACGATCGCGATGGGGTCACCGGCCGACACCTCCACGGCGGCCGCCCTGTCACCGGCATCCGCAGGGTCGCCGAGCACGTCGAGGAGGTGGGCGGTCAGCTCCTGCACGGTGGGATGGTCGAACACGGTGGTCGCGGGCAGGTTCAGCCCGGTGGCCGCGTTCAGACGGTTGCGTACGTCGATGGCGGCGAGGGAGTCGAAGCCGAGCTCGTGGAACGCGCGCCGGGTGTCGAGGGTGTCCGGCGTCGCGTGGCCGAGTACCGCGGCGACCGCGCGCCGGACGAGGTCGGGCACTTCCCGGCCGAGGTCCTCCGCCGCCAGCCCGGCGAACCGTCCGGGTTCCCCGGCCACCGCGGCGGCCCGCCGTACGCCCGGGACGAGCTGCTCGTAGATCGGTGGCAGGGTGCCGGCGGCGGACAGGGCCCGCAGCGAGGCCAGGTTGAGCCGGGCCGGCACGGTGACCGGCTCGCCGGCTTGCAGCGCGGCGTCGAACAGGGCCAGCCCCTGGTCGAGGTCGATTCCGGCGATGCCCGCCCCCGCCATCCGGGTCAGGGCCGTCTTGTCGAGGTGCCCGGTCATTCCGCTGCCCTGCGACCACAAACCCCAGGCGAGGGCGGTCGCGGGCAGCCCGGCGGCGCGACGGGCCTGGGCGAGGGCGTCGAGGAAGGCGTTCGCGGCGGCGTAGTTGGCCTGGCCGGGCGTCCCGACGGTGCCGGCGAGCGACGAGAACAGCACGAAGCGGCTGAGCCCGAGGTCGCGGGTCAGCTCGTGCAGGTGCCATGCGGCGTCGGCCTTGGGGCGCAGCACCGCGGTCAGGTGCGCCGGTTCGAGCCGCTCGACGGTGTGATCGTCGAGTACACCCGCCGTGTGCACGACCGCCGTCAGCGGATGCTCCGCGGGGATGTCGGCCAGCAGGGCCCGCAGGGCATCGCGGTCGCCGGCATCGCACGCCGCGAGGGTGACGTGGGCGCCGGCCGCGGTAAGTGCAGCGTGCAACTCGGCGGCACCCTGCGCTGCGGGGCCACGGCGGCCGGCGAGCACGAGACGCCGGACGCCGTACCGGGCCACCAGATGCCGGGCGATCTGCGAGCCGAGCAGACCGGTGCCGCCGGTGATCAGGACAGTCCCGGCGGGGTCCCAGGACGCGGCCGGTTCCGCGGCGCCGCCCGCGACGGCGAGCCGCGGTGCGGTCAGCGTCTCCCCGCGCAGCGCGAGCTGGGGTTCGCCGCAGGCCGTTGCCGCCGCCACCATGTCGGTGTCGAGCACGGCGTCCGGGGCGAGATCGAGCACGAGGAACCGGCCAGGATGCTCGGACTGCGCCGACCGGACGAGACCCCAGACGGCCGCAGCCGCCGGGTCCGGGACATCCCCGGGACCGGGGGCCGTCGCCGCGCGGGTCACGAGCATCAGGCGGGCGTCGGCGAACCGGGCGTCGCTGAGCCAGGCCCGCATCAGGGCGACGGTGGCCGCGGTGCGGTCGTGAACGCCGGTCAGCGGGTCGGAGGAGGCGACGACCGCCACGGCGACGACGCCGGGCACCGTCCCGCCGGGCAGCGCGGTGAGGTCGTCGACGACGACGACGTCCGGGCCGTCGTCGCGGGGGGTCACGGGTGCCCAGCCGACCTGGTAGAGCGGGAGCCGGGCCCCGGCCGGGACGAACTGGTCGAGCCGGACGCGGCGCAGCGTCAGCGCCTCGGCGTCGAGGACCGGCAGACCGGTGGCGTCGGTCATGGTCAGCGCCGTGGTGTCACCGCGTACGGCGAGCCGTACCCGCAGGGTGGTCGCCCCGGTGGCGTGCAACCGCACGCCCCGCCACGAGAACGGCAGCGAGACCGTGCCCGGTTCGGTGGCGCCGGCCAGGGCGAGCGGATGCAACGCCGCGTCCAGCAACGCCGGGACGATGCCGAACCCGCCGGGTTCGGCGTCCAGCCGCACCTCGGCGTAGGTGTCGTCGCCGTGGCGCCAGCACGCGCGCAGCCCTTGGAACAGCGGGCCGTAGCCCAGCCCGTGGGCGGCCAGCCGGTCGTATGCGCCGGTCAGGTCCATCCGCTCGCCAGGCGGCGGCCAGCGCAGGGCCGGCGCAGAAGCCCTCGGCCCGGAGCCGATCGTGCCGGAGGCGTGCCGGATCCACGGCTGCTCGTCACCCGGCTGCGAATGCACGGTGACAGACCGGCGTCCGGAGTCGTCGGCGGCGCCGGCCACCGCGAGTTGGAAGCGCACCGAGCCGGACTCCGGCACGAAGAGCGGCGCCTGCAGGGTCAGGTCCTCCAGCACGGCCGCGCCGACATGGTCGGCGGCGCGGATCGCAAGCTCGACGAAGGCCGCGCCCGGCAGCACGATCGAGTCGCCGACACGGTGGTCGGTCAGCCACGGCTGCGCCTTCACCGACAGCGAGCCGGTGAACAGCACGGTGTCCCCCTCGGCCACGGTGACCGCGCCGAGCAGCAGTGGGTGGTCCAGTCCGGTGAGCCCCGACCCCGCGAGCGAGACCGCCGCGCTCGGCTCCAGCCAGAAGCGGCTGCGCTGGAACGGGTACGTCGGCAGTTCGGCGACCGGGACTGTGGGGGCGAAGGCAGTGGACCAGTCGACGCGCAGACCGCCGGCGTACGCCTCGGCCACCGAGCCGAGCAGCCGGGTGAGGGAGCCCTGGTCACGACGCAACGTGCCGGTGACCACGGTCTCGCCGGCCAGACCCGCAGCCTCGGCGACGCTCTGCATACCCACCGTGAGCACCGGGTGGGCGCTGCTCTCGACGAAGATTCGGTGGCCGTGCTCCAGCAGGAGCCGCATGGCCGGGTCGAACTGCACGGTCTGCCGCAGGTTCCGGTGCCAGTACGCGGCGCTGAAGGCACCCGCAGCGAGGGCGTCCTCGTCCACAGCCGCGACGGTGACCGTGGAGTAGAACGGGAACTCCGGGCGCTGCGGCGTGATCGGGGCCAGATCGGTGAGCAGGTGCTCCTCGAGCTGATCCATCTGCGCCGAGTGCGACGCGTAGTCCACCGGTACGCGGCGGGCCCGCACGTCGTCGGCCGTACAGCCGGCGATCAGTTCGTCGAGGGCCGTGTTCTCGCCGGCGACGACGATCGACGCCGGCCCGTTCACCGCGGCGACGGACACGCGGCCGCCGAACCCGGCGATCCTCGCCTCGACCTGGTCCAGCGGTAGCGGCACGGACACCATGCCGCCACCGCCGGCCAGCGGCACGAGTGCCTTGCTGCGCAGGGCCACCACGCGCGCGGCGTCGTCGAGCGAGAGCGCGCCCGCCACGCAGGCCGCGGCGATCTCCCCCTGGGAGTGCCCGATCACCGCGGCCGGCTCGACGCCGTAGGAGCGCCACTGGGCGGCGAGGCTGACCATCATCGCGAACAGCACGGGCTGGACGACGTCCACGCGGCCGATGTCGGCACACCCGGGCTCGTCACGCAGCACGGCGAGCAGCGACCAGTCGACGTAGCGCTCCAGCGCCTCGGCGCACTCGGCCATCCGGGCGGCGAAGACGGGGGCGGTGGCGAGCAGGTCCACGGCCATGCCGACCCATTGCGAGCCCTGGCCGGGGAAGACGAACACCGCGCCGCCGGCGCAGGCGCCGGCCGTACCGTTGATGACGTCGTCGGCGGGCTCCCCGACGGCCAGCGCGGCCAGGCCCTCGCGGAGCCCGGCCCGGTCACCGGCGAGCACGACCGCCCGGCTGTCGAACCGCGCCCGCCCGGCGAGGGCGCGGCCGATGCCCGTGATCGGGATCCGCGGATCGCCGACGACGTCGAGGAGCTGGCGGGCCCGGTCCCGGCGGGCCGCGGCGGTGCGGCCGGAGAGCACGAACGGCAGCACACCGGCCGGCTCGTCCACCGGTTCGCCGGCCGGTGGCGCCGGGTCGGGCGCTTCCAGGATCACGTGCGCGTTGGTGCCGCTGATCCCGAACGACGACACTGCCGCCCGGCGTGCGCGGCCCGTCCCGGGCCACTCGACTGCCTCGGTGAGCAGCGCGACAGCCCCGGACTCCCAGTCGACGCGGGTCGACGGCTGCCCCGCGTGTAACGTGCGCGGCAACCGGCCGTGGCGCATGGCGAGCACCATCTTGATCACGCCGCCGACGCCGGCCGCGGCCTGTGTGTGGCCGATGTTGGACTTCAGCGAGCCGAGCCACAGCGGCTGGTCCCCGGAGCGCTCCTGTCCGTACGTGGCCAGCAGCGCACCGGCCTCGATCGGGTCGCCCAGCCGGGTGCCGGTGCCGTGTCCCTCGACCGCGTCCACGTCGGCCGGGCTGAGCCCTGCGACGGCCAGCGCCTGCCGGATGACCCGTTCCTGGGACGGACCGTTCGGGGCGGTCAGCCCGTTGGACGCGCCGTCCTGATTGACCGCGCTGCCCCGTACGACCGCGAGGATGCGACGGCCGTGGCGGCGGGCGTCGGAGAGCCGTTCCAGCACGAGCATGCCGGCGCCCTCGCCCCACCCCGTGCCGGCGGCGTCGTCGGAGTATGCCCGGCACCGCCCGTCCGGGGACAACCCACGCTGCCGGCTGAACTCCACGAACGTGTGCGGTGTGGACATGACCGTCACCCCGCCGGCTAGTGCGACGGAGCACTCCCCGGCACGCAGCGCCTGCGCGGCCAGGTGCAATGACACCAGCGACGAGGAGCACGCGGTGTCCACCGTGACGGCTGGGCCCTCAAGACCGTAGGTGTAGGACACCCGCCCGGACGCGACACTGCCCGTGTTCCCGGTGAGCAGATAGCCCTCGAACCCGTCCGGCGCGACCGGCATCCGGGAGGCGTAGTCGTGGTACATCAGGCCGGTGAACACCCCGGTCCGGCTGCCACGCAGGTCCTGGGGGTCGATCCCGGCGTGTTCCATCGCCTCCCACGCGGTCTCCAGCAGCAGCCGCTGCTGCGGGTCGATCGCCAGCGCCTCCCGCGGTGAGATGCCGAAGAACTCCGGGTCGAAGTCGGCGGCGTCGTAGAGGAAGCCGCCGTCGCGGGTCAAAGACTTGCCGGTCCGCTCGGGGTCGGGGTCGTACAGGTCGTCGACGTCCCAGCCGCGGTCGCCGGGGAACTCGCCGATCGCGTCCACGCCCTCGTCGACCAGCCGCCAGAGGTCGTCGGGGCTGCGTACGCCGCCGGGATAGACACAGGCCATGCCGACGATCACGATGGGGTCGTCGGCCGGGGCCGGCAGTTCCGCGACGACCTGCGGTTGCGCGACGGACATCCGGCCGAGCAGATACCCGGCCACGCCGGCCGGCGTCGGGTAGTCGAAGACGAGCGTGGTGGGCAGCCGTTCGCCGGTGGCCGCGTACAGGCGGTTGCGCAGCTCCACGCCGGTCATCGAGTCGAAGCCGAGCTCGCGGAAGGTGTGCTCGGGGTCGGCGGCGCCGGGGCCGTCGAGGCCCAGGACGAGCGCGACCGCGCCGCGGACCAGCGCAAGCACCTCGCGTTCGCGCTCGGGGACCGGCAGAGCGGCCGTCCGCTGGATCCAGGAGGAGCCCTCGGAGGTGGCGGCGGCCGCACGCCGGCGCGGGGCGCGGACGAGATCGCGCAGCTCGCCGGGGAGCGCCTGGGCGGCGGCCGGTTCGACAGTGGCGGGCACCAGCACCGGCTCGGGCGAGCGCAGGGCGGCGTCGAACAGCTCCAGCCCGGTGGCGGCGGGCATCGCCGTGATTCCCAGCCGGGTCCAGCGGGCCAGCTCGGCGGGGGCGAGCGACCCGGCCATGCCGGTACCGAGCGACCACAGGCCCCACGCGAGCGAGGTGGCGGGGAGTCCCCTCGAGTGCCGGTGCTGGGCGAGCGCGTCGAGGTAGCGGTTCGCTGCCGCATAGTTGCCCTGGCCCGCGTTGCCGATGATGCCGGCGATCGAGGAGAACAGCACGAACACCGCAAGGCCGGTGCCGGCGGTGGCCTCGTGCAGGTTCCACGCCGACGTCGCCTTGGCCCGCAGCACGGCGTCGAGCCCGGCGGGGGTGAGGTTCTCCACGGTGGCGTCGGCCAGCACGCCCGCCGCGTGGACGACCCCGTTCAGCGGGTGGTCCGCTGGGATCGCGGCCACGAGGGCCGCGACCTGGGCCCCGTCCGCCACGTCACAGGCGGCGATGCGGACGTCGGCGCCGAGTTCCCGCAGTTCGGCGGCGAGCGCGTCGGCACCCGGGGCCGCAGACCCGCTACGGCTGGTCAGCAGCAGGTGCCGTACGCCGTGGGCGGTCACGAGGTGCCGGGCGAACAACGCGCCCAGCGCGCCCGTGCCGCCGGTGATCAGCACCGTCCCGCCGGGCGTGAAGCCGGTGGCCTCGCTCGTGACGGCGGGGGCGGCGACCAGGCGCGGCGCGGTGGCCAGCCCGTCGCGCAGCACGAGTTGCGGTTCCCCTGTGGCCAGTGCCGCGTCCAGTACGGGCAGTGAGGCGTCGTCGGCGTCCACGAGCACGAACCGGTCCGGGTGCTCGGTCTGCGCGCTGCGGACGAGACCCCACAGCGCGGCGGCGGCGAGGTCCGGTCCCTGGCCCCCCTCGGCGGCCACGGCCCCCGAGGTCCGGAACACGAGTCGGGTGTCCGCCGCGTCCCCGGCCAGCCACTGCTGGATCCGGTGCAGGGCCGCGACGGTGGTCTGCTGCACGGTGCCCGGCTCGGCGGTGACGACCTCGTCGCGCCGCTCGTGCGGGCCGGCCGGCAACGGCACGGGTACGAACGCCATCTGCCGCAACGAGGGATGCCGGCCCGCTCCGGAGGTGACCGACACACCGGCCGGGGCGGGCCGCAGCAGCAGCGACTCCACCGTCACCACCGGGTTGCCGGCTCCGTCCACCGCGAGCAGGGCGTACGTGTCCGGTCCGGTCGGGGTCCAACGGGCCCGCAGAGCGGTGGCCCCGGCGGCGTGCAGCGTCATCCCGCTCCACGCGAACGGCAGCCAGAGCTGACCGTCGGCACCGGCCCGGCGCAGGACGAGGGGGTGCAGGACGGCGTCGAGCAACGCGGGGTGCAGGCCGAACCGGGCAGCGTCGTCGTGCGCGTCCGGGGGCAGTTGCACGTCGGCGAACAGGTCGTCACCGGCCTCCCGGAGCCCGGCCAGGGCCCGGAACGACCCGTCGTAGCCATACCCGAGGGTGGCGAGCCGGTCGTACAGATCCTCGGGCACGGCGCCGGTGCCGGGCCATCCGCTTACCGGATCGGGCGTCGGCGTGGCAGCCGGCGCCAGTGCGCCGATGGCGTGGCAGGTCCAGTCGTCGCCCCCGTCGGCGGCCGACCAGATTTCCACGGAGCGGCTGCCGTCGCGCTGGTCCGGCACCCCCGTGACGATCTGCAACCGGACGCTGCCCTCGGCCGGGATCGTCAGCGGCGTCTGCACAGTCAGCTCGGTGACCTCGGGACAGCCGGTCTCGTCACCGGCGCGGACGGCCAGTTCGGCGAACGCGGTGCCGGGCAGGACGGGCGTACCGGCGATCACGTGCCCCGCCAGCCACGGGTGGGTGCGCAGCCCGAGCCGGCCGGTGAAGACGGTCGTGCCGGTGCCGGCCAGCCCCAGGATGGCGCCGAGCAGTGGGTGCTCGGAGGCGCCCTGCCCGAACCCGGTGGGGTCGCCGGTGCCGGACGGCGTGTCGAGCCAGTAGCGGCCATGCTGGAAGGCGTAGGTGGGCACCTCGGTGTGGCGGGCACCGGCGAACACGGTGGCCCAGTCGACCGGGACGCCGGCGATGTGGGCGGTCGCCAGGGCGGTGGTGACGGTGACGGCCTCGCCGCGGTCGGCGCGGTTCAGCGCGATCAGGGTTGCGTCGCCGTCGCTGCCGGTCAGGCACGCCTGGGCCAGGCCGGTGAGCGTGGCGTCGGGTCCGAGCTCGAGGTAGACGCCGACCCCTGCCGCTTCGAGCCGGCGGACGCCGTCGAGGAACCGCACGGGTTCCCGCACGTGCCGCGTCCAGTAGTCCGCTGCCGCCAGTTCCTCGGCGCCGGCGACGGTTCCCGTCAGGTTGGACACGATCGGGATGGCCGGCGGGTGGAAGGTCACGGTGCGCAGGACCGCGTCGAACTCGGCCAGGACGGAGTCCATGTGCGGCGAGTGGAACGCGTGGCTGACCTTCAGCCGGGAGACCTTGCGGCCCCGTTCCCGCCAGCGGGCGGCGATCCGGTCAGCGGCGTCCGCGTCACCGGAGACGACGACCGCCTCGGGACCGTTGATCGCGGCCAGCGACACCAGCCCTTCGTGCCCGGCGAGGTCGCCGGCGATCTCCTCGGCGGAGGCCTGGACGGCGACCATCGCACCACCGGCGGTGGCCGACTGCATCAACCGGCCGCGGGCACCGACCAGGGCGGCCGCGTCGGGGAGGGAGAGGACTCCGGCGACGTGGGCCGCAGCGACCTCCCCGATGGAGTGGCCGAGCAGGTGGCCGGGGCGCACACCCCAGTGGTCCAGAAGCCGGAACAGGGCCACCTCGTGGGCGAAGAGGGCTGCCTGGGCGTACCGGGTCCGGCCGAGCAGGTCGGCGCCGACGTCGCGCAGCGCCACGTCGAGGTGGGGGTCGAGGGCCGCTCGGACCTCGTCGTGGGCGGCGGCGAACACCGGGTAGGTGGCGCGCAACTCGTCGCCCATCCCGGCCCGCTGGCTGCCCTGGCCGGTGAAGAGATAGGCCAGGCCGCCCGGCGTCGCCCGCCCGGTCACCACATTCGGGGCAGAGCGGCCGGCGGCCAGAGCGTGCAGACCGGTGCGGAAACCACCGGGGTCGCTGGCGATCACGGCGGCGCGGTGCTCGAAGGTGACCCGGCCGGCGAGGGTCCGTCCGATGTCGGCGAGGCTCGTCGCGGGATGCCGCTCCACGTGCGCGGCCAGCCGGGCGGACTGGTCGGCCACCGCCTGTCCGGATCGTCCGGACAGCACCCACGCCTGCGGACCGGCCGGGGCCGCCGGGGCGACCGGCTCGGCCGGGCCGGCCTCCAGGATCGCGTGGGCATTGGTGCCGCTGATCCCGAACGACGACACCGCCGCGCGGGCCGGGCGGCCGGCCGCGGGCCACGGGGCCTCCCGGGTCAGCAGGCGCAGGGTGCCGGAGCTCCAGTCGACCTCGGGGCTTGGCTCCTCGGCGTGCAGCGTCGGCGGGAGCACGCCGTGGTTCATGGCGAGCACCATCTTGATGACGCCGACCACGCCGGCAGCTGCCTGGGTGTGGCCGATGTTCGACTTGACCGAGCCGAGCAGCAGGGGCCGCTCGGCGGTGCGGGCGACGCCGTAGGCGGCCTGCAGGGCGGTGGCCTCGATCGGGTCGCCGAGCCGGGTCCCGGTGCCGTGGGCCTCGACCGCGTCCACGTCGGCCGCGCCCAGCCCCGCCGCCGCGAGGGCCTGCCGGATCACCTGCTGCTGGGCCACGCCGTTCGGGGCGGTCAGGCCGTTGCTGGCGCCGTCGGAGTTGACCGCGGTGCCGCGTACCACCGCAAGGACCCGGTGGCCCTGCGCCCGCGCGTCGCTGAGCCGTTCCAGCACGAGCATGCCGACACCCTCGGACCAGCCGGTGCCGTCGGCCGCGGCGCCGAAGGACTTGCACCGGCCGTCCGGCGCCAGCCCGCGCTGCTGCGCGAACTCGACGAACATGCCAGGACTCGACATGACGGCGGCGCCGCCCGCGAAGGCAAGCGAGCACTCGCCCTGGCGCAGCGACTGCACGGCGAGGTGCAGCGCCACGAGCGACGAGGAGCAGGCCGTGTCGACGGTGACCGCCGGGCCCTGCAGCCCGAACAGGTAGGCGATGCGACCGGAGGCGACGCTGACGCCCGTCCCGGTCAGAGTGTGCCCCTCCACACCCTCGGGCGCCTCGGCCAGGCGGGGGCCGTACTCCTGCGCGGTCACGCCGACGAACACCCCGGTGCGGCTGCCACGCAACCCGTCGGGGTGGATGCCGCCGCTTTCCAGCGCCTCCCAGGCGGTCTCCGCGAGCAGCCGCTGCTGCGGGTCCATGGCGGTCGCCTCGCGGGGCGAGATGCCGAAGAAGGCCGCGTCGAAGCCGGCGGCGTCGAGGAACCCGCCGGCCCGGGTGTACGTGCGCCCGGCCGTGCCCGGCTCCGGGTGGTAGAGCGCGTCGAGGTCCCAGCCCCGGTCGGTGGGGAAGCCGGTGATCGCGTCACGACCGTCCTGCAGCAGCTCCCAGAACTGCTCGGGCGATGTGACGCCACCGGGTAGCCGGCAGCTCATGGCGACCACGGCGATCGGCTCGCCCGGCGCCGCCTCGGACGAGACCTCGGTGGACGCCTGGGCTCCGGCGAGATGGGTCGCGACGGCGCGCGGGGTCGGGTGGTCGAACAGGGCGGTCCGGTTCAGGGGTCGGCCCGTGGTGGCGGCGAGCGCGTCGCGCAGCTCGACCGCCATCAGCGAGTCGAGTCCGAGGTCGTGGAACGTCGCGTCGGGCCCGACGTCGCCGGGGCTGTCGGCGCCCAGCACGGCAGCGGCGTGCTCGCACACCAGCTGCAGCAGGTCCTCTGGAGCGGCTTGCACAACCGGCTGCGCCACGGGCTGCGGACGCGGCGCGGCGCTCGGTTCCACCCGGCGGGGGGTGTCCCGGGCGGTGAGCCAGTACCGCTTGCGCTGGAAGGCGTACGTGGGCAGGGGCACCCGCCGCACGCCGGTCACCGGCCGCCAGTCCACGTCCCGGCCGCGGACGTGCAGTTCGGCCAGCGCGGCCAGGAAGGTCCGCAGCTCCGGGCGCCCCGATCGCAGCGCCGGCGCGACGACGGCGCCGGGCACGCTGTCGCGGACGAGCTGACTGAGCACCGCGTCGGGTCCCAGCTCCAGGAACATGGTGCAGCCGGCCTCGGCGAGGGTCCGTACGACGTCGTGGAAACGGACGGCGTGCCGGACCTGGCGCACCCAGTATTCGGGGTCCGCCAGTTCGGCGGCGGTGGCCACCGCGCCGGTGAGATCGCTGATCACCGGGATGCGCGGCTCGTGGAAGGTGAGGCCCGCCACGACGTCACGGAACGCGGCCAGCATCGGTTCCATGCGCGGGGAGTGGAAGGCGTGGCTGACCCGCAGCCGCTTGGTCTTGTGCCCGCGTGCGGCGAGGTCACCGGCCACGGCCCGCACGACGTCCTCGTCACCGGAGAGCACGACGGAGTCCGGCCCGTTGACGGCGGCCACAGCGATCTTGTCCTCGTGCCTCTCGACGATCGGCAGCACGTCGGCCTCGGCGGCCCGGACAGCGATCATCGCGCCGCCCTCGGGCAGCTCCTGCATGAGCCGCCCGCGCGCGGCGACCAGGCGGCAGGCGTCGGCGAGGGACAGGACCCCGGCGGCGTACGCGGCGGACAGCTCGCCGATCGAGTGCCCGGCCAGGAAGCCGGGCTCGGCGCCGAAGCTCTCGAGCAGCCGGAACAGCGCGACCTCGACGGCGAACAGCGCGGGCTGGGTGTACCGGGTGCGGTCGAGCTCTGCGGCGAGCGGGGTGCCGGGGTCGGCGTCGAGCACGTCCCGCAACGGCTGGGGCAGCAGTGGGTCGAAGCCGGCGCAGACCTCGGCCAGGGCGTCGGCGAAGACCGGGAACCGCGCCGCCAAGTCCCGCCCGGCGGCAGCGCGCTGGCTGCCCTGCCCGGAGAAGAGCACGGCCAGGGGACCGGCCGCACCGGTGGTTCCCCGGACGACGGAGCCGGACCGCCGACCGGCGGCGAGGGCGTCCAGCCCGCGCAGCAGTGAGTCGTGGTCGTCGGCGAGCACCATCGCGCGCTGCTCGAAGCCCGCCCGGGTGGCGGCCAGCGAGTGGCTCACGCCGGCGAGGTCGCTGTCCGGGGTGAGGTACTCGCGCAGCCTGGCTGCCTGGGCCCGCAGGGCGGCCGGCGTACGTCCGGAGATCGCGAACGGCAGCGTCCCGGGCTGTGCCTCCTGGGGGGTGGCTGGTTCGGTGCCGGGCTCGGACAGCACGACGTGGCAGTTGGTGCCGCCCATGCCGAACGCGCTGACGCCCGCCGTGCGGGGGGAACCGGTGTGCGGCCACGGTTCCGTCTCGGTGACGACCCGCAGGTTCAGGTCGCCGAGCGGGATGTCCGGGTGCGGCGTCTCGAATCCCAGGCTCGGGGGCAGTTCCCGGTGCCGCAGCGCCAGGACGACCTTGACGAGTCCGATGACGCCGGCCGCCGCCTCCAGGTGCCCGACCACGGTCTTGGCCGAGCCGACCGGCAGCGGCGAGCCGGGACGTGCGGCGCCGAGGACGGCGCCCAGCGCGGCGGCCTCGACAGGGTCGCCGACCGGGGTGCCGGTGCCGTGCAGCTCGATGTAGCCGATGCCGGTCGCGGGCATGGCGGAGCGCTCGTGCGCCAGCCTCAGGACCTCGCGCTGGGCCGCCTGCGACGGTGCGGTGAGCCCGTCGCCGCCCCCGTCGTTGTTGACCGCGGTGCCACGGATCAGAGCGAGGACGGTGTCCCCGGCGGCCTGAGCGTCCTGGTGGCGCTTCAGGACGACCACGCCACCGCCCTCACCGCGGACGAAACCGTTGGCAGCGGCGTCGAAGGTCCGGCAGCGGCCGTCGGGCGACAGCGCGCCGAAGCGTTCCGCCGCCCGGGAGCTCTCCGGGGCGAGGATCAGGTTGACACCTCCGGCGATCGCGAGGTCGGTCTCGCCCGAGCGCAGGCTCTCCACCGCCAGGTGGACAGCGACCAACGACGATGACTGTCCGGTATCGACGGTCAGACTCGGGCCGTGCGCGCGCAGGAGATAGGAGATGCGGTTGGCGAGCAGGCTGCGCTGCACCCCGGTGAACGTGTGCCGACTGGGCTCGTCACCGTGGTTCAGATGGGTCAGGAGCGCGTAGTCGTCGTGCATGGCGGCCAGGTACACCCCGGCCCGGCTCCCGGCGACGGCGGCGGGCACAACGCCCGCGTGCTCGAGCGCCTCCCAGCTGAGCTCGAGCGCCAGCCGCTGCTGCGGGTCGATCGCGGCCGCCTCGCGGGGAGAGACGCCGAAGAAGCCCGGATCGAACTTGTCGACCCGGTCGAGGAAGGACCCCCAGCGTGCACCGGTCGGGTCGGCGGAGGCGTCCCAGCGGTCGACGGGAACCTCGGTGATGGTCGTCCGGCCACCGGTGAGCCGGCGCCAGAAGGCGTCGGGGCTGTCGGCGCCGGGCAGCCGGCAGGACAGGCCGACGACGGCGATCGGGCCGTGGCCCGCCGAGGTGATGTTCGGGGTGTGCGTCACTGGGCCGCTCCGTCCGAGTTGACCGCCGTAAGGAAGTCTTCGATCAGTCGCTGCCACTCCTGCGGGCACTCCAGGGCGGGCAGGTGCCCGCATGGCAGGGTCGCGGAGACGGCGGCGCTCAGGTGGTCGATCAGTTCGCCGGAGACCGCGGCCGGCACCAGGTGGTCGTCGCTGGTGGCGATCACCAGTGTCGGCACGCTGATCCTGGCCAGGTCGGCGCGCACATCGAGGCGGAGCGCCAGCTCGATCTGCTCGGCGCTGCCGGCACCGGTGGTGAGGGCAACGAGCTCGGCGAAGCCGTCGATCTGGTCCTCGGACATGGCGTCGAGGTAGCGGTCGCTGAGCATCAACGACATCAGGTAGCGCGCCAGCAACCCTCGGCCACCGTCGAGCAGGCTACGCCAGACCCGCAGTTTGAGCCGGGTGGACGCGGGGGCCCGGGCGAAGGCGGAGGTGAGCACGAGCGCGGTCACCCGGTCCGGGTGGCGCACGGCGGCCCGCGTGGCGATCATGCTGCCCAGCGAGTGCCCGGCCATGGCGAACCGCTCGTGCCCGGCACGCAGTGCCGCTTCGACGTGCCAGTCGGCAAGGGCGTCGATGTCGATCGTGGCGCCTGTGGTGACCTTGGAGTAGTCCGGCGCCACGACCCCGTGGCCGGCGGCCAGGCCACTGATCAGCCGCCCGTACGTGCTGTCCCCGGTTGCCCCGGCGCCGTGCACGAGCACCAGCCCTGGGCCCGTGCCGCGGACCACGCTGGGCAGGACGACGTTGTGGACAGCGTGCATGTGGACTCGCCCCTCTCCGGCGGGGTCCCGGGACTCCCGCTGCGGCGACGCTAGGACCGTGCTCCCCAGCCCTCCTATGGGTCGCAGACCACCGCCGGCCCACTGCCCGGTAACCCTTCCGCGCCGCCGTGGTGCCCGGGCTCGCGCGGTTACCAGGCGATGGGCGCAGCCCGGAATGCCACCACTGCGTCGGTGCGCAGGCGCTCCTACCTTGGCGTCGACCTGTCGTGGACGCCGGGTCCGACAGCGTCGTCAGCCATCTCAGGAGGTCAGAACATGGGTAGAGAAGTCGGCTCCGAGTACGACGTCGTGATCATGGGTGGTGGTCCGGCCGGCTCGACGCTCGGAGCGCTGCTGGCCCGGCGGACGACGCTGCGCGTGGCGATCTTCGAGAAGGAGGAGATGCCCCGCGAGCACATCGGTGAGTCGTTCGCCCACCAGATGATTCCGGCGATCGAGCAGAGCGGCGCGCTGGAGAAGGTCCTGGCCAGCAAGTGCTGGGTGAAGAAGTACGGCGGCGTGTTCAACTGGGGCGAGGTCCCGATGGTCGCCTTCTTCGACCACCGCAACTACCTGGGCGACGGTGTGCCGCGCTTCGCCATGCACGTCAACCGGGCCGAGTTCGACGAGATCCTGCTCGATCACGCGGCAGACAGCGGCGTCGACGTGTTCGAGCAGACGTCGGTCGGGCAGTTCGAGTCGGACGCCGACGGATGCACGGTCACCCTCAAGGACGGCACGGTGGTGCGATCGAAGTACTTCGTCGACGCCTCGGGCCGGCGCAACAGCATTGCCGCCAAACAGAAGCGCGAGTGGCTGTCGAGCTACCGCAACATCGCCATCTGGCAGCATTTCCTCGGCGGTGAGCCGGTGCAGGACCTGCCCGGCGACTGGAACATCTTCCGGGAGAAGAACCAGTCGCCGATTGGCTGCTTCGCCTTCCAGAACGGCTGGTGCTGGTACATCCCGGTGCCGAAGGTCATCGACGGTGAACGCAAGCTCACCCACTCGATCGGCATCGTGACCATCCCGGAAATCCTCAAGCAGAAGGGCTCCGACTTCACTGACCAGCAGACGTTCATCGAGACGGTGCGCCAGGTGCCGTACCTCAAGGACTTGATCGGCAACGCCGAGCCGATCGACGACAAGATGCTCACGGCGACGAACTACTCGATGATCAACGGCCATTTCTCCGACTACGACGACCGCTGGCTGCTCGTCGGTGACTCGGCCTACTTCGTCGACCCGCTGTTCTCCTCCGGCGTCGCGTTCGCTACGAATCAGGCGGTGAACGCCGCGATGCTGCTGGAGCACACCCTCTCCGGCGAGCTCGACGAGCAGAGCCGCCGCGACCTGTGGCGCGACTACGACGAGGGCTGGCACGGAATGGCCGAGACCTTCGCGCTCTCGATCGACCAGTGGTACCACGCGCTGGGCAAGCAGGACCCGGAGAGCGTCTACTGGCGGCACCGTGGCAGCGGCCCGGACCTGGACATCCAGGAGCGGACGTTCGATGTGCTGCTCAACACCTCGGTCACGCCCAACCTCATGCAGTTGATCACGGGCGCGCCGATGCGCGGCGAGGGGCCGTTCACCCGGGCGAACGATCGCGCCGAGCCCGCCCCGATCGATCCCGACGCCACGCTGTCGCTGGCGCCGGGCGTGGCCGTGCGGGAGACGGTCGGGCTCGACGTGCCGGGCTTCAAGGGCCACCTCCCCCCGCCGCCCTTCGACGACGAGCTGGACGAGTCGACCAAGGCCGGGATTGCCACCTACTGGGCCGACCCGGTCGCCAACCGTGACGCCATCGACTCGCCGGTCGCCCGGCCGGTCCCGGCGCACCGCATCGGCTTCGCCGACGGCGCCGGCGACGTCGAGATCCGCGGCCTGGCCCGGGAGGGCACGGCCGAGCTGCTCGGTTACCTCGAGGCGGGCGTGACCATACGCAAGCTCGAGGGTCAGCTCACCGCGGCCCAGCAGCAGCTGCTCAAGCGCCTGGTCCGCGCCGAGCTGGTCGTCGCCGCCGCTTAGAGCGACCGGCAATAGGGTCCAAGATCAGGGCTGTTGCGTAGTCGGTTGAGGGGCTCTTGAGCTGGGGTTTTCGATGGGATTCGGCGAGTTCCGGGGTCCGTGTAGGACGGGTGCGGCCCGCTGGTGATCATGAGTTTGCGAAGACCATGACCCAGAAGAGGACCGCACCCGCTGATGTCATCATCACTGACCGAGATCGTGTTGCCACATCGACCCCCCAACCTGCCGTCACCAGTCGTGGTGACCGATCGTGACCGCCGTAGCTTGTTCGTGGCCCTGGAGGCCATCAACGACCCGCGGGATCCGCGAGGCCGGAGGTACCCGCTGGTCAGCGTGCTTGCGGCGGCGGTGTGCGCGGTACTGGCCGGGGTGTGCACGTTCGCCGCCGTCCACGACTGGGTGTGTTTCCAGGACCGTCCCGTGTGGGCCCGGCTCGGGTTCACCGGACGGGTACCCGCCGCCACGACGGTGTGGCGGCTGTTGATCCGGCTCGACGCCGAGGTGTTGTCACAGGTTCTGGCCCGCTGGCTGCGGGACCGGGCGGGGCCGGTCGTGATCGGCGGGCGCCGGTGGCGTCTGGTGATCGCCGTGGACGGCAAGGTCGCCCGGGGCGCCCGACTGCCCGACGGGCGGCAGGTCCATCTGCTCTCGGCGTACGACACCGGCACCGGGATCGTGCTCGCCCAGGTCCAGATCGCGGCGAAGTCGAACGAGTCACCCTGTGCCGAGCACGCCGCTATGGCGTGAAAAACTGCGGTACGGTCGCCCGCCGACGCCGATGGGATCTTGGCACTTGAAGCCGTTAACGAGTCTGGCGCGGGGCCCGACCTCGATGGGTCGCACACTGTTGCTTCGAGCACGCCGGTCAGATTTCTTGGTTCCCGACCGTGGCCCACGGGCGACCTCCCACCCCCTTCTGCCCGTATGGAGCCCGGTGGCATGTCACGAGAACCTGAAGAGATCCACGACCCCGACCATGAGATCCGGTTGAGCCGGGTCGCGGCCATCGACGTCGCGAAGGCATCCGGCAAGGTCTGTACCCGGC
>NZ_JBHMIO010000066.1:0-18305 GCF_048060275.1 Micromonospora sp. LOL_015
AGTCATACCGAGCCGGGCGACCGAGCAGTCCCCGGCTGGGGACGATCAAAAAGGTAACGGGGCGGCCCGGTATGCGCTGGCGAGCAACGCGTGCGCGGCCGGTGCCAGCCGCCGTCCGTCGGCGTACGCCGACGCCGTGGGCAGTACGTCGACGGCGACCGTCGCCAGCTGCACCGCCGCCTCCAACGACAGCCCGGACAGCCACCGCGTCGATGCGGTCCAGAGCAACGCCGGATCGCTGGTGTCGTCGCCGTCTCCAGCGGTGTCGCCTGCCCGGCCCCGGCGGTGTGCCGCTGCGCCACCGCTGTCAGCGTCGGTTGGGCCGCCCGGTCCAGCCAGTCGTCGGCCGGCACCCACAGCAGGCCCCGGTCCCGCACGGTCAGCAGCACCAGCCGCGCCAGGCTGCGACCCATCTCCGGCGGGAACGGCACCGGGCCACCGGCCATCGACAGCAGCCCGTCGACCACCCGCAACTCGGCCTCCAGCGCCTGCCGGGCCTGGCCCGGCGGCAGGCCGGCGGCGATCACCGCCGCCGGTACGAAGCCCTCGACGACCCGGCCGTCGACGAAGTTCAGCAACGCCGACACCACCGCTGCACTGTGTACGTACCCACTGTCGACGCTGTCGTCCGCGTCGTTGCCGCCCGCGTCGGGATGGCCGTAGTAGCCCAGTGCGGCGTTGGCCGAGGCGATCGCGAGCTGTGGGTCACCGTCCGGTGCCAGCGTCACGGCGTTGGACGCCAGCACCCGGGCCAGGTCCCGGCGTCGCGGGTGGGCCGGATCGCCGCCGGTCACCGACAGACAGGCCAGGACCGCTGCGTCAACGTCGACCTCTGCCGAGGCGGCCCATCCCCGTACCGACTGGGCGAGACCACGGCGGGCCAGCACGTCGGCCAGCGTCAGCTCCGCGTCGGGCACGGCACCGACCAGCCCGGCGTACGCGCGTACCGCGTCGTCCAGCGCCGCCGCCGCCGGATCCCGGTCGGCGAGGTGCAGCGAGCCGAGCCGGTAGCACAGGCCACCCAGCCCGGTCCGGGACCACCGTCCGGGTCACCGCCCACCGCGCAGATCGTCCGGAACCACGTCGTCCAGACTGATCTGCTCGAACGTGGCGGTGCAGCGGTCACCGGTGGGCGACTGGGCGAGGAGGCCGACCCGGGTCGGCGCATCGGCGGCACCGGTCAGCCGGAACAGTCGGGCGAACTGCCACGACATGCCGTCGACTGAGTAGTGGAACGCGTACGCCGACCCCTTGCGCAGCACCCGGAGGTGGACGCTGGACGCCTCGACGGTGACCGCGTTGGCGTCGTCGGAGGTGCCGTTGGTCACCACGGTCACCACCATCGGCCGACCCTGCGGTGAGTACTCGAAGCACAGCTTCGCCCAGTGTTCCTCGTCGATGCGCAGGCACAGCACGCCGGCGTCGAACGCGGCCGTGAAGTCGACCGTGACCCGGGCGGAGAGCGCGAACTCGCCGTCCGGGCAGGCGAACAGCAGCGCCGGGGCGTTGTGGGTGCGGTACTCGCCGACCGGGTCGACGAACCAGTCGGTGCCGGGGCCGGCGGTGAGCGACAGGGCCTGCCGACCGGCGTGATGATCCGCTGCCACCGGCGTGTGCTGCCAGGCGAGCGGCGGCAGCCCGGCGATCGCGGGCGGTGCAGGTGCGTGCGGGGTCATCCTGCCTCCCGGCGGGGCACGTCGGTCTCGTTGGACGCGCACATCGATCTGGTCGGAACCGCAATGCTGCCACGGGCCGGCATCCCGCCGCTGGCCCGGCCCGTCGGCTCCGGTACCCGGCTGGCCTTGACCCTCGACCTGGTCTAGGCCGCAGAGTCCATGGACGTGGAGAGCGACATGCACAGCATCGGCGAGACGGCCCGCGCCAGCGGGCTGACCGTCAGCGCGCTGCGGTTCTACGACGCCGCCGGCGTGCTGGTGCCGGCCGCGGTGGATCCGCGCACCGGCTACCGGTGGTACGCCGTGAGTCAGCTGCGCGCCGCCCGGCTGCTGGCCGGGCTGCGCCGGGTCAGCCTGCCGCTGGCCGAGATCACCGAGGCGGTCCGGGCGTTGCCCGACGTCACGGTGGCCCGGCGGCTGCTCGACGTGCACCTGCGCCGGCTGCAGGACGGGCTGGCCGATGCCCGTCGGGAGCTCTCCCGCATCCATGCCCTGCTCGATGCCGAGGAGAATCGGACGATCATGACCACCACCACCCACGTCACCGTCGACGCCGCCGACCTGGCCGGCGCGCTGGACGCCGTACGGTTCGCCGTCGGCATCGACCCCGAGATTCCCGCCCTGGCCGGGGTGCACGTCGAGGTCTCCGCCGACGCCGTACGGTTCGCCGCGACCGACCGTTACCGCATTGCGGTCGCCGAACTCGTCCCGACGGCGGTCGACGGCCCAGCGGCGTCGGTCCTGGTGCCCGGCGGCTTCGTGACCGGCGTACGCAGCCAGGTCGACCGTAACCCAACAGCGGAACTTGCCTTCGGTCCGGACGGCGTCAACGCCTCCGCCCCGGGCTGGCGGATCACCACCGACCCGCTGGACCACGACTTTCCCGACTACCGGCCGTTGCTGCCGGTCCGGGGCGCCGAGGGCCGACGGCAGGTCACCGTGGACGCCACCGAGTTGCGACGGGCGCTGGAGCCGGGCCGTGCCCCGGCGGTGGTACGCGAACACCTCGGCGTCACCCACCCGGTCGCGGTGCTGGCGGCGACCGACGACGGCACCGTCGAATGCGTCGACGAGGCGGCCTGGCACGCCGCACCGGATCGGTACGTCGCGGTGAACCGGGAGTTCCTGCTGCAGGCGGTGGCGGCCGCCGGCGGCGGTCAGCTGGTGCTGGACCTGGACGGACCGATCCGGCCGCTGGCCGTGCGACTGCCCGACGACGACCGGAGCTGTTCGCTGCTGATGCCGATCCGGCACTGACGTCGGCGCGGTCCGGCCCGAGGCAGCGGGCCGGACCGCGCCGCGCGCGGCCGGGGGTGGGCGAACGCGTCGTAGAGTGGTCAGATGAGTGGCGAGGTCGTGCCGTCGCGGCGGGAACTGCGGATGTCCGATGCGGACCGGGAACCCTTCGTCGCCAATTTACCTGCGGTCGACTCGGTCAACCCGGTCGCCGCCGGCGACGTGGTCGAGTCCGGCGGTGCCTGAACAGAGCGCGACGGCCCACATGTCGTCATCACTGGTAGTACCGCGGCTGGCACCCCGTGTGCGGTGCGAGTACCGGTTCCGGCGGTGGCGTTGGTAGCTGGCGGGTCCGCCGCCATGCCTGGAGCAGCCAGCGGCCGGGTGGTGCCGCCAGGCGTGCGGCCGACCGCCTGGGCCTGCGGTGACGGAGGAAGACTCGGCAGAAACAGCCAGACCGGTCGGACCACTGACCGGAGATGGACCCGCCGTATCGCGGCGGCGACGGTCGACACCAGCGCATGGTACGTGCTGCGTCGAACTACATGTCCACCGCCGACGATGGCCTGGCCCTCCAGTGGGGCGAGACCGGCGGCCAGCCGGAGTCGTGCGGCCCGACCGCGCGGTCGGGTCAGTGGTCGACGGTCCCCGCGGCGGCCATCACCCGCAACGCGTTGGCGTCGACCCGCAGCCGGATCGGGGTCTCGCCACACACCTCACCGTCGATCTCCACCGGCGCCGGCCGGTCCGTTTCGACCAGCAGTTCGCCGACCGCGAGGAACGGGTCGTGCCGCAGGGTACGCCGGTGACCGGTCGCCGCGTTGCGTACCGTCGCGGCCAGCAGGCTGTGCCGGGTCGCACCACCGACCGGGTACGCCACCAGCAGCCGGTCGTCGGCGTTGGCGTCCGCGGTGATCGGCCGGCCGGCCTGGTGACCGCCGTTGGCGACGTACAGCTGGTGGGTCTGGAAGTCCCGGTTGCTGCCGGCGGTGCGGACGCTGACCCGTAGCGGACGGTGCCGGGCCATCAACGCCGCCGCCGTCGTCGGATAGGCGAACTTGCCGACCACCCGTTTCAGCCGGGGCGGGGTGCGCAGCATCACCTCGGCGGACAACCCGATGCCGACATGGTTGACGAACGGCAGGTCACCGGCGAGGCCGAGATCGACGTCGATCACCTTGCCGGAGCTGATGACCCGGACCGCCGCATCCAGGTCGATCGGGATCCCGAGGGTACGGGCGAAGTTGTTGGTGGTGCCCAACGGCAGCAGCCCGAGCGCGATGTCGCGGTGGGCGAGCAGCCGGGCGGCGGCCCCGATGGTGCCGTCCCCACCGCCGGCGATCAGCAGGTCCGGGGCCATTCGGACTGCCTCGTCCAGGCTGCGTTCCAGCTCACCCGGCTCGTCGACCGGGTAGCTGGCGATCAGCTCGAATCCGGCGTCGGTCAGCCGCCGGACGGCGTCGGTGTAGAACTGGCGGCCCTGGCGGGACCTGGCGTTGACGATCAGCACCGCCCGCTGTCGCTGCCGGATGGCGTCGCTCAACTCCTGCTTGGTCCGCACGGCCAGACCTTATCCTCACCGGCCGCGCGACCCCCGGGCCCGGGGGTCGCGCGGCCGGTGAGGATCCTTACCTGCCGGACGTCGTCAGCCCACCGTCACCGCCGAGCTGGCGGTCACCGCCACCGCATCGCCGGCCAGCTGATGGGTGAAGGTGAACGCGCCGGGCCGGCGGGTGCGTACGTGCAGCTCCCAGGTCAGGTCGGTGCCGGCGGTCAGCGCCACCTCTGGCGAGATCGTCCCGACCAGAGCACCGTCCTGCACCGTCAGCGGAGTCCGCACCCAGGCCCCGTCGACCCGCAGCTGCACCGCGACGTCGCGGGCCAGCAGGTCACCGTCGGGGTGGGTGATCGTCAGCGTCGACTCGGCGGTGCCCTGGTCGATCCCGCTCGGGTTGACCACCCGGACCTCCGGGTGGAACCAGCCGTCCACCTCGGCGGTCTGCGGGTAGGTCGAGGTGATCGTCGCCGCCTCGGCCAGCACCAGGGACGACTCGGCGTCGACCAGCCCGCTGTACCAGCCGGTGTCCAGCTCCAGCTGGAGCTGGTACCGACCGGGCTGCGGGTCGTCGACCTCGAATCCGTACGGCTGGGCCGCCCAGTCGAGGTAACCGGCCCGGATCTCGGCCCCGGTCGGGTCGGACAGCCGCAGCACCGGCCGGGCCTCGTTTGGCGCCAACGCCCGCACCGCCGGCACGACGTCCTCCAGGCGGGTCACCGCCGGCAGGTCGGCGAACGGCCGTACGTCGGTGGCGCGCACCGTCGCGAACGGGTGTCCGTGCGCGTCGGTCACCGACCAGTCCACCTCGACCGAGCCCGGCTCCGGGGTTGACGCGGCCAGTTCGACCTGCGCCGTGCCGCCGAAGCCGAACGTGGCGTCGAGCGGGTCGACCCAGTCCATCTCCGGCAGGATCTCGCTGACCAGCCACCAGTCACGTTCCAACCGGGGCAGCTGGTGCACGGTGACCGCCTGGTAGCTGTCCAGCGTCGCGACCAGCGGTCCGGGCCCGAACGAGTACGCCCACGGCGCGGTGCCGGCCGGGCGCAGGTAGACGGTCGCCTCATGGTCGCCGCCGACCAGGTCGGCGGCGAGGTCCACCCGGGTCGACAGATCCTGGGCCGCCTCGGCCCCGGCCGGCCCACCGGCCAGCACCCGGGGCGCGAACAGCACCTCGTCGTCGTCGAACACCGTGATCGCCTTGTGCAGCAGGTACGACGTACCACCGTCGGCCGCGGCCTTGCGCACCACCAGGGTGTAGCGGTCGACGGCGGCCGGAGTCTCGAAGGTGAGGGTGCCGGCGTCGTCGGTCGCACCGACCGGGATCACGGCGCCGTCGTGGACCAGCTCGACCGCGGCGTCGGCCAGCGGGCCGGGCTCGGCGTCCGGAGCGTCGACGGTACGCGCGGTGAGGCTCACCCGGGGCGGACGCACCCGGAACGACCCGGTCAGGTACTCGAGCGTCACGGCGTAGTTGCCGAGCTCGGCCCGTTGCACCGTCCAGCTGACCGTCTGGTTGACGCCGGAGCCGAGGTTGACCGTGGTGGTCGCCGCCGACTCACCGTCGACCCGCAGCACCGCCTGGTACGGACCGGCCGCCGCGCCGATGTTCTTAACCTGGGCGGTGACCCGTACCGGTTCGTTGCTCTTCACCACCTCCGGGTCGACCGTCAACCCGTGCACGGCGAAGTACGGCTGCCCTTCCTCGGCCGGGCGGGCTGCCCAGTCGATCGCGTCGAGGAACACCTGGGTGGCCTGCTCGGTCCAGTCGACCGGGCCGCGGGTCACCGACACACCGTGGGTGGACAGCAGGACGTGCCGGTTGGTGGCCCGCTGGTCGACGCCGATGCCGCCGCCGTAGATCCCGGTGGTGTCGCTGCGTCCCAGGTCGGCGAGGGTCTGCCGGCCGTCGCCGGAGTAGTCGCCGAACCAGGCGATCCACTTGGCCTGGGTGCTGTCGTCCAGCGGGATCCGGTCACCGACGGCGTACCCGTCGAGGATCGGGTGTTCGGCGGTCACCTCGTAGTACGACTCGGCCACGCCGGTACCGCCGGTGATGGAGCCGGTCGAGACGGGCTGCCCGGTGTGCTGGGACAGCTGCCGGATGCCGTTGCCGGTGCTGTAGGCGTGGTCGGTGAAGATCACCCCGGTGCCGGCGGCGTCGGTGGCGTCCAGGAACGCCTGGAAGGTCGCCTCGTCGTAGTCGCTGCTCACCCCGTAGCCGAGCACCACGACCGGATGGTCGGCGGCGGCCACCAGCTCGTCCCAGTCGTAGCTCACCGTCTCGATGCCGCGCGGGGCGAAGATCTCGTCGGCGTACGTGTCGACGTAGCTGCCGACCAGGGCGACCGTCTGCGGCGGCGGGCTGAGCGTGAAGTCGGCGGTGACCGCGCCGCCTTCCGGAATGGCCACCTCGACGGCCGGGGAGACGTCGAACCGGGGATGCTCGGCGGTGACCCGGTAGCTGCCGGCCGGCAGTTCGAGCCGGTAGCTACCGTCGGTGCCGGTGACCACCGGGCTGCCGACCGGCGCGCCGTCGGTGGAGACCGTGACCGTCACCCCGGGTACGCCGTGGCCGCTCTCGTCGAACGTCGCGGCACCGGTGACCACCCCGATCGGCAGCGGCACCATTGCCAGGTCGACGGTGGTGAACGACTCCTCGACCACGACGACGTCGGGGACGCTGGCGGTCTCGTGACCGAACGCGGTGGCGGTCAGCGTGTAGCTGCCCGGCGCCAGCCGCAGGGTGAAGCTGCCGTCGTCACCGGTACGCACCGAGGCCCCGCCCGGCGTGACGGTGACCGTGGCGTCGGCGACCGGGGCGCCGGTGCCGGCGGTGGTGACCTGGCCGGTGACGCCGCTGTCGAGCGCCACCTGCACGGCGGCGGCGTACGCGTCGATCCGGCCGTGGCCGTAGCGGGTGTCCGGTGCCACGTCGGCGTACCGGTCGTCCCAGAAGGCGGTGTCGATCAGCGCGGTACGGGTCGCGTCGACGCTGAGCTCCGGTGCGCCCTGCAGCAGCAGCGCGGCGACCGCGCTGGTGTGCGGGGTCGCCATCGAGGTGCCGCTGGCGTAGCGGTAGCTGCCGTCCGGGTGGGCCGACCACACCTCGTCGCCCGGGGCGGACAGGTCCGGGGTGACCCAGCTGTCCGGCCAGTCCGCGGGTGGGCTGGCCCAGCTGGACTTGTTGACCACGTTGCCGCAGGAGAAGTCGGCGACGTTGTCGTCGATGTCGGTGGCGCCGACGCCGACGGCCTCGTAGACGTTGCCGGGGCTGGACGAACCGACGCCGCAGCTGCCGAAGATGTCCTCGTTGCCGATGGCGAACGACGGGAATGCGCCAGCGGCGACGATCGCCCGGGTCGGGGCGACCATCTCCGTCGCGTAGGTCGCCGCGCCGAGCGACATGCTGACCACGTCGGCCGGCCGGCCCGCCGGGTTGCCGGCGGAGTCGGTCGGTGCGACCGCCCACTGCATGCCGGCGGCGACCTGGGCGAAGGAGCCGCTTCCGTCGGGGATCACCAGGCCGTGCGCCATCTCGGCGCCGGGGGCACCGCCGATTGTCACGCCGGACGCCGCACCACCGTGGATGGTGCCGGAGACGTGCGTACCGTGGGTGGACGAGTCGTGCGGCTCGGAGGCCACCAGACCGCCGGCAGAGTTGAACTCCATCCAGCCACCCGGGTAGGTCGGGTCGGTCGGGTCGTCGGTGGCCATCTTGCCGACCAGGTCGGGGTGGTCGATGGCGACCCCGGTGTCGAGGGTGACCACCCGGACGCCGGTGCCGTCCAGACCGAGCTCGGTCCAGACCTTTTCGACGCCGATGCGGTCCATGCCCCAGGTGATCCGGTCGTCGATGATCGACGCGGCCGGGTCGGCGGCGGCGGTCATCTCGGTCTCCGGCACGCTCAGGGTGAAGTTCGGCAGCACCCGTTGCACACCGGGCAGGCTCGCCAGCGCCGACAGCCGGGAGGCGTCGGCGGTGAACTCGACGAGCAGCATGTTGGTGATCCAGAAGCGGTTGACCACCCGTACGTCGCCGGCGGTCTCGGCGTGCTCCTCCAGCGCCGTCTCGACCTCGGCCTGGATTTCCTCGGAGTGGGCGCGCAGCTGGTCGACGGCGGTGTCCGGGTTGGTCGGATAGCGTTGCGGGTTGGGCAGCATCAGCAGCGCCTGGACCCGGTCGCCGGTCGATTCGGCGACTGTGGTCTGTAGCTCCTCGGCGACTGCGGCGGCGCCGGCACCGGGGGCGTCGGCACCGCCGTCGGTGGGCGCGGCCGAGACGGGCAGTGGTACGCCGAGCAGCCCGCCGGCCAGCACGGCACCAGCGGTGACGGCCAGCAGGCGGCGTGCCCGGGGCAATAGTCGTGGTAGGGAGGGCTTGCGTCCTGACATCGATCGTCTCCTGGATCGCAGGGCCGGGATCAACCGGTTGGCATCGAAGATCGTTGAACGCCAATGGCGAACATGTTGATGTCGATGACTCCTCGCCGTCAACCCCTCACGATCCGAAATGGGGTCTACCGCCCATACGCGTCAGTTGGCGGTCAGCACCTCGTAGAGGTCGGGTCGACAGTTCAGCGCGGCCTCCCGAAGTGCGGCGACCCGGGCCGGCTGTTCGTCCGCCGGCAGCGACCGCAGCGTGGCCAGCGCCTCGTCGACCATGCCCTGTACGGGATCCCAGAACTCGTCCGGTGCCGCGTCCCGGCCCGCGAGCCAGAGGCCGGCCGCCGCCCGGGCCGCCTGAATCGGCTCCCAGCCCTCGACGTCGCCGGGAGCGGCACCGCACGCGACGGTCCCGGCGCCGTCGAGGATTTCGGCTTCGAGCGTGCGCAGCCCGGTGGCGATCGTTCCGTCGCCGTAGATGAGCAGATGGAAATTGGCCGTCTTCCGGCGCTCCACAGTCGAGGCTCCGTGCGGGCCGACCCGCTGCACGACGGCGGTTGGCGGGTCGGGCAGCTTGGCCAGCAGAGCCAACGCCCGCCGGGCCGGCCCGACCAGCTCCGGCAGGACCGACGCGTCGACCCGGCTGACGCAGACCCGGGGTGTCCCGTCGGCGCAGACCAGTTCGGTGGCCCGTAGGTCGGGGTGCGCAGCCTCATTGACCGGTGGCAGCACGATCAGGGCGACGAGCAGCCCGGCGACGCCCGGCAGCACGGCGAGCAGCCGGGACCGGCGAGTGGCGGCGGCGTACACCGCCCACCCGGTCGCCGCCAGAGCGACGTACCACACCAGCATGCCCGCGACGGCTCGGTCGTCGATCGTGGAGTAGCCGTCAACCGGCCCGAGGGATGTCGGGCTGAGCAGCAACGCCCGGTTGTCGCCGCTGTCGGCCAGCAACTGCAGTGCGACGACGGCGGCGAGCGCACCCATGGCGAGCAGCGGGGCGGTCAGCCGGGACGGCAGCAGCCGACCCAGGCCGAGGCCGAGCAGACCGGCCGCCGCGACGCTCGCCGCGCCGAGCAGCACCGGCCAGACCCAGCCGGCCGGCTGATGGTCTGCGGCCAGCGCCGCGAGGGCCAGCACCTCGAGCACTCCGCCGGTGAATCCGCCGGCGAGGCAGCCGACGAGCGCGACCGCCCGGGGTGCCACCCGGGCCAGGCCTGGTCGGGCGCTCGTCGCGATCAGCTCGGTCATCCTGCTGGCGTGGTCCCGGCGCCCGTGCCAGGCACCGACCGCGAGCGCGAGCGGCCAGATCAGTTCCAGCGTGTCGTGATGGGCCAGCACCCCCGCCATCCAGTACCCGTCCCAGCGTTCCCCGTCGACGGCCAACGAGGCCGCCGCGAACGCCAGCCCGACACCGAACCACACCACCGCGGTACGGCGCAGTTCCACGAAGAGAATCCGACCCGTCACCCTCGTCGCCCCGTCCTGTCGTCGTTCCTGTCGTCGTTCACAACTGGCAAGACGGACCGGGCGACGGGCCCGGCTTTGAGCGTCGATGTGAGCTGGATCTCACGTCCGTCGACCGGCTGGCTCAGCTGCTGGACGGCCCGGCAAATCGGATGGCGGCGGGTGTGGTGGCAGGCGATCGACGGTGGGCGTGGTGGCAGCATGGGCGGCATGCCGACCGTGCAGCAGTCCGCCCTGCATTCCGAAGATCCCGCCCTGCATCCTGACTATCCGGTCCGCACCGAGCGGCTGCTGCTGCGACCGCTGGCCGGCGACGACGTCGACGCGCTGCTCGCCTACCGCAGCCTGCCGGCCGTCTGCCGGTACGTGCCGCTCGAGCCGATGACCCGCGACGTCGTCGTCCAGCGGCTCGCCACCCAGTGGGCCAACACCGGCCTCAGCGACGAAGGTCAGGCCCTCACCCTCGGCGTCGAGGTGGCCGCCACCGGCCGGCTGATCGGGGACGTCGTGCTCTTCTGGCGCAGCCGAATCCATCGCGGCGGCGAGATCGGGTACGTCGTACACCCGGACGCCGCCGGCCGGGGCTACGCCACCGAGGCGGCACGGGCGCTGCTCGGTCTCGGCTTCGACCACCTGGGCCTGCACCGGATCGTGGCCCGGGTCGACGAGCGCAACGAGGCGTCGGCCCGGCTGGCCCGACGCCTCGGGATGCGTCAGGAGGCCCGGCTGGTGCGCAACGAACTGTTCAAAGGCGAATGGAGTACGGAACTCGACTTCGCGATGCTGGCCGACGAGTGGGCGGCGTACCGCGACGGTCGGACGCCGGCCCGGCCGTGACGCCGGTCGGACATCGGATCGGCCGGGAGGAGACAGCGATGTGGGATCCGGCCGCCTACCTGCGCTTCACCGACCACCGCTCCCGCCCGTTCGCTGATTTGCTGGCCAGGGTCGCCGTCGCCGACCCGGCCGTGGTCGTCGACCTCGGCTGCGAGCCGGGCACCCTCGCCGTCCACCTTGCAGACCGTTGGTCGGGAGCCACCGTGACCGGGATCGACTCGTCGACCGAGATGGTCGCCGCCGCCCGGGCGCTCGGGTCACCGGTCCGGTTCAGGTGCCGGGCAACTTCGACGCCCCGTCGCATAAGGCGATCCGATCGGTGGCGGCGGACGCTCGATGGCTCGTCACGTTCCCGTTCCGAGGGTGTTCGTGGTGGCGACGGAGCCGGCTGGCTAACCTGTGGGGGTGCGAAGCGCGGTGCGGTACGGGTGCCCCGATGGCTGACGCCGATGACGTCCGGCGACTGGCGTCGGCCCTACCGCAGGTCGTCGAGATCGACAGCGATGGATTTGACTTTGGGGTCGCCGGGAAGGGCCTCGTCTGGTCCTATCCGGAGCGTCGGCCCGGCAAGCCACGGGTGATCCGGACCGACGTCGCCGTGCTGTACGTCGGCGACGAGGCGGAGAAGCAGGCGTTGCTGCTCGGCGAGCCCGACCTGTTCTTCACCACACCCGGCTACGACGGACTGCCGCTGGTGATGCTCCGGCTGGCGCGGGTCGACGTCGACCGGCTAGCCGAACTCGTCACCGACGCCTGGCGGATGCGCGCCCCGGACGGGGTGGAGCTGCCGTCGAGCTGAGCCGGCGCACCGCGCCGGTCAGGAGTCCAGTTCGACGGTCACCGTGACCCGGCCGCGGTCGTCGCGGCGGGCGACGGCATGACCGGATCGGTCGATCCCTTCCAGGTGCAGCGAAACCGGGCCACCGGCACCGGTGAAGTTGTGCCACCACTTCTTGGCGTCTGGCACTACGACGGTGATGGTGATGGTGCCGTCGGCCCGGCGGTAGCCGACCGGGGTACTGAACGTGCGACCGGACCGGCGTCCGGTGTAGGTAATCATCGTGATGCGCCGACGGACCAGCCGCCCCCACCGTGGCGACGAGTACAGGGCTGCGG
Source organism: Micromonospora sp. LOL_015 (assembly GCF_048060275.1). NCBI lineage: Bacteria > Bacillati > Actinomycetota > Actinomycetes > Micromonosporales > Micromonosporaceae > Micromonospora > Micromonospora sp. LOL_015. Next base: position 12,274 of record NZ_JBHMIO010000066.1, read on the forward strand.
TACAGGCGTTGACCCGGTCGACGAGTCGCTGCGGCAACGGACCTCGATACCCCACCTGACCTCCGAAAATTAAGAACTCCACTGGAATCTAGCAGAACGGGTACTTCTGCGACCTCGTCGCGCAGATCGGCGCCTACCAGTGGAGCGCCCCGACGCCGTGCTCCGAGTGGGACGTACGGGCGCTGGTCGACCACGTGGTCCGCGGTAACCTCGCGGTGGTCCCGGTGCTTGACGGCATCGACCTTGCCGAACTCGGCAGGCTCGACATCGCCCGGCCAGACTTCGACGTACTGGGCCACGATCCGGGTCCCACCACGGACCACCAGATCCAACTGCTCGCACTGCTGGGCCGTGATCCGCGAGCCTGGGACCGGTCAGCATAGCGGTTCGTCGTTCTGATGATCGTTTGATGCTCTGCTGGGCGACACGCCGGGATTCTCCCAGCAAGCCATCAAATGATCATGGCGCGGGGGAGCTCCGCTGTCACCCTGCGGCTGTTCCGGCTCGACGGTGAACACGACGTCGAGCACATGACTACGACGAAAGGCGAGGTGCTGACCGCCGAGCGGCCGTCCCGTTCCGCATCGGCTCCGGCGCACTGCTCGCCGGGTGACCGGGCTCGACCGGTGACGAGGCCGGTCAGTGGATCCGGCGGCCGAGCGCGTCGGGTATGCCGGACTTGCGGAAGAAGTAGGTGTTGATCTGGTCGCGCCACTCCCGCGCCGAGCGGACTTGCTCGTCGAGACGGTCGGCGACCCGGGCGTACAGGGCCGGGTCGAGGCCGGTGTCGGCGATGTCCAGCCACCGCTCCCGCATGGCGATCGCCTCGTCGACTCCGGCGAAGTGAGTGTCGTAGATGTGCTGGATGACCGTCGAGCCGCTGTGCAGCAGGTGGTCGTACGGCACGTGGTGGAAGAACAGCAGCAACTCGTCGGGGCAATCGGTCAACGACTCGTACACCTCCGACCAGGGCTTCGGGTACTGGCCGGTGTAGCCGGTGCCGGTGGCCCGGGTCCGGTCCACGCCGACGCCGTCGCGGTCGGCGAAGTGGTAGGTGCCCCATCGGGAGTACTCGTACCCGTCGACGGACGGACCGTAGTGGTTGCCGGGGCTGACCATGAAGCCGACACCCAGCGGCGCGGTGTACCGCTCGTAGGTACGCCACGAACCGTCCATTATCGCGTGCAGCGCCTGCCGCAACCGCCCCGGATCGGCGACGCTGCCGGCCGCGTCGCCGACGGGGAAGGTCAGGTCGATCCACTCGTCGAGCAGCGCGGCCGGGTCGGCGGTCGGATCCCAGCCGAGCCGGCCGAACGCGTACAGGTTGGCCTGGGCGAGCGGATGTCCGCACCAGAACGGGTCGTCGCCGACGTTCGACACGGCGGCCAGGGTGCCGCCACGCCTGGCGATTGCGGCGACCGACGAACCCAGGTCACCGCTGATGTCACCGTCGGCTTCCAGGCTGTCGCCGTCGAACCGGAAGCCGAGTATCTCACTCCACAGCGGAGGTAGATAGCAGACGTGCAGCTGGTGCCCGGTGTACTCCTGGGTGACCTGCAGCTCCACGGCCAGCCGGGTAGCCGGCATCGCGCCGATCACCGGCGACACCGGCTCCCGGGGCTGGAAGTCGATTGGCCCGTACTTGACCTGCACGATCGCGTTGTCGCGGAACTGGCCGTCGAGCGGGGCGAATTGGTCGTACGCGGCCCGCGCCCGGTCGGTGGTGCGGTCCCGCCAGTCCTGCCGGTGGTTGTAGACGAACGCCCGCCAGTGCGCCACCCCGCCGTACGGGGCGAGGGCGTCGGCGAGCAGGTTGGCGCCGTCAGCGTGACTGCGCCCGTACGCGAACGGGCCGGGCTGGCCCTCCGAGTCGGCCTTCACCACAAATCCGCCGAAGTCGGGCACCCTGGCGTAGACCTGGGCGGTGGTTGCCGCCCACCAGTCGCGTACCGCCTCGTCGAGCGGGTCGGCCGTGGCCAGGCCGCCAAGCACCATCGGCGCGGCGAAGGTCACCGACAGGTGCAACCGGATGCCGTACGGGCGGAAGATGCCGGCGAACGTGGCGACGTCGTCGAGCCGGTCGGTGAGCAGCCGCGCCTCGGTACGCCCCACGTTGACGTTGTTGATGGTGACCGCGTTGACGCCGCTGGCGGCGAGCAACCGGGCGTACGCCCGGACCCGGTCGGTGTCGTCGGTGATCGCGCCGTCCCGCCAGAAGATCGACCCGCCGGCGTAGCCCCGCTCCACCTGCCCCATCACCGGGTGCACGTCGACGTTGTCCCAGTGGTCGAGCATCCGCCGCCGGATCGCCGGCCGGTGCGTCCGCGTCGCCATGTCGTCGCCGAACGCCGACTCGCCGAGCCGGACCACGTGGAACAGCCCGTACAGCAGCCCTGCGGGAGCGGCGGCGGTGACCGTGGTGAGGCTGCCGGCCCGGCCGATCGTGTAGCCCTCCTCACCGAGGTCGTCGACCGCACCGGCTGTCGCCCCGGGACCGGCGGCACCGGTCAACGCCAGCATCAGGTCCGCCTCACCGTCGACCGACAGCCGGGTCACCGATCCGCCAAACCGGTCGCAGGCCGCCTGCACCTCGGCGTACACGGTGGCGACGGACTTCTCCGTGCCGGAGACCAGAGTGTGCCGCGACCCGATGGCGCGCCACGCCTGCGCCGGCAGCCAGGCCGGATGAACATCGTCTGCCGGTGCAGCAGCGGCCACGCGATCCTCCCGAGGTTTCGGACATTGTTTCGGATCCGTAGCCGAATCGCAGCCCTCTGCCGCCGCCGGGTTCGCCACACTGGCGGCCGTCGGTCACCCTGTCGGTGTGGATCTCGACGACACGCAGACGCTGGTCGTCCTGCTCAGCGGCCTGGCCATTCTGGTCGGGCTGATCGGCGTGATCGTGCCGATCCTGCCCGGTCTGCTGCTCTGCTGCTCTGCTGGGCCGGCGTACCCAACCGGTCGCTGCTGGTCGGCGGCGAGCTGGGCCTGGTCGGCTTCTTCTTCGTCCCGGTACTCGGCCTGGTGATCGGCTTCGTGCTCGGCGTCTGGCTGGCCGAGCGGCAGCGGCTCGGTGACTTCGCCGCCGCCTGGCCGGCCACGAAGCGGGCGGTGCTGGCGGTCGGGCTGGCGATGCTGATCGAGCTGGTGCCGCGCTCGCCATCGCCGGACTGTGGCTGCTCGGCCAGCTCGTGGCCTGAACCACGAGCAGATCGAGCCGCGCGTCGAATGTCATCAGACCGGCATCCGGGCGGCCGGGTAGCGGGAGCCGGCCGCGCCGTGCGGCAGGATCTGGCGGATCCGGTCGACCTCGGCCACGGTGAGCGGTACGGCGGCCGCCGCCACGTTCTCGGCGAGCCGTTGCGGGTTGCGGGTGCCCAGGGTCGGCACGATGTCATCGCCCTGGGCAAGCAGCCAGGCCAGGGCGAGCTGGGTGACCGCGACGCCCTTGGCGGCGGCCATCGTGGTCAGCTCGCGCACCGCGGCCAGGTTCTGTTCGTAGTTGCCCGGCTGCCAGCGTTCGTCCCCGGTCCGCATGTCCCCGTCCGGGTATTCGGCGGCGGGCCGGACCGCGCCGGTCAGGAAGCCGCAGCCGAGCGGCGAGTACGCAACGAACCCGATGCCCAGCTCGCGGACCGTCGCAGCACCTGCGGCTCCACCGCCCGCTCGAACACCGAGTACTCGGTCTGCAGCACCGACACCGGGTGGACGGCGTGCGCCCGCCGGATGACGTCACCCGGCACTGCCGCCCGGTGCCGGCGGTCGAGAGCGCCGTGCCCCGGCTGCGGCTGGTCCGCTTCGACGACGAGCGGGCCGGGCCGACCGATCTGCTGTACGAGCCGATGGTCTGCTTCGTGGCCCGGTGCGCGAAACGCAGCACCGCCGGTGAGCGCAGCTGGCTGGTCGGCCGGGGGGCGATGTTCCTCAGCTCGGTGGAGCTGCCGGTAACCGCCGTGTTCGAGCAGGTGCCGTACCGGTCGGCGGTGCTGCGTCTGGCCGAGCGAATGCTCGCCGATTTGCTGCTGGAGATGGACGAGCCACCGCCGCCGGCCGGGTCGGCAGAGCCGGCCGCGTTGACCACCGCTGCGATGACCCCGGGGATCGTGGGCGCTGCTGCAGGGTGAGTCGTCGGTCGCCTGCCTGGCCGAGCTGGTCGGTGCCGCGCCGACGGCGGTCAGCCAGCAGCTGGCCAAGCTGCGGCTGGCCGGGCTGGTCCGGGGGCGGCGGGAAGGCACCTTCGTCTACTACTCGGCCGCCGACGTGCATGTCCGGCAGTTGCTGGCCGAGGCGCTGTTCCACGCCGACCACGCCGATCGTGACCTGCCCGATCACGGTCCGGGGGGCGTGCCCCCGACCACGACGGGTGACCGGCCGCTGTGGGTGACCGGTCGACCGGCTGGTGGTCGGTCGGCGGTTCCGGTCGCCCGACCGGCCGGCGATCTTAATGAAAAGAGCTACCGTTATCTCCTGTGTGGAAATGAGAGGAGGCCGTTCCATGGCCGTACCGAAGCGCCGTACCTCGCGGCCGAACACCCGCCACCGTCGCGCCCAGTGGAGGGCGGCGGCACCGATGCGGTGGACAGCTTGAACGTGTCGGTACGGTGGGGCTTGAGGCCGAAGTCGTGCCAGATCCGCCCGATCGTGGACTTGGGCAACCCGGACCTGTCCGCCATCGACCCGCGGGACCAGTGGGTGGCGTCACGTGGCGTCTGCTTCAGGGTCGCGACCACCACATCCTCGACCCGGTCAAGGCTGATCGACGGCGGGCGGCCCGGCCGTTCCTCGTCCACCAGGCCGTCCAGCGTAGTTTCAGGAAACGCCGCCGCCACTTACTCCACAGCGGACAAATGTACGCCGAGACTCGATGCGACGTCCGTGTTCGACGCCCCTTCGGCGCACGCCAGGATGATCCGTGCACGCATCGCCAGAACCTGTGACGACGTCGCCCGCCGTGACCAGCGGGTCAACGTAGTCCGCTCTTCGTCGGTCAGCGTCAGCGGCGGGGTGGGACGACCAGTTCTCGGCATCCCCCCCCACCCTACCCACTTATCAGGCGAATTTCCGGCGCAGGACACTAGATAACGCGTCCAATCACCTCATCAACGAGGCTCAGTACCTGTTCGGGGTGCTCGTCCGGCACCAGGTGCCCCGCGCCTGGCAGCACCTCCATGTCGACGCCAAGGGACCGTGACACCGCCCGTCGTAGTCGCGATGGCGGAAGGAACACGTCGCGCTCACCCGTCGCTACCGCCATCGGTACCCCGGCCGCCCGCTGTAGCGTGGCGACGGGCAACGGGAGGGGCGCGAGGCTGGACCGGCACTCGCGGGCCACCAGGGTCATCCAATCTGTCAGGACAGGCGATGGATGTTCGCCCGGTCCATGCATCATCCGCAGCAGGCGAGCACTACGGCTGCTGGTCGGTTGGGTCAGCCATGGCAGGGTCGCGGCCAACACTCCGGCAGTAACGCGTAACCGGACGACGCCAGCCGGCGAAACGAGAACCCGACCCACGACTCGTGGCGAGTCGCAGGCCAGCGCGATACCGCCGCCGAGGGAGTGGCCGACGATCACCACCGGCCCGATCGCCGCTCGGTCGAGAAACTCGCCAAGCCATCGGCCATACCACGCCAGCCCTCCCCGGTCCGGACGCTCGGCCGCGCTGAGACCGGGTTGTCCCGGAACGTCCAAGACCCACACAGGCCACCGCTGCGCCAACGTTTCCGTCAACGGCAGGCACGTCGCCGCGTTGAAGTTCGTACCCGGCAGCACGACCACGGACGGCGCCCCCTCACCGGCGGACACCACATGCGTATCGCCCCTGCTGGTTGCCACCGAGAACCGCTGGTGCGGCACCGTCCAGCGATCAAGCTGATCAGAACACCAACCCTGAAGCCGGCTTTGTCCCTGGACACTGCGGTAGATGGAAGTCACCATCCCACTATCTCCCACCGCCTAGTGCCGTGACCACCCCCTCCTGGATCAACCAGGTCGTGCGACACGCAAGTCGCATGAGTACAGCGACACTCATCGA
>NZ_JBHMIO010000067.1:0-16687 GCF_048060275.1 Micromonospora sp. LOL_015
CCACGTAACATCGACGAACCTCGGTGCCAATCGGCTCGAAGCCTATTGGGAAGTCCTCCAGTAGAACGTCGCCGGACCCGGACAACCAAACGTCCTGGTACGACTGATCGCCGAGGGTTGATCTCGGCCGCCGGACGGCCATCTCCGGAGATACCCGGCACGTGATCACGTACACGCTGTTAGCCATGCGGCACGAGCGGGACACCGTGTCCCCAGGTCGAAATCCTCGCAGCCGGAAGGGAAACGATGACCTACACACGACTGCTGTGAAGTGCAGCGACCCTGGCCGTCACCGTCGCACTGACCGCGATCACGATGCCCACCCCTGCGGCGGTAGCCGCACCGGCGGGCGACGTCGAGGCGAGTGCCTGCTGGTATGCCGCCTATCCCCCGAACAAGGAGGGAAGCACCCTTCGCGCCTGGGGCGAGAAGTGGGACTGCGGCGATTCGACAAGGTGGACAATCACCCTGCAGCGCCACCGTACTGCGTCCTGGTGGCAAAATGAGGCTGTCAACTATCACGCCGGAAACAACTGGGTGTCGGTGGCCGCAGGATGCGCTTCAGGGACCTTCACCTACCGGACGATCCTCGAATCGAACGCAGGGCATCACCCCGTGAGCGCCAACAAGGTGATCACCTGCTGACGACAGCGAGACCTGCCACGGTCAGCCGGCGGATGGCGCGCCTGCGCCCTGGCTGACCCCAGATCCAGGGCCGGGCGCGATCAGGTCGACACCAGGGCGGTGCGGCGCGGCAGTCAGGGCAGGGACAGCAGGTCGGCGCTGTCGGCCCACAGGGCGTCCCGGGCGTCGTCACTGCGTGCCAGGCGGGACGGGGCGGTCCAGGTGAGCTGGTTGCGTACGACGCGGGCGTAGTAGTGCCCGGGTGGGGTGGTGACGGCGCCGAGGGTGAGGTCGGTCAGGGCCGCTGCCACCACCTCCCGGCGGTTGAACCGGGGCATCAGGCGGGTCGCCCGGCTGAGTAACCGCCAGGCCAGCCGCATCGTGGGCGAGGTGTCGCGCAGCAAACCGGTTCCGGGCGTCGGTCCGGGGTCGAACGCCAGGACCCGCCACTGCCCGCTGCGGGCCTCGGGCCGGGCGGCCAGGGCCCGTACGGTCAGCACGTTGCACAGCTTTGACGACGTGTACGCGCGACCGCCGGCCGATCGTGGGTCGGTGTCGCGCTCGGGGTCGGTGTCGGGACGGGCGAGCAGGCGCGCGTCGGCGTGTCGGGGCGGCGTCGACAGCAGCGTGTCGTGGTCTGGGTCGTGGGTGCCGCTGGTGGTGACGATGACGGTCGCCTTCGGCGCGAGGTTGGGCATCAGCAGCCGGGTCAGCAGGTAGTGCGCGAGGTGGTTGACCGCGAAGGTGGTTTCGAAGCCGTCGACGGTGCGCCGGTCGCCGGTGCGGAAGGTGAGACCGGCGTTGAGCACGAGCGCGTCGATCGGGGTGCCGTCGAGTCGGTCGGTGACGGCCTGGGCGAAGGCACGGACACTGTCCAGCCGCGCAAGGTCCAGGGACAGGGTGTCGGGGCCGCCCGACGCGGTGTCGGGGCCGCCCGACGCGGCGCGGCGGGTGCCGGACAGGACCCGGGTGCCGGGCTGGGTGACCAGACGCATCCGGGTGTCCGCGCCGAATCCCGAGGTGCCGCCGGTCATCACTATCGTCTTCACAGACAGGACAATATGAGTGACTGACTCATGTTGTCAACCGGAGTCTTCGGCTCATTTTCTTCCGCCGGATAATGCCTCCGTGACCTCCTCCTCGTCTTCGCCGCAGCCCAGACGGATGCGGGCCGACGCCCAGCGCAACCGGGCCCGGATCCTCGCCGCCGCCGAACAGGTCTTCGCGGCGGCCGGTCCGTCCGCCTCGACCGAGGAGCTCGCCGAGCTCGCCGGCGTGGCGATCGGCACCGTCTTCCGTCATTTCCCCACGAAGGCCGCCCTCATCGAGGCGGTGTTCGTGTCCCGGCTACGGGAGATCACCATGTACGCGCGGGAGATGGCCGCCGCCGGCGATGTCGGCGCGGGCTTCTTCGCGTTCTTCACCGAGGCCGTCCGGCAGTCGACGGTCAAGCACGCCTTCACCGACGCCGTCGACTCCGACGACGAAGCGATGGCTGCGGTACGGGCGGCGATCGCTTCAGCCGGCGCGGACCTGCGCGACGCGATGGGGGACCTGCTGACCAGGGCGCAGCAGTCCGGAGCCGTACGCCCGGACCTCGCCACAGCCGAGTTGATCGGGCTGATGGTCGGCACCTCGCGGGCGCTGGAGCAGGTCGGCCCCGGCCAGGAAGGCCAGCAACGGATCCTCGCCGTCCTGCACGACGGACTCACGCCCCGGTCGCGCCCGGCGTCGTCCACATAGTGTCGACGGCATCACTGCGGCGCTGGACGAACCCACAGCCGGACCACCTGCCGGACCTGCTCGGGGCCGCTCGGAGTCGCTCAGAGCTTGCTCAGCACGCCGGTCAGCTGCTCCTCGGCACGGGACGTCTCCGCCCAGCTGCGGCCGACCACCACGTACTCGACCGTGCCTGTCTCCTCGGTGGTGTCGTTGTAGATGACCACGCCCTGCTCCGATCCCCGGGTGAACAGCAGTCCCTGCTCGGTTAGGGCCTTCACGAAGATGTCGGAGCCGGGCGCGGGCACGTCGATCCGCGAGACGAGGACGTGATGGTCGAGGTAGTCCTGGCCGAGCAGCTGCCGTCCGATCATGTCGATGCCGGTGGTGCCGCCGACCCGTCCGTTGAACTCGTTGAACAGCAGCTCGCCGGATCTGGTGACGATCGCGTCGATGTTCATCGGCCCGTAGTAACTCATCAACGTCGGCGCACCGGTGCGCGGCACGGTCGTGTCGGCGGACAGCTCACGGGCCGACTCTTGGTAGACCTCGATGACGTTACGCGCGAGGCTGGCGCCGGCCGGCAGGTCGGGCAGGGCCGTCAGGCCGAACGGTTCAAGCGCCGACGCGACAGTCACGGGGTCGGTCGCGGCCAGGTGGACCACGTAGTGGGCGCAGGCCTCCTTGCCTCCCTCGACCGCGGTCAGCGGTATGTTGCCGTCTCCGCCGGCGTTGACGTCCTGCTTGACGATGACGGCCCCGGTCCGGGCGAGCAGTTCGGACACGCCGTCGACAAGCTCCGGTCCACGGTCGACCACCCGCCCCTCCGCGACCGGGATCCCGCACGCTGTCGCCATCGAGCGGAAGACCGACTTGGAGTTGACCAGCTCCGCGGTTCCTTGCGCGAAGCGCACGGAATCCTCGGCGCCGATGCCGAGCAGACGCTCCCAGGAGGCGATGTCCCGGTCGTGGATGTAGCACTCCAGACGCCATCGGTTCGCGCCGTCGCCGCGTGCCGCCACGAGGCCGCGCAGGGCCTCGGCAAGCTGGGGTCGTTCGCCGGCGTACCAACCGCCGCCGGGGTAGTCACCCGAACATCAACCCGGTAGATCCAGATCGCGGTGCCGAACGTCCACACGAGCGGGAACAGTGCGAACGTCGCTCCCTGGCTCGCGGTCAGCAGCCCCTGCCCGGTCGGCATCGAGTACGCCCCGATCGACACCAACAGGGCGACAGCGAGCGCACCGAGCGCGGCCAACCAGGCCGGTACCCGGAACACGCCGAGCAGCAGGAACAGGGTGACGATCGGCAGTGCGGCGACGAGGGCGCTCATCCTCCCCAGTCGATCATGTCGAGTTTTGGCAGAAATTGCGCAATTGCCCCGGGGTGCCTTCGCTTGACCCTGACGCGCAGGTCAAGGTCTACGGTCTGCCGTCAGCATCCTTGCTGCCGCCAGCATCCTTGCGAAGGAGCACGGGTACCCTCGACGCCCTCGACGCACCGGGAGGTGCGGCTCGCCACCGTCCCGGACGGTTCGGCGGCGGTGAGCCAGACGTGGCGACTGCCTAGATTCGCCGGTCGCGACTGGTCAACGGCCTGCACGGATTGGCAAGATTTCCCGCTGGTGCCTTTGTTTGCGCCGGGCACCGCGCCTTGGCCCCGGTGCGCCGCGTCCGGATTCCGGACGACCCGTACCTTGTCGCTGATCCGTCAGGAGTTGTCAATGTCGCAGGGTGATCCGGTCGACCCGTGGGCGGATGTCGATCCGGCAGTCGTCGTCATCGGCACCCCGACGGGTGAGCGCAGCGGCGATGTCGGCATCGACAGTGCCGCCACGGGCCCCGGTGGGGTGTCGCGTCCCGGCACGGTCGACGACCTGCCGCCGACCCGACCTCGGCGGCCGGCGCTGCTGCTCGGCGCGCTCGGCACGGTCGCCGTGGTGCTGACGATCGCAACGGCCGTGGCCTTCGTGAACCGGCCCGACGAGATCGGGCCGCAGGGGGCGGTGGCGCTGACCGGCGAGCCGGCGGATCCGGGAACGTCCGATCCGGCAGCACCGTCGCCCAGCGCCACGCCGAGCCCGACGGCGTCACCGGCAGGCCGGAATCGGCAGGCCGTCGCCGCGACGGCGTCGCCCGCCGCCCCGGCGCAACCCGCCACCGGCGCGATCCGGACCGGCGCGTTCGTCGGCGCGACCAGGATCGGCAGCCAACTCAACGCGAACACGACCATGTACGCAGGCGAGTACATTCTCTCCCCCGACGGCCGGTTCGGCCTGCTGATGCAGACCGACGGCAACCTCGTCGCCTACGGTCCGTCGCCCTGCGGGGCGCCCCGACCCAACATCTGCCAGGGCCCGTACGACTGGTGGGCCAGCAAAACCGATGGCCAGCCCGGCAGCCGGGTCGTCATGCAGAGTGACGGCAACCTCGTCATCTACCGCCCCGACGGCAGCGTCGCCTGGGCATCGAACACCGAGGATTCCGGCGCGACCAGGGTGATGGTCGCCAACCAGGGCCACTTCCATCTGACCCGCGGGGACGGCTCGACGGTGATGATGCTGGCGGGCCTGTCCGAACAGGACAGCTCCCTGTCGTACGCCGGCACCATGCCGGCCGGCTACCGGCTCACCGCCCTGCGGTACCTGTCCTCGCCGAACGAGGTCTACCACCTGATGCAGCAGCAGGACGGCAACCTGGTCCTGTACGGGCCCGGCAACAGCGTGCTCTGGTCGTCCGGCACACACCAGATCGTGGTCGGCGGCATGAGCGTGTGGGAGACCAGGATGCAGCCCGACGGCAACCTCGTTGTCTACGACAGCTCGGCCGCTAGCGCGGCGGCGGTGTGGGCGTCGGATTCTGTCGGGGCTGGCCCCAGCCCGGAGTTGGTGCTGCGCGACGACGGGAACCTGGTGCTGCGGTCCGGGTCCACCCGGCAGGTCTTCTGGCAGACCGGCACCGGTGGCCAACCGTAGCGAGTGCACGCCTCTGGCCCCTGGTTGCCTGGACACTCGCGTCCGGCGCGTGGTAGGAGTAGGTCCACCAGGTGTGGAAGTTGGCGCACTTGATCTGCGAGTGCAGCCAGACGTCCTCGACCTGAGCGTGCTCGGCGAGCAGAAATCCGGCCAGTTCGGTCAGGCAGATCGGCGGTACGGCGACGTGGGGCATGATGCCGGTCGGCGGGTTCTTCGGCGGCTTCCTGGTCCAGGCGGTCGGGGAACGGACCGCACTGTGGGTGTGCGCCGTCGGGATGCTGGCCAGTTTGCTGCCGAGGCTCGGCCGACCGGTGCTCCGGCTGCCCCGCGACGCCGGCATCGACCAAAGACGACCAAGCCCGGTCGGAGCCGGTCGCTCGGGCGTCTTCCGCTGCGCGTTCCCGGCGCGCGGGTCTGACGCAGTCTCGCACGATCCTTCCCCCGTCCCTTCCCCCCGTCACCGGTCGTCGTCTTGCCGGTCGCGCCTACTCCGACTGAGGTCCGCACGGTGCATCGATCCACTCCGCAACAGGAGCTAGCAGCGACGGCTTGGGCTTCAACGCGCGGGCGTCACACCTGATGGGACGACATGGATCGGTCTCGTAGCGCGCGACCGTGCACCTAGATCATCGACATGCATTGACAGTCTCCCTGGCGTGCCCAGATAATGATGAATCTCAGTAAAACGATACACTGGACTTGGGGTAACGATGCGACTACTCTGCGCCATGATCCGCGGACCTCCACCACGCCGCCACCACTCGCTCCGGACCGGATCCACGTCGTCGATCACCCCGGTCAGACCCCGGGCGGCTCCGGCCGACCCCGGGAGCGAGCAGGGTCCGATCGATCTCCGCGTCCCGGGCGAACAAGCCCGATCGATCTCGACGTCCCGGCCGATCGAGGCAGACAGCCAACTGGTTCTCGACGCACCGACCTCGCCGCAACAACCGTCCCGATCTGCGATCCGGAAGGAAACCCGCACCATGGGAACAATCAGAAGACGGACCACGTCGCTCGCTCGGATAGCAGCAGCAGGCCTCATCGCCGCAGTTGCCTCCGGCACGCTGGCCAGCACCGCGAGTGCCGACACCGTGGCCGTCGCCAATACCGGCTTCGAAAGTGGCTACTTCGACGGCTGGCGTATTATCAACTCCCGCAAGGTGGCTCTTTCTGATATCGGCAATACCGGCCACCATTCGGCCAAGATCCAAGGTACGGGCGGCGAAGTCCGGCAAGACGTCACTGTGACGCCCGGCACCGACTACACCTTGACCGCGTACGTCCGGGGCAAGGGCGTCATCGGCGCCAGGGTGGGCGGCGACACCTACACCTCTTCCGGCGGTGGCCGTGGCTTCGAGCCGGTCAGCGTCGACTTCAACACCGGCAGCGCCAGCACCGTCGAAGTCTTCGCTGCCTACGGCGGCAAGACCGGCCGATTCGACGATTTCACCCTGTCCACCGGACTGGCACCGGGCACCGGCTTCGACCCGGACGTCTGGGACAGTTCGGAGGCGGGCGACTACATCAAGTCAAGCGACCCGTACGTATTGAGCTTCGACGGCTTGGAGCAGTTCACCGTCACCGGCAAGGGCGGCGGTCCGCGCGACGAACTGAAGACACCGGTGAACGCCAGGAAGGCTTCGGACGAGATCTACGAATCCTTCTCAGCCGACATCAGGTTCGATCTCGACGACGGGGTTAAGCTCATCGCCCACCAGATCCACGCCGGCACCGGTGCCGGCTTCTCCACCCAGGTCAAGCTCTACGTACAGGATTCCAGCCCGCTCGGAATCTTCAAGGGCGAGGGCGAACAGGACTTCTCCATCGACGACTACCCGCTGCTCGAGGGCGTACCCAGCAACGGCGTCTTCGACGTGTACGTTCGTGTCCAGATTCCGGGCTTCGTGAGCGGTGACGGTGAAATCAACGAGGAGATCTTCGACCTCGGCACCATCCGGAGCGGAAAGACCATGAGGTACGAGTTCATCAACGACTACGGTGTGGTCACGGTCAACTCGACCATCGGCCGTACGTCGACCAGCTTCACATACGACATGCAGGATTCCCAGGCGTCCTACATGAAGTTCGGAAGTTACGTCCAGGCCCAGGACGCCGAGAGCGGCTGCAACGTCACCAACGATCTCGACTGCGAGTACCCCGGGTGGGTACCGTACGGCGAAGCCAGCAGCCCGGAAGAGGCGGAGGTGCTCTGGCGGCAGTACTTCGCCGACTCCGACATCAGCACGGCCAGGGTCACCTTCAGCAACGTCGTACACACGGGAGGACCGCTCCAGTAGCCGCCTCGACGAGACATAGGTAACGACGCCAACATCCGCCGCGGCGGCTGATCGGCACGCGCCGATCGTCCACGACAGGCGAGCTCGCGTGGTACTGGTCGTGGAAGTGGGAGCCCGACTCACGTCCCCACGACCAGTACCACAACCAGAACCAGAACCGATACAGCGCGATTGCCGGATGGGCACACCACAGGCACGCTCTGACCTTCTGATGCCGTCAGCTCCCTCGGCACGACCGACACCGGTCGCGTCGATGGTCGAGCGACGCGAGAATTCCGCCTGCCGGCTGACGCTTGCGCGGCATCGCCACATGAGGGACACCCCGACAGTTGGCGCATCGCCTGGCAGTTGCGAGCACTGCACAAATTTTCCTATTGACGTGTGTGACTACATCTCCTACTCTCACCTGGCACCGATGCCCAACAGTTCACAACTGTGAACGAATACCTTTCTTGATGTGACGAATCGGCGCGCGACGAATCGTCCATCAAGGATGAAACGGCATCGACACCCATCACCAACCACCCTGAAAGGCGACAACCAACGATGAAAAAGCTCCGCAGACAGCGACTCGTGACCGCGCTGCTGGCGACCACAGCCACTCTCGCGGCCTCGCTCCTCACCCCAGCGAGCGTCGCCACCGCCGCCGCCCCGTGCGACTACCCGGCCCAACAGCTCAACCTGACGAACTGGAAAGTCACGTTGCCGACCGGGTCATCCGGATCGCCGACCGAGATCAAGCAACCCCAACTCGCAACCTATTCGAGCAATCCGTGGTTCAAGGTCAACTCCGCCTGCACCGGGGTGCAGTTCCGATCCCCGGTCAACGGTGTGACCACGCCCAACTCGAGTTACGCACGCTCCGAGCTCCGCGAGATGGCCAGCAACGGCACTAAGAACGCCTCCTGGTCGGCTACCTCGGGCACTCACACCCTGACCTTCCGGCTGGCATTCAACAAGCTCCCGAAGGACAAGTCACATGTCGTCGGAGCCCAGATCCACGACGGCGACGACGACGTCACCGTCTTCCGTTTGGAAGGTAGCAACCTGTACATCACCAAGGGAAACACCACTCACCACAAGCTGATCACCAGCAACTACAAGCTGCACACGGTCTTCGAGGGCAAGTTCGTCGTCAGTGGCGGCAAGATCAAGGTGTACTACAACGGCACCCTGCAGACGACCATCTCGCACACCGCGTCCGGCAATTACTTCAAGGCCGGCGCCTACACCCAGGCAAACTGCGGTAACTCCTCCCCGTGCAGCAGCTCGAACTACGGTCAGGTAAGCATGTACAAGTTGCTCGTCAATCACTCCTGACAACAGGTGATCTGTCGGGAGCCCCGGAAGCGGGGCTCCCGACACCACGAAGCCACACCGGACAGTTGCAGCACCACCCACCCCGCTGATGGCGAACTGCCTGGTATTCACCGGTACAACGGCCGTCATCAGACCACCTCCCAGCCACGGCCCCGGCGTTGTTCCGGATTGGGTGGTTCTGTCCGTGTTGAGAAACGGACGAGAGGCGAGTTGCAGGACGAGCGCGACTCCTGATGATCTTCCGGGTGTCTAAGTCCTGAAGGTCATCGCTGGAGTCGCGCTCGTGACGTCATCTTCCCTGATAGACCCTGTTGTTGACCACCTCGCCGACATGGCGTTGTGGGAGGCCGAACTCGCCGCGGACGTGGCGGCGGCCGATCCGCTGCAGGTGGTGTCCCCGCTGGTGACCCGGCTGGCACAGGTGCCGGACCCACGCCGGCTGCGCGGGCTACACCATCCGCTGCTGGTGATCCTGGTCCTGACCGCATGCGCCACCCTCGTGGCCGGCAACGACAGTCTGGCCGCGATCCGGCAGTGGGCGGCCCGGACCCCGCAGGACGTCCCGCACCGCCTCGGCGCCCGCCGCAACCCGCTGACCGGCCGCTACCTGGTGCCCAGCGAACGCACCTTCCGGCGGGTCCTGGCCGCCGTCGACGGCGATGCCCTCGACACGGCGACCTGTGGCTATGCGGCCGACATCGTCCGTGGCAACGCCCCCGTCCCGCAGATCCCCGCCGCCGCGGACGAGCCCGCCGAACGAGAGCAACGCCGCGCCGTGACGCGGGCGGTGACCCATCCGGCGCCGGCCGGGCTGTTGCCCGCGGTCGCAGTCGACGGGAAACTGCTGCACGGCACCCGCACCACGTCCGGTCAGGTGTTCCTGGTCGCCGCGGTCACCCACGACACCGGTGCGGTTCTGGGGCAGCGGCAGGTCGCCGACAAACGCGGCGAGACCACCGTGACCGAAGACCTGCTCGCCCCGCTGGATGTGGCCGGCTTGCTGCTCACCCTGGACGCACTGCACACCACGAAGAAGACCGCCCGGCTGATCACCGGGCCCCTGCACGCCCACTACCTGCTGATCCTCAAACGCAATCAGCCCCTCGCCCTGCAAGCCGCCCAAGCCCTGCTGTCCGGCAACGACATCGAGTTCGCCGACCAGACCGACATCGACTCCGATCGCGGGCACGGACGCACCGAACGCCGCACGATCCGCGTCGCACCTTGCGACGACAGCCTGTTCCCGGGCGCCCGACAGGTGTTCCGGCTACGCCGCGACACCGGCGGACTCGACGGCGTACGCACCAGCAAACAGATCATCTACGGCATCGTCGGCCTCGACGCCGAACAAGCCCGCCCGCAGCACCTCAACGCTTACGCGAGAGGGCACCGGGCGGTGGAGAATCGTCTGCACTGGACCCGATACGTCACCTTCAACGAAGACAAATCCCAGCTCAGGACCAGCACGGCTCCCCGCAACCTGGCCGCCATGCGCAACCTGACCCTCAACACCTTCCGCCTTGCCGGACGAGCCAACATCGCCCACGCCCGCCGCGATCTCCACGACCGCACAGACGCCTTCGCCGTCTACGGCATCTAACAAACCATGATCAAGCCGGACATAGAAGAACAACGCCGGGGCCGTGCACCTCGCGCCCGACATCAACCGCCTGCCGTTCGTGGATCGCGCGTTTCTGACCGACGACCCGTACCTCGCCGCTGACGGACGGCTGGAGGCGAACATGGTCGGGGCTCGGGGCTGTCCCTACGACTGCTCGTTCTGCGGAGCGGCCGTGTCAGCCAACCCTGACATCACCATCCGCACCCGTACGCCGGAGAACATCATCGGGGAAATGGTGGACCTGCAGACACACTGCGGGGTGACCGCCTTTCGCTTCGTCGACGATCTGTTCCTGGGGTACGAGCGCTTCATCCGACCCTGCATGGCCACGTTCACGGCAGCACGCATTGGCGACCGCTTCGTCTGGGATGCGACCGGCCGCATCAACATCCTGCACCGCACGAGCGACGACATGCTGCAGACGTTGAAGCTCAACGGCTGCCGGGAGGTCGCACTCGGCATCGAGTCCGGCAGCGAGCGAGTTTGGTGCTCGCCTGCCTCGTCACCGCCGACCGGTATCACCACCTGGAGCACACCATCCTGCCTGCCTTCCGGACAGGCACCATGGTCGTCTGTGACCGGTACGTGCCGACCTCTCTCGTGCTGCAGCGGCTCGACGGCGTCGATCCAGAGTTCTTGACCCAGCTCAACCAGTACGCGGCCAAGCCCGACCTGACGGTCGTGTTGACCGGAGAGCCGGAGCGTTCAGCCCAACGCGCGTCAGACCGTGGCGTCTACAGCCGGTTCCACCGTGGCGGGGCAGCGACTCGGGCAGTCGAAGACCGGCTCTACCGAGACCTTGTACGCCAGCTTCGCGAGACCGATTCGGACGTGCTGCACCACGAGGTCACGGACGAACCGGCCGAGGCCGTGGCAGCCGTCGTGCTCGGTGCCGTGCTGCAACGGTGGGAACAGCGATCAGGCTGAGGCGAGGGCCGCGCGGACGAGGGAGTCGTACGTTTCATCGGTACGGGACGCCGCGATCCCGAGCGAAGCAACGAACGCCGCCAACTCGACCTGCACCGCCTCACCCGGCACGCCGTCGGCCACCATGCGCTCCAGCTCCAGGAACGTGCCCAGTCCCGCGACCTCGTCCACGCACAGTTCACCGTCGGGTAGGTGGGCAGTACGGCGTACCTTGGCGATCCGCACCGTGGCGCGGAAACCCATCGCCAGGATGGCGTTGTGCATCTGCTGGCGGTCGGTGACCTCCGCCTCGTACTCGTCACACGACAGGGCGTTCTCTGCGGGGCGCTTCAGGGTGAAGGTGTGCCGCCCATCCACGGTCCGCAACCGCACGAACGGGACGCCGAGCTTGCTGTCGCCGTACGACCAGTCCTCAGGCGCGTACGCCTGATCGTCCTGCACGACCGGCGCACCCAGCTCGATACCGCGCGCCTTCAGCGCGGCGAGCAGCGCTTCGGTGTCCTGGACGCGGTATTTGACCTCGACCTCGCGCACAGTGCCTCCGTCGTTCCCGCCATGCTGACGGCGCAGCTTTGCACGATCAGCACGACGGAGCAAAGCAACGCGCCAGCGCGGGTCCGGCAACGGACGACGCTGGCCGCGGCGATAAGGAAGGTTGTTCATGCGCGAGTCAGAGCACTGTCAGGTCGTCACGGCTACCGACTCCCGTGCGGTGGCGGAGACACTGGCCGATACTGCGGTCGCAGCGCGGCTGGCTGCCTCCGCGCAGGTCGCCGGCCCGATCAGGAGCACCTACAGGTGGCAGGGCGATGTGGTGGCCGCCGAGGAGTGGCGGGTGACGCTCAGGACCACGGTCACCCGGTACGCGGAGCTGGAGGAACACATCCGTGCCCGCCACAACTACGAGGTGCCCGGCATCGTGTGCATGCCGATCGTCGCCGGGTACGCGCCGTACCTCAAGTGGATGGCTGCCGAGACGCAGGAGCGTTGACCGCTCACGCCACGTATGTCAGGTGCCGGTCGTCCAGCTCGGCAGCGCCGGGGCATCGGACTTGTTCCGGGTCAGGTGATCCAAGCCGTCCCAGTTCAGCCGACGCGAAGTGCGGCGGCCATGGGTGGTTGGTCGACCGGGTCGCCGGAGCGGCGCATCGCCCACAGCGGCGGCCCGCCCGCCGGCAGGTGCGCCACCCGTACGACCCGGTAGCCGTGGCGTTCGTAGAACGCCTTGGACCGAGCGCTGCTCGCCTCCACCACCGCCGGCATCCCGATCCGATCCAACCGGACATGATGCGCGGCCAGCAGCGCCGACCCGATGCCCTGACGTCTCAACCAGGGTGCCGCCGCCAGGAACGCCAGGTGGTGGTGCCGGCCGGTCGGCTCCAGCCGGCCGGCGGTGAAGGTGTAGTGCGCGTACGGGCCGTGCCGGTCACCGCAGGCCCGCAACCGCCGCCGCTGATGCTCCGCCCCCAGCAGCCGGTCCGCGGGGTGCGGATACCAGATCGCCACCCCGTCGCAGTGCCCGACCACGTCGACGATCCCGTGCCGCACACCGAACTCCAACTCGGCGGTGAAGAACCGGTGCATCGTCAAATAGCGCAACGCGTGATCGTTGATTAGCCAGGACACCACCGGATCCACCACGCACGCCTGCGCCAACAACTCCCCCAACGGCTCGACGTCGGCGGCCGTCGCGGTCCGTACGGTCAGCATGGCCGCCACGTCCACACCAGGAACCGGTCGAACAACTCGGCCGCCGTCACGTCGGGCAGGTCGAACGCCGCCTCGGTCATCCGCTCCACCGCGTACGTCGCCAACGCGACCGGCCCGAACACGGCCGCCAACTCGACCCGCGCCACCAGACACGGCCACAACTCTGCGCAGCCGGCACACGACCACGACGGCCGCACCGCCACATGACCACCACCGCCGCCGCTGTCGGCCGCCGGCTCCGCACCGGTCACATCGCGGTACGCAGCACACCCGACCGGATCCACCCGAGGTTGCCCGTCATGGCGGACGACCAGCACCCCACCACCAGCGGCGGCCAGCTCCCGCAACCGCTCCCTCACCGCGACCACCGCCCCCGGTTCACCCGAGCTGCGTCCACCGCAGCCCGACCCACAGCACCGGTCCGACCAGCACCGGGCGCGCCGGCCGGCCCGGTCGGGCTGAACCGCATCGAATGCCGAGGCGCACACTCCGGACACCGCAACGTCGCCCCACACACCGGACACCAGCGGCGGCGTGCAACGTTGAGTAGGAACCCCGCGACGAAGCCGACGATGATCCCCGCCAGTAAGCAGAGGAGAAGCTGAGGCACTGGACGCCCTTCCGTCAGATGTGAAGATGGTGCGCCTTCGCCCTCATGTCATGATCAGCTATTGGTAGGGCGCCTTGACGCCCACTCAGCAAAGCGCCGCTACGGACCGACGTTCCACCCGTCAGCTGTTGTCTTGGTGTTGTCTCCACACCCGACCGAACATGAAACGTCCTTTTAGTGCGGCTCGATCGTCACGATCTCCGGTAGGTTGATCCGAGACGAGAGGGGAACCGTGAGAAGCGATCCTTCCCAGAACCAGTCTCGAATCTTGGTGCACCCGCTGGCCTACGTTCGGCATGATCGAAATTGGAGTCAGCAGGATCTGGTCGACAAGATCGCCCGGCGGCTCAACACCGCTGCCCGACGCGAGAAAGCGTGGCGCTGGGAGCGTTGGGGCGTCGTGCCCGACCTGGCGACACAGTGCGCGCTCGCCGACGAACTTGGCGTACCGCGACAGGCGGTCCGCGAGCTGAGTTGGCCGCACTGGCTACCGGTCGGTCAGCGGATCAACACCGACACCCCTTGGACGATCGACGGCGGATTGGCGCTGTTGAGAGAGACGGCGGGAGCAGCAGTGATGGATCGGCGCGGGTTCATGATCCTCGGTGTCGGCGCAGCAGCGACACTCGCACAGCAGTGGCTCACGCTCGACCCGCCACCGTTGCGGTCGGCACTGGACGGCGGTCCGCTCGACGCCTCACTCGTCGACTGCTTCGAGCAGCGCCTCCCTACGCTCCGACAGATCGACGCGCTCCTCGGCGGTGGCAGCGTCCGTGACGTCGTGGACGCGGAGCTGCAACTCGTCACCGACCTGCTGAACAACAGCTCCTACGCCGACAGCATCGGCCGACGGATGTTCGCGGTCGCCACCGAACTCGGCAGGATCGCAGGCTGGGCCAGCTTCGACGCCGGCCACCAGGCCGCAGCCGAGCGCTACTGGGTCGCCGCGCTCCACACCGCGCACCTCGCCGACGACCGAACCGCTGGCGCGAACATTCTGAAGTGCATGAGTCTGCAGCGAGTCGACAGCGACCGGGCAGACGAAGCACTCGCACTGGCAACCGCCGCCGTCGACGGAGCCGGGGACGCTCCCGCGCGGGTCCTGGCGATGTTCGCCACGCGCCGGGCCCGCGCCCACGCCGCCCTCAACGACGCCAGTGCAGCGGAGCGCTGCCTCACCAGCGCCGAAACGCACATGGCCCGAGCAGACGACGAGCCCAGCCCAGCCTGGGCCGGTTACTTCGACCAGGCCGAGTATTGCGCACAGGTGGCGGCCTGCTACCTCATGCTCGAACGCCACCAGAACGCCGACCGCTGGCTCGCCCAAGCCTTGGACCTGCAACCCACGACCCGCAGCCGCGACCGCGCCACCTACCTGATCTGGCGAGCAGACGTCACCGCCAGCCTCGGCGACGTCGAACAAGCCTGCGCCTACGTACACCGCGCAGCACCCGAGGTCGTGAAGACCCGCTCGCTACGGAACCACCACCGGCTGATGGGCATCCACAGCCGCCTCGCCAAGTACGACACCCCCGCCACCCGCGAGTTGGACGAACGCGTACGGAGTCTGGTCGCATAGCACCATGACATCGGACGTCCAGCGGGTAGCCGTCGTCACCGGAGCCAACCGAGGGCTCGGCCGAGCAATCGCCCAGCAACTCGCACAGGCCGGCCTCCACGTCGTGGTCACCGCCAGAAGCGACGAAGCCGCAGAACGGACCGCCGCCGAGCTGACCGGCCTCGGCCTGTCCGCCTCCGGCCACCAGCTCGACATCACCGACCCGGCCAGCGTCGCCCGCGCCATGGCCGACGTCGGCTACCAGTACGGCAGACTCGACGTCCTGGTCAACAACGCTGCCATCGCCATCGACCGGGGCCAGGCAGCCAGCGCAGCCGACATGGAGAAGGTCGCCGCGACTCTCGACGCCAACCTGATGGGCACTTGGCGCTGCTGCACCGCAGCCATCCCCGAGATGAAGCGAAACGGGTACGGCCGGATCGTCAACGTCACCAGCCACATGGGTACGTCCGCCGAAATGGGCACCGGCAGCGTCTCCTACCGAGTCTCCAAAGCAGGCGTCAACGCGCTCACCCAGATCCTCGCGGCCGAACTACACGAGCACAACATCCTCGTGAACGCCGCTTCTCCGGGAAAGGTCGACACCCGCCTTGCCTACGGCAAAGCCACCTACACCCCCGACGAAGCAGCCGACACCTTCACCTGGCTCGCGAGGCTCCCCGACGACGGACCCACCGGCCAGCTCTTCCACAACTGCGGCCCACTCCCCTGGTAATCATCTCCGACGACTGGAGTCGTTCCGACTATTCGACAGTCATTCGCGACCACCAAGCTTGCGCAACAAAGTCAATATATAGACACAAAGAATTTTCTCTGAACCCTTTGCCAACTTACTAAGACTCCCCCCGAAAATCGCCCCGTAGAGCGACAGCGTGGCAGAAATTGCAGCCGAGAGGTAAAGGAGTACAACCCCAATACCCGACGGACGCAATACCCCGTTTTCTCGCTTAACAGCCCACGCCTTGCACATTTCTTAGCCAATACCTTCAAGACGCCTTGAGGAATTGATATTCCATACTCAACGCGAATTGCACCATGCAAGTCAGGCAAGGATACAACCCGGGAACCAAGATGCAGAGCGCGATCGGCCAGGAACGGGACAAAATTGTCCAGAATATCTCGACCGGCTTGATCGTAGTTGACCTTGAGTATTGCCATACTTGCCAAAGCGTTCGCCAATTTAGATCCTCCAGATATGGAATCCGGGAAGATAACTTACAAAATATGGAAGTTCATGATTCGGGGTCTTCGCATTTAGTCGGGGTGGTGTTGTGGTCCGGTTACCCAGAGTCGATTGCGGTTG
>NZ_JBHMIO010000068.1:0-16286 GCF_048060275.1 Micromonospora sp. LOL_015
AACGCCCGCGGCCGTCCCACCGGCAGGTCCCAGTCCAGCAGCGCGTCCACCTGCTCGACCAGCCAGTCGACTTGATCGGAGTCCAACCCGGTCATACGCGCGCAACGCGGCGGCCGGCCGTTGATCGTTTGAGTCCACACAACCCGAATGATCTAGACGATGCCGGTCGCCGTCTCCACAAGCGACACGTCCGAGTTGATCACACCCCGGCCGTCACACTGAGTTACATAGACAAAGCTCGGTACCGAATCGGCGGACCCCTTTCGGGAAGTCCTCCGTGTAGAGCGACGTCGAGACCGCTGGTGTTTCTCCCAGATTCGTGATGTCGCCAGGTAACCCTGTGCGGGACAGATCGATGGAGATGTCGGTCCACGGTTCGTATCGGCCAGCTATCCGCCGGCCGACGCCTCGAGCATCAGATCTACCGCTTCCTTCATGCCGTAGCGGGAGTCGAGCAAGTCCAAGATTTGTGCCTCGGTACGGGGCTGACCAGTTCTGCCGGAGCGGCCCGCGATCGTGGTGAGAGCCGCCCAGGCTCGGGTGGGGTCGAGCGCGACGGTGTTCGCCGCAAACTCGGTCGGGGGCAGCACCTGCAGGCCGTACGGCATCTTGCTGGCCGGTAGGTCCCGCAGATTGTGGGTGACGATCGCACCGGCACCGCCAACGGCGGCGGCGGCGACCAGATGTTCGTCGTCGGGATCAGGGAGCCCGTACGTGCCGTCCAGACCTTCCCATCCGTTGACTTCGGCATCGTCGAAGTGTCGCCGCATCTGTGCGACGAGATGATTGGCCCGCCTGGTCGCCGTGCTGGCATCCGCGCCTCGGTTGATCAGCTTGGCTCGCTCCTCGTACGCCAGCTCATCGAGGATGACGGTGTTCCACACCGGTCGGTACAGACCTTCGATCGCTAGGGACAGGAGGAAATCCCTTTGTAGGCTCGGCCACAGCACGCAAGTGTCCAAAAGAGCGGCGAACATCGTCCTATTCTGATGGTCCGGTCCGTCGCCGTGCGACCGCCCGGCGTGCTGCCCGTAGTCGAGTGATTACGCTGTCCAGGTCCTCCTCGTCGTCGATGCTTACCGCAGTGGCTTCGAGGGCGGCGTACTGCTCGGCTCGGCGGCGTTCGCGGTAGGCGAGCAGGTGAGGTAGTCGGATACGGCGGTGGGTGCCCACCCGTTCGAACGGAATCTGGCCCTCGTCGAGCAGCTTGATCACCGTGGGGCGGCTGATGCCGAGCAGATCGGCCGTCTGTTGGGTGGTCAAGGTCAAGGTCTGTGGGGCAACAGTCACCGCGAAGCCTTGCTGCAAGGCGTCAACTACCTGTCGAAGCGCTGCGTAGATCTCGGCGGGCAGCTCCACCCGATCGCCCGGCGTGGCTCCGACGAGGAAGTATCGCGGCAGCGCTGACCCCCTGCCTGCCTGTTCGTGAGCCCGCAGGAAGTCATGGACCTGAGCGAGCTGCTCGTTGCGCTGGGGTAGATACGTCTCTTCCTTCAGTGCAGATGCCACCATGATCCCTGCCTCCTCGAAAGTATCGTAACTACCTTCGTTTGTTTCGTCTACGGAAGATGCAAGGTTGTCTGGGGGCCTGCGTAGCTGTCATCTCCCGACTCGGGAAGGGGGACGCGGGAGGCGACGGTACGCCCCACACCGTGAGCCTCGGTCCCGTGCCGCAGTAGGGCCGAGTCTCCCCTCGGTCGGGGCGGCGGGTGGGTCGGCGCCGAGCGCGTGTTTACCAATCAGGAGGTACGCCATGTACATCTGTGCACTCACCAGCGCCGCACCGCTCGGCTATCTCGCCGGGCCGTTCTCATTCCGGGTCAAGAGCCGCTGGTGCCCCAAATGCGGCGAACTCACCACCACTCCACCGCCGCCCGCTGCGGACGGCCGACGAAGCCCGGGCAGGCCGAACGTATGAGTGGGAGTTTGCGGGTAGGGTTCCTGCTCGGCTGGCAGGCTGGCGCGACGTCAGCGGGTGCGGGCGAGCAGGTCGGCGTAGCGGGCCAGGGCGTGGATGGGGTCGATCACCGGGACCGGCACTGCCGCGCGCAGCACGTCGAGCTGCCCGGACCAGAAGGTGCAGGCCACGAAAATCGCCTGGGCCTCATGGTCGACGTAGGCGCGGCGGGCCAGCTCGGGGCCGTGCTTGCCGATCGCCTCGGCCATCCGCTGCCGTACCTCGGTGCCGACCGCCGCCGCCTCGTCGAGCGAGGCCTCCCCGGTCAGTCCCGGGGTGACCTCGCGCTGCGGGCGTCGCACCGGCACCGGTGCCGCGCCGGCGAGTAGATCCAGGCAGCCAT
Source organism: Micromonospora sp. LOL_015 (assembly GCF_048060275.1). NCBI lineage: Bacteria > Bacillati > Actinomycetota > Actinomycetes > Micromonosporales > Micromonosporaceae > Micromonospora > Micromonospora sp. LOL_015. The sequence continues at coordinate 2,301 of NZ_JBHMIO010000068.1, forward strand.
ACTCGCGGGCCAGTTGGCGTATCCAGTTGGCGTCCTGCGGCAGTTGCTCGTTGGGGCCGGAGGCGACGCCGGGGTAGAGGACCGAGAACCTGCCGTACGCGGCGGCGATCCGGGTGGCCGCCTCGAACGGCCCGGTCACCGGTACGTCGACCAGCGACTTCGCCTCGCGTAACGCCGGATCGGAGGCGCAGGCGACGGCGATTGCGTCGAAACCGTCGTCGGCGCCGGCGCGCACCGCGCCGAGCAGCGGGCTGTAGAGCAGGTCGTCGGCGGCGATGTACGCGCTCGGCGGCACCTCGCGTAGGTTGCGGACCACGATCTCGGTGTCCGGGCCGACCGCCTGCTGCGCCGTCTGCCGGTCGTGTTCGTTGTGCACGTCGATGCCGAGCGGGTTGATCACGAGGACGCGTGGCACGACCCGACTCTCCCTTCAATCAAGATCGCGCCACGCTACCAGCGCCGGCCGCCTCGCTATCAGCTCAGCATCGGTGCTGAGCTGCGAAATCGCCGTCACGCGGTGGGTCGCGGCCCGCGTGGTCGGGCGTTCCGCACCGGCGGTGACGCCGGCCCGGAACGCCCGGATCGATGTGGTCGACTGCGGTCGACGCTCAGCCGGTCAGCTCGGCGTCGACATCAGGATCGGCAGCACGGCCCGCGCCTCGGCATGACTGGTGTTGCGCATCGCGGTGGCGGTGGTCCCGGGGATGTCCCACGGGTTGCTGGTCGGCGGGTAGTACATCTTCTTGGTCGTGACCGCGACGACATTGTTGTAGGCCACGCACCGGGTCTCCCACCGGTAGATCTTGCCGGACTGCGGGATGCCGGTGAGCCCGAGCAGGTTGGTGGTGCAGTTCGGGGCGAGAGCGGACAGCACCGTGTTGTTGCTACCGATCGTCAGTTCGAGCAGCCCTCTGGTGCTCAGCCCGGCGTGAGCCCGGGCGGTCAGGGCCAGCGGGCCGACCGTATTGAGGGTGAAGCCGAGCTGGTCGGCGGAGGCTTCGTCGGTGACGACTTCGAGCAGGCTGTCGATCAGGGTGACGCAGGCGGTGGTGTCCCGGGCGTACGCCTGAAGGTTGTCCTGGGTGAAGGTCTTGATGTCGTCGAAGTCGATGATGGCGCTGCGCGCGCAGGCCTTGGCCTGTGCGGTGGCGATCCGGTCGATCTGGGCGAGGATCTCCACCTTGGCGCCGTTGATGGTGTTGATGATCTTGGTGGTGGACTGGTCGAGCGACGCCCCCTGCTTGTACTCCTTGTACAGCTCGTAGGCGCTCTTGGCGGCGGCGATGACCGACGAGATGTCGAACGCCTGCGCCGGTCGGGCCCCCAGCGGCACGGTGACCACGACCGCGGCGGCCGCGGCCAACCAACGGCGGTAGCGCATCTGTTTCAACAGGATCTCCTTCAACTGGCGGCCAGGGTGGCCAGCGGTGACCCCGCAGGTCAGCGGAGCGCGGCCAGTCTGGCGAGATCGGCTGGACCACGGTTGGACCACGACTGGATCACGGCACACGACCGAAGCGCGGCGCATGATCACGGATCACGGCGGACGATCGTGGCGGTTCCGCCGACAACCGGGCGCTGATCGCCGCCGCCTCCGGCGCACCCAGCTCGGTGAAGATCGCCAGCGCGCGACGCCAGTAGCCGTGCGCCTGCGCCCACTGCCCGGCCGCGTGCGCCGCAGCGCCGAGCCCGTCGAACGCCAGCGCCTCGACGCCACGCGACCCGGTATCGGCGGCGATCGACCGGGCCAGGGCATGGCAGCGGGCCGCAGCACGGTCGGCACCACGGCGGTTGTGCAGCTGACCGGCGTAGTTCAGCAGCATCGCCTCGCCGACCCGGTCGCCGGTGCGGCGGCACAACACCAGCCCTTCGCGCAGCTGCCCGGCGGCGTCGCCGAGCCGGCCCTCGACCGTGAACAGCTGACCCAGGCTGCCGAGCGCCCGGACCACCCCGTGATGCTCGCCGAGCGTACGTAGCAGTGCCAGCGCCCGGCCGATGTAACAGATCGCCGAACGCCGGTCGCCCAGCTCACCCAGCACCACACCCAGGTTGCCCAGGGTCCGCGCCTCACCAACCGGCTCGTCGACGTCGCGGTAGAGCGTCAACGCCTGCCGGAGGTGCGCCACCGCCTGCTGGCGGCGCCCCTGATGGTCGTGCACGACGGCCAGGTTGGTCAGCAGGTTCGCCTCACCGGCCAGGTCAGCTGCCGCGCGGGCGGCAGCGATCCCGTGACCCTGCATGGTGATCGCGTCCGGATAGTGGCCGCCGCATTCCAGATGCCGGTAGAGCAGCGCGGTCAGCCGTACGGCGTGCCGGGCCCGGCCGTGCCGCGCACCGTACGCGGTGACCGCCATCAGGTTGGCCCGCTCCACCTCCAACCAGACCCGCGCGGCCCCCGGGTCACCGCCCGCGAGCCCGCTCGCCGGCGCGGTCCAGGCCGCCGGCTCGGCCCACGCCGTCGTCGGACCATCGTCCGGACCGGTCGGCGGCACCGTCGGCCGCAGGTGACGTTCGGCCGGGTGCACCGCGTCCATCGCCGTGGCGGCGGTACGCAGGTAGTAGTCGAACAACCGGGTCACGGCAGCGTCGCGGACCTCCGGCGGGTCGACGTCGGCGGCAAGCTCCGCCGCGTACGCCCGGAGCAGGTCGTGCATGCCGTACCGGTCCGGCCCGGCCGGCTCCACCAGGTGCGCCCGGCACAGCCGGTTGACCAGCCGATCCGCCGTCACCGGATCCGTCCCGGCCAGCGCGGCCACCGCCGCCGCGTCGACGTCCGCCCCGGGATGCAGCCCGAGCAGCCGGAACGCGCGCGCCGCCTCGGCCGGCAGATACTGGTACGACCAGGACAGGATCGCCCGTACGCCGGTGCGCCGGTCGCCGTCGGCGTCCAGCATGTCAAGCCGTCGCCGCCGGTCGGTGAGCCCGTCGACCAGCCGGGTCAGGCTCAGCTCGGCGCGGGCGGTCGCCAGCTCGGCGGCGACCCGCAACGCCAACGGCAGCTGGGCGCACTGCGTTGCCAGCGTCACCGCGGCCTGCGGTTCGGCGTCGACCCGGTCGCCGACCAGCCGCCGCAGCAGCGCCACCGCGTCGTCGATCGGCAGGAGTCCGAGCCCACGCCGGCCGGCTCCCTCCCGGGCGACCAGCCCGGCCAACGGATCCCGGCTGGTCACCAGCACCGGGCAGGAGGCGGCACCGGGCAGCAGCGGTCGTACCTGCTCGACCGACGCCGCGTTGTCGAGCACCACCAGCATCCGACGGCCGTCCATCAGGCTGCGGTAGTGGGCGGCGCGTTCGTCGACGTCCAGCGCCATGTCGGCGTCCGCCACGCCGAGCGCCCGCAGGAACCGGGCCAGCGCCGTACCCGGCTCGACCGGCTGCTCCGGGTCGTACCCGCGCAGGTCGATGTAGAGCTGCCCGTCCGGGAACCGGTCGCGGGCCCGGCGCGCCCACCACACCGCCAGCGCGGTCTTGCCCACCCCTGCGCTGCCGGACAGCACGCAGATCACCGCGCCCGGTTCGGCGTCGCCGCGTCCGGCGGCCCCCATCGTCCGGTCGAGCCAGCCGAGCTCGGCGGCGCGGCCGGTGAAACCGGCGACGTCGGCCGGCAGCTGCGCCGGCACCGGCCGGTTCGCGTCCAGGCGCCGGCCCCGGCGCGGCCAGACCTGCTCGCTGGCGGTACGCGCCCCGGCCGGCGCGTCGGCCCGCAGCAGATCGGTGTACGCGGCGACCAGCTCGGGACCGGGATCGACACCGAGTTCGTCGGCGAGCCGGTCCCGGGTGTCGTGGAAGACGGTGAACGCCTCGGCCCGCTGCCCACTGGCCCGGTACGCGCGGATCAGCTGCGCCTGGCGGGCCTCGTCGAGCGGCTTTGCGGCAGCGGCCTGCGTCAGCCAGGGCAGTGCGGCGCTTGCCCGGCCACAGGCGATCATCAGGTCGCCGTACCGGGTCAACGCGGCCTGCAGTTCACCGTCGAGGGCCACCACCTTCGGGTGGCCGGCCAACGTGGGCACGTCCACCAGCGGAGGTCCCTGCCACAGCTGGAGCGCCTCGCCGAGTAGTTCGGCGTCGCGCTCCAGCCCGGCTGCACCGGGTCGCGCGGTGGCGACCAGGTGCCGGAACCTCAGCAGGTCGACCGTGACGGCCGAGGTCCGCAGCAGGTATCCGTCACCGATCTGCGGCAGGAGCAGACTCGGGGCCCGGGACGGGCGGTCCGGTTCGAACAACCGACGCAGATGTTTGACGTGCGTCTGAATGACGTTGGTCGACGTCGCCGGTGGCGGTTGGTCCGGCCAGAGCGCGTCGACCAGCTCCCAGCGGGGCAGCGGCTGCCCGCCGGCGAGCGCGAGCAGGCCGAGCACCGCCCGCCGGGCGGTCGGCCCGGGGTCGAGTGCCTGCTGCTCGCGCCACACCCGTACCGGGCCCAGCACCTGCACCCGCAACGGAACTCCACCTCGTGACCGCTGTGCCACCGTCCGGCGTCGGACGGTGATCGACGTTCCCGCATATCGACCGAGCGGAGTATAGGTGCTGGTCAGTCGTCGTCAGTGGGTTGCGGTGACCGGATGGAAGACGGCGTCGAGCGCCTTGAGGTAGCCGTCGGTGTAGCCGGCAAGGTTCGGGTGGAACGCGTCCTCGATGGCGGTGATGCCGTTGAGCCACGGGTCGTCGTCGCAGACCCGGTGCTTGTCGAACAGGGCGTCGACCGGGGCGAACGCGCCGTACGTCTTCGCCGTGTTCCCGATGGCCTCGTTGAGCTTCACCGCCGCGTGGTTGATCCACCCCCGTCGGTTCGCGTCCAGCGGTGCTTCGAAGCAGAACGTCGGGGCCAACAGCTGCGGGTAGCCGAGGACGATCAGCTTGGCGTTCGGGGCGGCGGCGAGGACGTCTCCGTACACCTGCTTCAGCTTGCCCGGCAACGTCGTCGCGATGTACGCGAGGGCCTTGTCGATGGCGTCCTTGCAGGTGCTGTCGTGCAGCGCCGTGATGCAGGTCTCCAAGGTGGAGGTGAAGCCGAGGTTGTCGCCGCCGACGGTGATGGTCACCAGCGTCGTGTCCGGCCCGAGAAAGCCGAGCTGGTGCGCGATCACGTCGTCGGTGGTGGCGCCGCTGCAGGCCGAGAAGCCGAACGACAGGCGCGGATTGTTCCGGGCGTACTGGGCAGCGTACGAGTGGGCGCTCTGCTTGCAGTCGCCGTCGGTGTACGGCGGGGCGCCCACCCCGGACGAGTACGAGTCGCCCAGCGCGACGTACTGCCGGTCGTCTGCGGCGGATGTGTCGCCGGTCGTACCGGCGGCGTTGGCGGCGGCGGGCACGGCGGCGATGGTGATCAGCAGCGTCGCCGCGACGGGCAACGCGAGGGCGGGACGGAGCTTTCGGGCACGGCTCAGCATGGTGGCGCCTCCTTCGATGGTGGAGACGCTCCGGCCGGGGCGGCCGTCGTCTCCAAAGTGGAAGTGAGCATGCGCCGCTGATAGCCGGTAATCAATCGAAGCGTCGAAAACCCTACTGTCGACTGATTTGCTGATCACCCGTCGTCGGTCGTAGACCGAACCGGTCGGCGAAACCGGACAGGTCGTCCCGCTGCTCCGCCAGGGTGTCGGCGCCGCTGCCGACCACGATCCGGGTCACCCCCTGCGCCGCGTACGCCTCGACCCGTTGCGCCGAAAGCTCAGTCGACCCCCACCGGGTGTACTCCAGCGCGTCAGGGTCACGGCCGGCCTCCGTCGCGACCGACCGGGCAAGCTTCCACTGTGCCGCCCGCTCGTCCGGGGTCAACAGCCCACCAGGGAAGTAGCCGTCGCCACGTAGCCCGACCCGCCGGGCCGCCGCCCGGCTCGAACCACCCACGTGAATCGGCAACGCGGTGGCGCCGTGCGGCTTCGGAAAGCTGCACACCCGCTCGAAGCCGAAGAACTCGCCGTGGAACGACACGCCGTCGGCGTCACCGCCCACAGCAGCCGCAGCACGTCGATCGCCTCGTCGGCACGTCGGCCACGGGAACGGAAGTCGACCCCCACCGCCGTCACCGCCGCCGATCCGCCCGCGCCCGGTCGAGCTGGCACCGTAGCTGTTCCCGGACACCTACCAACCGCGCCAGTCCGGCATCGACCTCGGCCAGCTTGCGCAGCAGCACCGAGATCGAGTCGCGGTAGCCGTTGGCGCATCGCCGGGGCCGGACCAGCCCCTGCGCCTCGTAGTAGCGCAGCGTCCGGGCGCTTGTCCCGGCCTGCCGCGCCAGCTCACCGATCAACATGTGACCTCCCCGGCCAGCCTCGGACCCACCGTGACGCTAAACGTTGACGTCGGTGTCAGGGCAACGAGCCGGCGGACCTGGCGACGGTCAGTCGAGGGCGGCCGCCATCCGGCGTACCGCCTCGGCGATCGTCTCCGGCGCGGCGGCCAGGTTGAACCGGGCGTGCCCGGCCCCGCCCGCGCCGAAGTCCAGCCCGCCGCTGAGTGCGACCCGCCCCCGGTCGAGGAAGACCGCCGCCGGGTCGTCGCCGAGCCCCAACGTCCGGCAGTCCAACCAGGCCAGAAAGGTCGCCTCGCCCGGCGCGTACCGCACCTGCGGCAACCGGTCCGCCAGCAGGTCGGCCAGCAGCCGCCGGTTCGCGTCGACCGCCGACCGTACGGTGTCCAGCCAGTCGCCGCCGTCGCGGAACGCCGCCGTGTGTGCGATCACCCCGAGATGGTTGACCCCGTGGCCAACCTCCTCCGGCAGCCGGGCCAGGTCGGCTGCGGCCGCTGGTCCGGCGACCGCGAGGGCGGCCTTCAACCCGGCCAGGTTCCAGCCCTTGGAGCCGGAGATCAGCGTCAGGCCGTCGTCGGCGCCGGGCACCGACAGGTACGGCACGAACGTCACACCGGACGCGGTCATCGGGGCGTGAATCTCGTCGACCACCACCCGTACGCCGTGCCGGCCGGCCAGCTCCGCGACGGCCGCCAGCTCGTCGGCGGTGTGCACCGTCCCGGTCGGGTTGTGCGGACTGCACAGCAGGTACGCCGCCCGGCGGCCACCCGCGCGGGCGGCGGTGAACGCCTCGGCCAGCGCGTCGAGGTCCAGCCGGCCGTCCGACCCGAGCGGGGCCTCCCGCACCGGCCGGTCCAGGTTGCGCAGGAACCCGTAGAACGGCGGGTACACCGGCGGGTTGATCACGACCGTGTCGCCCGGCCCGGTCACCAGCTTCAGCATCTCGACCGCGCCGAGCATCACGTCCGGCACGATCGCCGTGCGCGCCGGGTCCAGACCGTCCCATCCCCACCGTTCGGCCGCGAACCCGGCGACCGCCTCGGCGTAACCGGCGCCGGTGGCGTACCCGAGATCACCGGCACGCACCGCCGCGTCGATCGCCTCGACGACCGGCCCGGCCGGGTCGACGTCCATTTCCGCCACCCACACCGGCAGCACGTCAGCCGGGTAGAGCCGCCACTTGATGCTGGTCCGCTGCCGGGCCCGGTCCAGCGGCACCCACGGCCCCTGTGGCGGTGAAGTCGTCACGTTCGCCTCCGATGTTCCTGGCGTCACTCAGCTCAGTTGGGCCGGTCGTCGCCGGGTGCAACGGCGGGTTCGACGGCGGCCAGCAACTCGTGCATGGTCGACGAAGGGTTGTCGTCTGGGAAGGCGGTCTGGTCCCGCAGATGCCGCTGGGCGAGCAGCGCGGCACGTCGTGCCGCCGCCTGCCGCCGCTGAAGGTACGGCGTCGGGTCAAGACGCTTGCCGACGCGTCCGTCGAGCTTGCGGCTACGCCGTTCGGCCTCAGCAGTGGTGAGGAACGCCGTCTGGTCCTGAAAGTGCAGGATGAGCCACAGCTCGAAGCACGGGTTGCTGACCGCCAGTCGAATGCCGTGTTTCGCTGCCAGCCGGATGGCGCGGTCGAGGTGCGGATGGTGCTTGGGCCATTCGACGTCGAACACGCACCAGCATTCGTCGACCTCGTCGTCCCCGCTACGTTCTATCGCCCGGTTGACCAGGGTCAGCGGAACCCCTCGCTCCGGGTCGATCTCGATGTTGATCGATGTGCTGTCCCTGATGTGCGGAAGCCGGCGGAGCGCGTTCAGGTAGTCCGGCTCCGACGCCTCGCCTTCGCAGAAGATGACGATCGTCCTGCGCTCGGGGCGGGTCGCAGTCCGCCGTCGCAGGTCCTTGGCCCGCGTCCGTCTCGGTGTCACCGGTCAGCCGATCAGTCCGAGTGCCCGGAGGATCTCGGTGCGGTCGACGTCGGGTAGCGCGCCGAACCGCCCGTGCAGGTACGCCTTTTCGAGGTTCTGCGACCGGCGTACGCGTTCGCCGGCGAACTCGGCGAGCGCGCCGAGGCGGGTCGCGCCGTCAGCTGCCTTTTCGGTCAGCCAGACCTCGTCCCGGTTCAGGTGATTGAGCAGGCTGGTGTCGTGCGACGTGAAGATCAGCTGTGCTCCCGAGGGGTTCGTCGCGGGGTCGGTGAATAGCCGGATGAGCTGCATGGACAGTGTCGGGTGCAGGCTTGCGTCCAGCTCGTCGAACAGCAGCAGGGAACCTGCTTTCAGCGCGGTCAGCACCGGGCCGATGAGTTGAAACCAGGTACGGGTGCCCTCCGACTCGGCACCGAAATCCAAGGGGACCGCTTCGCTTTCCGTGCGATGCACCAACCGGACCCGTCGTCGACGGCCCGGCGGTGTCAAATCCTGATCAGCAGCTGCACCGTCATCGATCAGCACGTCCTCGATGCCGAGGTCGGCCATCCGCAGCAGCGCCAACGCCTGGGCCCGGTCCGGACGCAGGTCCTCGAACCACGCGGGTTGCAGCTGATCGGGGCCGGTCTCCTCGAACCAGTACCTGGTCGAGAGGCTTGCCGCCCGCCTCACGAACGGGCGGCGCCGAGCCATTTGCCCCAGTGTCTGGACGTTCAACAGTGCGTGGGCGGGGCCGGAGACGAGGGGTTCGCGGAACCGCCGGGCAGCTGACAAGGCGAGGGTACCGGCGGTCAGCAGCTCACGGGTGCCCGACAGGTGGCCGAGGCCCCGTTGCAGCGTCAGCTCGTCGCCTTCGCGTTCGAAGATCCGACGCCGCTTGCGCTCCGGATAGTGGAACAGCCCTTCGTAGCGGATCGCGTCGGTGTCGAGCTCGACGACGTACTCGAAGCGAACCCCACCGAGGATCAGCTCGACGGTGAATTCCGACGGGCGTCGCGGACCGTCGCCGAACGCGAACGGCTCGACCGGGATCCCGTCGTCCCAGAACCGCAGCGAGTCGGCGACCGCGTCGCGTAGCCAGCTGAGCGCGGCGACCACGTTCGATTTGCCGGAGGCGTTGGGACCGTAGATTGCGGCGACCGGCAGCAGGCTCTCGTCGATGCTGTCGATCCGCTGCACCGCCGGCCGGTCCCGGTCGACGGCGACCATCGACAGCTCGACCGGTCCGAGGATCGAGCGGAAGTTCGCCGCCTCGAAACGGATCAGCACAGCACCTGCCTCCTAGCGCATGACCCCGCAACCATACCGCAGTATCCGGCGAGAATTGACAGAATCGGGGCTCTGTCGACGTCCAGTCGACTGACAAGCAAGGTCAGTCGGCAGCGGTGACCGGACGCCAGCCCAGCGGGGTGGAGAGCACCATCGTGCTGGACGGCTGACCGTACGGGGCGAGCCGGTCGATCACGTCCTCGAAGGCGTCCATCGACGCTGCGGCCACCTTCAACATCGAGCAGGCGTCCCCGGTGATCCGGTGGATCTCCAGGATCTCCGGCCAGGTCGGCACCTGCGGGTCGCGCAGGATGCAGTGCGACCCGTAGCAGGACATCCGGATCAGCGCGATCACCGTCCAGCCGGCCCGGGTCAGGTCGACGTGCGCGTGGTAGCCGCTGACCACCCCGGACTCCTCCAGCCGGCGGACCCGCTCGGCCACCGCCGGCGGCGACAGGTGCACCCGGCGGGACAGCTCGCTGAAGGAAAGTCGGGCATCGGCCTGCAACTCACGCAGCAGCGCCCAATCCATCTCGTCCACGGACACTTTCCCTTCGTTAACCGACCACCCAAATCTAGCCACGGACCTGCAGGTCGTGGCCGCGTACCGCCGTTGATCCGGTATTCAGCTGCGGACCGCAAGTCGGCAATCATGGGCGACACAGCAAAGGGAGGGCAGCCGACGTGAACAGCACCGACGTGGCCAGCCCACCGGCCGTGCGGCCGGTGGACGCCGCCGAACGCGACGCCCGCGCCGCCGCGAACGCCGGCGAGCCGACCCTGGAGTTCGGCGACCGGGTGCCGTACGACGCCTACGTGCACGCAAGCACCCTGCACAGCCTGCAGCGCACCCTCAGTGACGACCCCGGCGAGATGTCGTTCCTGATGGTCAGCCAGATCATGGAGCTGTACTTCGGGCTGACCCGCCACGAGCTGCGCGACGCCCAACGGCTGATCCGCGCCGACCGGGTGTGGGAGGCGCTGGCCCCGCTGCGCCGCGCCGCCCTGCACCTGGAAGGCCTCAACGCCTCCTGGCAGACCCTGCGCTGGATGACCCCGGCCGACTTCAACCGGTTCCGCAACCTGCTCGGTGAGGGCTCCGGCTTCCAGTCGGCGATGTACCGGCAACTGGAGTTCATCCTCGGCATCCGGACCCCGTCGCTGATCCGCCCGTTCCGCCGCCAACCCGAGGTGTACGCCGAGTTGGAGCAGGCCCTGCACGCGCCGAGCCTGTGGGACGACGTGATCGCCCTGCTCGCCCGCGCCGGCCACGACATCCCGGCCGACCTGCTGGCCCGCGACGTCGCCACCGAACACGAACCGCACCCGGCGGTCGAGGCCGCCTGGGTGGAGGTCTACCGGGTCAACGCCCCGGACAACCATCTGCGGCAACTCGGCGAGGCGTTGACCGAGGTCGCCGAGCAGTTCGGCGACTGGCGGTACGCCCATCTCAAGGCGGTGCAGCGCACCATGGGCGCCAAGGTCGGCAGCGGCGGCTCCGCCGGGCTGGCCTGGCTGCAGCGCAGCATGGCCCGGGTGGTGTTCCCCGAGATCTGGTCCGCCCGGACCAGCATGTGAGAGGCTGCCACATGTTCACTGAGGACGACGCCCGTCGCCGTGACGCCGCCGACCCCGGGCACCGCGACCTGTTCCACATCCCGCCGGCCACCGGCGGCGACCACCCCGACGTCGCCTACTTCGCCGGCAACTCCCTCGGCCTGCAACCGAAGGCCACCCGCGCCGAACTGCTCGACGACCTCGACGACTGGGCCCGGCTCGGCGTGGAAGGTCACCTGGAAGCCGGCCGGCCGTGGCTGCCGTACCACGAACTGCTCACCGACGCCGCCGCGCGACTGGTCGGCGCCCTGCACAGCGAGGCCGTGGTGATGAACTCGCTGACGGTCAACCTGCACCTGCTGATGGTGTCGTTCTACCGGCCGGCCGGCGAACGCACCCGGATCGTCATCGAGGACTCGGCGTTCCCGTCGGACAGCTACGCGGTGCGCAGCCAGGCCGCCTTCCACGGCCTCGACCCCGACCGCACGGTGGTCCGACTGCGGCCGCGCCCCGGCGAGGACACGCTGCGCACCGCCGACGTCGTCGACTACCTGCGCACCGACGGCGACCGGGTGGCGTTGGTGCTGCTCGGCGGGGTCAACTACCTCACCGGCGAGCTGCTGGACATCCCGACCATCACCGCCGCCGGCCGGGCCGCCGGGGCGATCGTCGGCTGGGACCTGGCCCACGCCGCCGGCAACGTGCCGCTGCGGCTGCACGACTGGGGCGTCGACTTCGCCGCCTGGTGCTCCTACAAGTACCTCAACTCCGGGCCGGGGGCCCTCGCTGGCGCGTACGTGCACGAACGCCACCACGGCGATCCGACGCTGGCCCGCTTCGAAGGCTGGTGGAGCACCGAGCCGGCCACCCGCTTCGAGATGACCCCGGTGTCGCGGCCACCGGCCAGCGCCGACGCCTGGCAGATCTCCAACTCGCCGATCTTCGCCATGGGTCCGGTCCGTACCTCGTTGCAGATCTTCGACAAGGTCGGCATGCCGGCGCTGCGCGAGCGCAGCGAACGGCTCACCGGTTACCTGGAGCAGCTGCTCGACGAGACCCTGCCGGGTCGGCCGGCCAGCGTCGTCACCCCTCGGGATCCGGCCCGGCGCGGCTGCCAGCTGTCGCTGCGGATCGGCGGCGGGTCGGGTGCCACCGGCGGCGGAGCACACGCGTTGACCGCCCGGCTGCGCCACGAACACGGGGTGATCGCCGACGCCCGGGAACCGGACATCGTCCGGCTCGCCCCGGTGCCGCTGTACTCGACGTACCACGACTGCTGGCGGGCCGTCCGGGCGCTCGCCGCGACCCTCCCAGCGAAAGGCGGCGACGATGTCTGAACGCGCACCCGTCGCGGTGGTCGGCGCCGGCCTGGCCGGCAGCCTGCTCGCCTGCTTCCTGGCCCGCCGCGGCCTGCCGGTCACCCTCTACGAGCGCCGACCCGACCCGCGACGCGGCACCGCCGAACGCGGGCGGTCGATCAACCTGGCGCTGTCCGAACGCGGCCTGGACGCGCTGCGCCGCATCGGCCTGGCCGACCAGGTGCTCGCCGACGCGCTGCCGATGCCCGGCCGGATGATCCACCCGGTCGACGGTGACCTCGACTTCCAGCCGTACAGCGCCGACGGGCAGCGAGCGATCAACTCGATCAGCCGGGGCGCGCTCAACAACGCCCTGCTCGATGCCGCCGAGGCCGCGCCCGGCGTCACCGCCGTCTTCGACCACCGGCTCGTCGGCCTCGACCCGGACACCGGCGAGCTGACCTTCGACACGCCGCAGGGCACGGTCCGCGCGCAGGCGCAGGTCGTGCTCGGCGCCGACGGCGCCGGTTCGGCGGTACGCGGCCAACTGCTCGCCCACGGCCTGGTCGACGAGAGCCTCGACTTCCTCGACTACGGCTACAAGGAGCTGACCATCCCGGCGGTCGGCGGCGACTACGCCCTCGACCCCGGTGCGCTGCACATCTGGCCGCGCGGCACCTCGATGATGATCGCCCTGCCGAACCCGGACCGGTCGTTCACCTGCACACTGTTCTGGCCGACCGGCGGCACGTCGAGTTTCGCCTCGCTGAGCAGCCCGGCGGCGATCGAACGGCACTTCCGTACCCACTACCCGGACGTGCCGCCATTGGCACCGGACCTGGTCGACGACTACCAGCACAACCCGGTCGGTCTGCTCGGCACGGTGCGCTGCGACCCGTGGCAGGTCGGCGGCCGGGTGGCGCTGCTCGGCGACGCCGCCCACGCGGTCGTGCCGTTCTACGGCCAGGGCGCCAACTGTGCCTTCGAGGACGTGGTCGAGCTGGACCGCTGCCTCGACGACACCGGCGGCGACTGGGCGGCGGCGCTGCCGCTGTACCAGTCCCGCCGCCAGGACAATGCCGAAGCGATCGCCCAGATGGCCCTGGCGAACTTCGTCGAGATGCGCGACAAGGTCGCCTCCCCGACGTTCCAGACGTTCCGCAAGGTCGAACACGCCCTGGAACGGGCACTGCCGGGGCGCTACGTGTCCCGGTACGAAATGGTCTCCTTCACCACCATCCCGTACGCCGAGGTCAGGCGTCGGGTCCGCCGCCAGCACCAACTGCTGGCGGCGGCGGTGGCCGGGACGGCGGCGTTGTCAGTAGGGGCACTCGGCGCCGCCGTCCACCGGCTCGTCCGGAAGGGACGCTCATGACCCTGTGGCACCCCGACCTGTACGCCGGCCGGCCCGCCGCCGACGGCCCCGGCCTGCTGCGCAGCTTCGTCGACGGCCGGTTCGTCGACGCCGGGATTCGGTTCCCGAAGGTGTCGCCGGTGACCGGGGAGACGGTGTTCGAGGTCGCCGAGGCCGACGCCGCGACGGTCGACGCGGCCGTCGCTGCGGCCCGCGCGGCGTTGCGCGGACCCTGGGGCGGCATGGCCGAGCGGGACCGGGCGGCGGTGTTGCGGGCAGTGGCCGACGAGTTGGATCGCCGGTTCGATGATCTGGTGGCTGCTGAGGTGGCGGATACCG
>NZ_JBHMIO010000069.1:0-16015 GCF_048060275.1 Micromonospora sp. LOL_015
CTCGACTTTCCTGACAGGGTAACCTTATTGGCTCCCTGTCCGGAATCCTCGGGGCACCTCATTCATCCCTGGGAGGTCGCGGTCACGTACAGCATGGAGCCCTCCAGGTTTGACGAGGCCAGGTCCATGTTGTCAAACATCTCGACATTGCCAAATCCATACGACGTCAGGTAGAACTCCAACTCCATTGGGAAGAAGAGTCGGTAGCGCGTCACTTCCTCCTCTGTGGCATCCCCCGGTAACGACCAGGTCAGGTGCCGGGTGAGGATTTGATGACGTCTGTTGACGGTGAACGACGCGTGACCCGTCGCCCTGAAGTCCTCGCGTTCAATGGTGAAGCTGCTCTTCGCGCCCAGTGCGGCCAAATCTCCGATAGGATTATGCGTACCGAGCACGAGCAGTGCGCCGGGATTCGCATGTACTGCGAAGGTAGCCATCACCCTCGAAATATCTGCACAGGAGTGCACGTTCTCGAGCACCCATCCCAGGCAGAGGATTACATCATATTTCTGGTCTATTCGGACATCGCGAATATCGCCCGCTTCGAACCTGATGCCCGGATGTTCGCGGCGAGCATGAGAGACCGTCGCTTCGACGTAGTCGATGCCGGTGCATTGATATCCGATTTCGTGCAGATAAGCTAGCTTGTAAGCGGTGCCGCAGCCAAGGTCAAGTACCGAACTCGGTGGATTCTTTCCGTTCCGGACAAGTTGTTCGTGGCACAACCTTGTTAGGCGAATGGCGGTCTCGTCATATCGGTATATCGAATCGTACAACTCCGGGCTTCGGTAGAGAAAGCCAGAGGTGTTTGCGGCTACCGGATCCAACGTCAGCTCCCTTACGGGGTTCGGGTGATATCGGTCGGAGAGTCTCAGGTTGGCATCTCCTCGATATCGTGCTGGACATCGAAAGCGTGCTGTTGACACGTTCTCGCCCTCGGTAACCTCCCACTGGAGGCCGGATACCGAAGGGTGGCGAGCGGATAGCCCCGAGGCTGACCAGGGGCCCCGGCCCTTCGCGCGGCGTTCGCACCTCTTCTTCTTATCGATTATGACAACCGATTGCAAGAGGCTCGCGTTCGGGCGATCCAACGCGGACCCCAGCGCGGCGATGACGGGGTAGTGCCCGGATCCAGGCTGCTTGTGCAATGACCTCCCGGCCGCGACGAACCCAGCGACTACCGGCTGCCCGACCTGCCCGCCGACATGCCTCTGGCCGAGCTGGTCCGCCCGACTAAGAGCCGCCGGCGCGTCGAGCACGACCACCGGGAACTCAAGACCGCCCTCGGACTCAACCACTTCGAAGGCCGCTCCTGGATCGGCTGGCACCGCCACGGCACCCTCGCCGCCCAACAGAGCACTACTGATGCAGGAGCACTGGCCCGCATTCCTGTAGCAGTGCCGCGTACGCCTTCTCAAGCCGGTCCTGGCAAGTGGCGTCATCGTCGGCCACCACGACGGCGTGCCCGAGCCGACCGCCAGGTCCAGTCGCCCGGGCGTCCGGCGTTGTCCACAGCAGCTCGACGCCGTCGGGCAGCGGCAGGGGCGGGCTCGCGGGCAGCGCTTCACCAGCGGTGTCACCGTAGCGGAAGACGATTCCGGCGCTGCGCCGCCGGGTATGCAGCAGCTGCGGCTGTTCACCGAGCGCGGCGTCGACTGCAGCTGCAGCCAGGTCGACACCGGTGGCCAGGGCCACTAGCCGGGGAATCAGATCGCCACCCAGTTGGGCGTTCAGCCCCACCAGCCGAGGGCCGCAGGCTGTCAGTCGCACCTCGGCGTGGGTGACGCCTTCGCATAGCCCGAGCGCGGCGTGGGCGGCATCGACGGCACGGCGCACCGGCGCTAGTTGCTCAGCCTGGGCGACCGAGATCAGGCGGCTGGCGGTCGCGAGCCCTGGCGGAGTGCCAGCACGCCGGTTACCCACCGCGACCATATGCAACCGGCCACCGCGTACGAGAACCGACTCGACGCTGACTTGCGGGCCGTCCAGGTACTCCTCCACCAGGGCACCGCCCGCACTGGCCGCCGCGGCGTAGGCGCGGGCCAGCTCCGCCGGCTCCCGGGCCAGCCGTACCCCGGCACCGCCGACTAGTGCCCGTGGCTTGACCACGACCGGATAGCCCAGATCGGCGGCGGCGCGGCGAGCCTGCGCCTCGTCGGTAACCAGGAATGACCGGGCCGACGGCACACCTGCGGCGGCCCACACCTGGCGCATCCGGTGTTTGTCGCGGCATGCGCGGGCCGACGGTAGGGGGTGACCGGGCAGCCGTAGGGCACTGGTGGCGGCGGCAGCGGTCTCGATCCAGGACTCCACCCAGGTCAGCACCGCCGCGACCGATTCGTCGCG
Source organism: Micromonospora sp. LOL_015 (assembly GCF_048060275.1). Lineage (NCBI taxonomy): Bacteria > Bacillati > Actinomycetota > Actinomycetes > Micromonosporales > Micromonosporaceae > Micromonospora > Micromonospora sp. LOL_015. The sequence continues at coordinate 2,347 of NZ_JBHMIO010000069.1, forward strand.
AGCCAGCCGCAGCACGGCCTGCAGGTCGCCGACTGCGATCCGGTGCACGATGCTGACATGGCGGTTCTGCCAGGTCGCCGGGGCCTCCTGGGCCAGCACCACGTGGTGCTCGGCGGCCACTGATGCGAGCAGGTGCTCGCGGTATGCGGCGCATCCGCTGCCGAGGATCAGGATCTTGGCCATGGCTCATCCTTACGTTGAGGGCTTCCGGGTGATGCTGGCGATCGCCCGGACGACGGGGTCGATCTGCGCCGGGTGCACGAGGTAGTGGGGCGAGGCGCCGACCACCGCGTCCAGTCCCGGGACATGTCCACAACCTCGACGAGCGGCGGGTTGTGGCACGCTACTGCCTCATCCTTCGAGTTGCGAAGCAAGTAGGTCGACGTATGCCCCGCCAGCGGCTACGAGTTCTTCGTGGGCTCCGCTCTCGACCACCCGCCCGCCAGACAGGACGACAACCCGGTCGGCGGTCCTGATGGTGGAGAGCCGGTGGGCGATGATCAGGGTCGTGCGTCCGTGTCGGGCTTCGCTCATTGCCTGGTTGACCGCTTCCTCACTCGCTGCATCGAGGTTTGACACCGCCTCGTCCATGACCAGGATGGGGGCATTCTTGAGCAGGGCCCGTGCGATCGCGATCCGTTGCCGCTGACCGCCGGACATGAGCGCGCCAAGTTCGCCCGCGACGGTGTCGTAGCCGTCCGGCAGTGTCGAGATGAACTCGTGGGCTTGGGCAGCCCGCGCGGCGGCCTCAACCTCTTCGTCGGAGGCGTCGGCCCGGCCGAGGCGGATATTCTCCCGCAGGCTGGTGTTGAACAGGAAGGTGTCCTGCGGCACCAATGTCATGAGGCGGCGGAGGTCTTCCTGTGGAAAGTCGCGGACGTCGTGTCCACCTACGGACACCGATCCGGCGGTGACGTCCCAGAATCTCAGCAGCAGGTTGGCGCAGGTCGACTTCCCCGCGCCGGAATGTCCCACCAGTGCGACCGTATCGCCAGGACCGATCTCGAAGCTGACATCCCGCACAGCGGGCGCCAGGTCGCTGCGGTAGGCGAAGGTGACGGCATCGAAGCGGATATGCGGCACGATCGGGCCCTCAGGCGGCTTGCTGACTAGGTCCGAGACCGGGGCAGGTGCCTCGAGCAACTTGTTGATGCGATCAGCTGAGGACGCGACTACGGAAAGCTCGCGCGCGACCTCGGTCACCTTCAGCACCGGCAGCATCGCCATCGCGGCGAGCACGACAGCGACTGGGAAGAGTGCGCGGTCGAGCTCGCCCGCGAGGACGAGCCACCCGCCGAGGACCAGCACCACCAGTATTCCCAGGAGGGCGATGCTGTCCGTGGCGGCATACTCGATGCCGCTACGGCGTCCGTGCGCGGACTTCGCTTCGGTTAGCCGGACGCTCTGTTTGCGCAGCAGCCCGAGCCGCTGGGAGTGTGCACCGAAGTTCACCAGCTCGCGCAGCCCCTGGAAGGTGTCGGTGTTGTCGGCGCTCATCTGGCTGAGAGAATCGCGTAGCTTGTGTCCGTGTCGTTCGGCCTGGCGGCGCAGCCACGCCGGGACTGAGGCGAGCAGCAGCAGCACCGGAAACAAGACGCAGGCCAGCGACCAGTGGAACCATCCCAGCGCGACGGTGGTGGCCACCGGGATGGTCGACGCGACGGCCAGCGGGCTGAGGGTGTGGGCGAAGAACAGCTCGATCTGTTCGACGTCGGCGACCGCAGCGGAGCCGAGGTCGCCGGAACGTCGTTCGAGCATGTAGCCGGGCGAGAGCCGTTCGAAGGCGGTGTACACCTTCGCCCGGGTGTCGGCCAGTGCGCGGAAGGCGGCGATGTGGGCGTAGGTGCTGTCGGCGATGCTAAGGACAACCAGCGGCACGATCAGGCCACCGAGCGCGATCAACCATCCGGTGAGCTGGTCCATCGCGGCTCCCGTAGCGGCCCGTGCCACCACGTACGCGCCTATTCCTGATGAGGCGAGTAGGAGAAGCTGGTGCAGTACACCGGCCAGATAGGCCACCGTGATGAGTCGGCGGTGCTCGCCCAGGAGGGGCATCAGACTCCTCAGCCTGATGATCAGCGACCGGCCGGATACCGGCGCGTCATCCTGGCCGACGCCGTGCTCGTGGCCGTGGCCGTGGCCGTGGCCGTGGGTGTGGAGGTGGGCGTGGGGGGTCGAGGTCATGCGGGCGCTCCAGTTTGTGTCGCGACGAGTTCGGCGTAGAGGCCCTTGCGCGCCACCAGGTCTGGGTGACTGCCGAACTCGACCACTCGGCCGGACTCCATCACGACGATCCGGTCAGCGTCGCGCACCGTGGACAGCCGGTGCGCGATGATGACCGTCGTCCGGCCCCGTGTCAGGTCCCCGAGAGCCTGGGTGATCTCCGCCTCATTGGCGGCATCGATGCTCGATGTTGGCTCGTCGAGCACAAGCACGGGAGCGTCCTTGAGAAGCGCACGCGCGATCGCGATGCGCTGACGCTCGCCTCCGGACAGTTTCAGGCCGCGTTCGCCGACGACCGTCTCGAAACCTTGGGGCAGGCGGGCGATGAAGTTGGCTGCCTGCGCCGCGGTCACCGCGCGACGGATCTCCTCATCGGTGGCGTCCGGTTTGGCGAGCAGTAGGTTCTCGCGGACCGTGCCGTGGAACAGATAGGTGTCCTGTGCCACGACGCCAATCAGTGACCGCAGGTTGGCCAGCGGGAATTCGCGAATGTCGCGTCCGTCGATGTGGATGGAACCCGCATCGGCGTCAAAGTAGCGCATCAGCAGCCCGATCATGGTGCTCTTACCCGCTCCGGAACGGCCCACGATGGCGACCCGCTCACCCGGCGCGATTGCCAGGTTGAACCCGTCCAGCGCCGGCGCACGCCGGGTCGGATAGCAGAACCGGAGATCGCGGAACTCCAGGCCTGGGGGGTCGCACCGCAGCGTCGGTGCCGTGGTCGCCGCGTCCTTGACATGTGGTTCCAGGCGCAGCACGTCGGCGACCGCGCGTCCGGCCGGAATGGCGTAGTACGCCGAATGGTATGCCGCCTCCAGTTCGTTCATCGGCCGGAAGGTCTCGCGGGTCAGCATCAGGATCGTGAACAGCCCTGCCACGCTCACCGCGCCAGTGGCCGCGTGCCAGGCGCCTAGGCCGACTGCGGCCGCCGTGCCGATCGGCACCATCAGCGCACCGACACTCGATGTGCCACACCACGCCACCATCAGCCCGATGGAGTCTCGGCAGAACGCCTCACCGCGCTCGACCAACTCCCGGCCGCGCCTGCCACTGGCATTGAACGCCTTGAGCGTCGCCATCCCCTGCACGGCATCCAAGCTCTCGGAGTACATGCCCCGGTAGGACATCATCCAGCGGTTACCACGTTCCCTGATCGACTTTTCCCCCGCCAGTTTGGACAAGGGTGCCAGCAGCGCACATGCGAGCACGATCAAACCTACCACCGGGTCGACCGCAATCACGTACGCCGAAGCGAGACAAGAGCCGAGCACCGACGCCAGCACAGTCGGCACGAATCGACCCACCAGCGGGTCAAGCGACTCCACTGAGTCCACCAGCGTCGACTGCAGGTCACCGGTACGCATTCGCTGCGCCTGCCCGGGTCCAATCTCCATCAACTTCAGCGTCAGCCTTTCGCGCACTGCCTCCTTCACCCGCGCCGACACCCGTGGGGCCCACGAGTCCCGCACCACAAGCAGCACGATCCGAAGCAACTGCAGTACGCCGATTACGACCAGAGGCGCCAGCAGGCCTTCAATGTCAGTTGTCGAGAACACCCTGGAGAGCAAGTCGGCGATCATCAGACCCTGACCGACATATGTCGCCGTCACCAGCAGCATCAGCCCGACAAGACCAGCTACCTCCACCCAAGCTCGCGGACGCAGGCCAAGGAACATTTTTACCGCCGACCACACGCCGACACCTCCACAACGGATAGATCTGCTGAATTAGGGAAAACGGGCCGAGTGGCGCCGCTTGGTCAACGCAACCGCGTGCTCGATCGTGTTGTCGCTTATGACAACGATCTTGCTCTAGCAAGCAAGAGAGGGCGGGCGACGCGCCCGTAGGTTGGAGCGCTGGCAGCGGCTCATCGGACTTGGTCAGGTGTCTTCCCGACCCGGCCGGTTCGGGTGTGACGCAGCATCGAAGCGAGCCGGTCGACGACCCGCCCGTCGAACAAGCCGTTGACTGCCATCCACTCGTCGTTGAACACGGTGTCGAGGTACTTCTCACCGCCGTCGCAGACCAGTGCGACGATGGTGGTCTCGGGCCCAAGGCTCTGCGCTCGCTCCAGTGCCTTATAAACGACGCCACCGGCCGAGCCGCCGATCAGGATGCCGAAATTTCTGGCCAGGTAGCGACAGGTCTCGAAGGCCTCCGAGTCGCTGACCTTGATCCCTTCGTCGATGAGGCGGTAGTCGAGGGTGTCGCAGATCTCCGAGGTCACTGGCGTCCCGGTGCCGGACTGGTGGTAGGGGGCCTCTTCGCCGCCGAAGTTGACGGACCCCACCGGCTCGACGCCGACGATCTTCAGATCCGGGATGCGTTCCCGTAGAACGCGGCCGGTGCCGCAGAGCGACCCGCCGGTGCCGACTGCCCCGTACAGGTAGTGAATGCCCTCGCCCAAGTCGTCGTGCAGCTCACGGGCGAGTGGCCGGTAGCCGTTTGGATTCCCCGGATTGCTGTCCTGTGTGGTGCAGTACGCACCCTGCTCGGCCGCGAGTCGACGAGCAGTGGCGTAACGCTCGGCGGTAGCCAGCCCTTCCTCATCTCTGCCGACGTTGAGTAGCTCGGCACCGTATGCGAGCATCCCACGAAGCTTGTCGACACTGGAATGGTTGTCCACCACGGCTGTGAACTTGTATCCCCGTTCTGCGGCGATGAGTGCCAAGCCGAGCCCGGTGTTGCCGGAGGTGGCCTCGACCAGCCACCCACCAGGGGCGAGCAGCCCTTGTTCTTCGGCCTCATCCACCATGTTCCTGGCCATCCGGATCTTCGCGGTGCCGGTGGGATTGTACTGCTCCATCTTGAGCAGCACGGTTGCTGCCCCGTCCGGTACCGACAGTCTGAGCAGCGGCGTCCGCCCGATCAGGTCGGATACCTTGTCTCTGATCATTGCTAGCCCTTCGCGCAGATTTCCATCAGACGGCGCATGAAGAAGTCGTTGTCTTCGGGAAGCGAGAGCGAGGCTCGGATGAAGTTCTCGTAACCCGGCTCGCGCCAGGCCTTGACGATGATCCCGGCGCGGTGCAACGCCTGGGCCACCTGGTCGGAGCGGCGTCCCGTGTCGATGAATACAAAGTTGGCTGATGATGGTGCTACGCGGAGACCCGCCGCGCGCAACCTGTCGGTGACCCGGGTGATCTCAAGGCCGGTCCGGCGGACAGTCTCGGCCAGGTGCGTGTGGTCACCCAGTGCGGCGATGGCGGCGTCCTGAGCCAGTTGGTTGACATTGTAGGGAGCGCGGACCCGGTCCAGGGCCTGCACAAGAGCGGTGTCGGAGGCGATGCCGTACCCCACCCTGATGCCCGCCAGGCCGTAGGCCTTGGAGAAGGTGCGCAACACCATCCACGGTCGCTGCTGCCCGCCCAGAACCGCCAGCCCGTCGGGGTAGCCCGGGTTGGGGCGGGCGAACTCGCAGTATGCCTCGTCGAGTACTAGCAGGGCCGACTCAGGGGTGTCGGCCACGATGCGCTCCAGCTCGTCGACGCTGAGTATCGCACCGGTCGGATTGCAGGGATTGGCGAGGAAGATCAGTTTCGGGCCCGCGGCCAGTGCGTCACGCCAGGCGGACGCGTCGAACCCGAAGTCGACGGTGACCGGTACCTTCTTGACCTGGGCGCTCACCATGCGTGGAAATATCTCGTGCAGGCTGAACCCGGGTGCCTGGGTGGTCACCAGATCGCCCGGATCGAGTACTGCCTGGCACAGCAGCTCCAGGATGTTCTCCGAACCGTTGCCGAGAACGACGCGTTCGGCAGGCACCGCCAGGCGCTCCCCGATGGCCTTCGCCAGCCGTCTGCCCGTGGGGTCGGGATAGCGGGAGACGCCGGCGGCCAAGCGCTGACGCACGGCTTCAGTAGCCGCCGACGAGGTGCCGAACGGGCTCTCGTTGTTGGAGAGTTTGATCACTCGGGCGGCCCCACTGAGGGCGGCCACCTCGTCCGGGTCGGCTCCGGGATCGTAGGCTGGCAGGCCCGCCACCACCCAACGCACCAAGGACGCCGAGGTCGCTGGTTCGAGGGCGCGGCTCATGGAACGGTCTTCCAGAAGGACAGTGTGGTCAGCGGGATGATCCTCACCAGAAATCGACCCTTTGCCCGCGCCCGGCCGCCAGCGCGAGATCGGCGATGTATCGGCCCAGCGCGGCGTCAGTGACCGCCATACCGCTGTTGTAGGCGAAGACCACATCGCCGGGATCACGCCGGGCCGGTGTCCGGCCGAGCAGGATGTCCGGCAGCTCGCCGTCGATGGGGGGCAAGCTACCGTCTGGGCCTCGTAGTTTGCCGCAGGTGACATGCATCTGGGTGATGTCCGTGGCGATCCGGTAGTCCGCGCCGTGGAACACGTCGTGCACGCCGTAGCCGAGCAGCACGGAGATCGATCCGGGTTTCACCCAGTCACGCTGTACCACCTTCGTCGCGGACAGACCTGAGGCGCCGATCAGGATGTCCGCTTCGCTGGCGGCTTTCTGGAGGTCTGTCGCGATCTCGACCTCGCGGCCGTCGACGCTGTCCTGAACGGCTCGCAGACCGTCGGGATAGGTGCCGAACACCTGCAACCGTTCCAGATTCGGAAGTGCCGCGACCAGCATCGGCAGGGCCATCTGCCCTTGTACGCCAGTGCCGATGACCAGGGCGGTGCGAGCGTCCGGGCAGGCTGCGCGGGCGAACAACGCGCTGCTGGCCGAGGACCGCAACGGCCCGACTTTCACCACGTCCATCAGCGCGATAGGCGACCCGGTGGTGTCGTCGGCGATGAAGATGAACGAGTGGAACCGGTAGTCATCGCGTCGGCGGCTCGGATCGAACTCGTAGACGGCCTTGAAACACACTGTGTTGGTGCCGCCGTCCCTTGCCACCATCGAGTAGCTGAGCGAGTGATCGTCCGGATCCTCGATGACCGTCTTGACCGGATTGTTGGAACCCTTCTCCCGCAGAGCGCGGTAGGCGCCCTCGACGACATTGAGGACCTGCCGGTAATCGAAGCCGAGCCCTTCCTGCTCCGACTGCGGCAGCAACCATAGCTGTCCGGGGGCGGCGTAGCTCTGTGACATGCGAGATTTCTCCTTCGTTTCGGGACGGAGTCAGATTCCGTCCAGTCGCCAGCGCGGTGCTGCGTCACCGAGCCGGAGAACAGCTTTCAACGGCAGCGCGGTGTCGTGGAACCGTGATTCGAGGAAGTCCGAGTGGTAGCCGGCGGTGTTGAGGTAGACCAGGTGGTCACCGGGCCGAGCGGGCCGAGGGAATCGGATTTTTCGCCAGGTCACCATGTCGTTCTCCAGGCAGGTGGAACCTGCGACGCAGGCAGGGAACACCTTGTCGGCAAGTGACTGGGCAGACATCAGCAGGGGATCCGGGAGGTAGTCGGTGTTGAACCACTGTTCGCAGAGACTCAGGCTGTTACCCGCGACGGTGATAATCGCGTACCCGTCGGTGTCCCGCCGGTCTTCGACCTGCTGCACGCGGAACACGGTGAAGCCGGCCTGGTCCAGCAGCGACCGGCCGGGTTCAACGATGAAGCGGATGGCGTTGCGGGCAGCCTTCGCTGACAGGCTCTCATCGCCGTCGACGGGATGGTTCATGATCGTGCGTACGGCCTGGGTGGGAGGCATTCCTCCGTACGGATAGAAGTGGAAGCCCCTGGAGGTCTTGTTCCCGTGGTAGTGGGCAGGCTCGTTCTGCTGGATGAACTCGTCCCAGAGCTGCGGATCGACGTAGCGCATGGGTAGCCCCCCGCCGATGTCGACCAGCTCGGCAGACAGGGCGCCCCGCCACCTGGCGTCGAGGCAGTGCTCGATCATCTCGTTCGCCGCCATCGCCCGCTCCTCGGGCGAGTAGCCGTTGAGGTGGAACGAGAATCCGCGGCAGCTCACGTGGTCGGCGAGTTCCAGACACAGGCTGACGGCTGCGGAACGCTCGGCGGCGGCCATCCCGAACCGACTTCCCGGCTGGATCGTGGTCCGAGCCCGCAGCAGCACCCTGACCTGCCGGTGCGCGAGCCGCGCGGTCGCGGCTAGCCGGCGGAGTTCGCTGATCGAGTCGACGGCGACCAGGCAGTCGTGCTGGACGGCGAGGGCGTGCAGGGTGTCGTCCTTCTCCGGGCCGGAAATGCCGATCCGGTGTCCGGGCACTCCGCCGGCCAGGGCTTTGACCAGTTCGGCAGTGCTGGCGGCGTCGATTCCGACACCGAGGGCGGCTGCCGACCGGACGAAGCAGTCGGCCTTGTTCGCCTTCTTGGCGAACAGGATGTCGACGTCGGCGCCCGTCTCGGCGAACGCCTGCCGAAGGGCGGTGATGTTCTCCTCGAAGACCTCCGGCAGCACGATGTGCAGCGGTGACCCCAGGCCGTCCAGAAGCTCGGCCAGCAGGGCCCGGTGATCGTCGAGAAGCGTGGAAACAGTGGGATGCCGAAGGGCGGTGAGCGGGACGGACTGGACTCCGGGCAGCAAGGTTCCGTGTCCTGATTGGAGTGGGGGCACACATCATGTCTACTGGAAACGATGATCATTTGCAACGGGCAATCGGTGTTGATCACTGCGATGGTCGTGAGGTGGTGATCATGAAGATGATCACCGTCGAGGTAACCGCCGTCCGTCAGCTCTTCACTGTCCATGCGCGAGCTGCTAGCCTGCCTCTGATGAAAACGGTAACGGGTACCAAAGTCGCGGCCGCCGTGGCGATGCTTGTGCTCACGGGTTGTGCGGGTGGCGAGTCTCCCGGCGCAGTCGGCCGGGAAGCGACCGCAGGTGGGGGCACGACGACCTATCCGTTCACCATGAAGAACTGCGGTGCCGACGTGACTTTCGAGGCGGCGCCGCAGCGGGTCGTCACGCTGAACCAGACGGCAGCCGAGATCCTCATCAAGCTGGGGGTGGGCGACCGGGTCGTCGGATCAGGATACGAGATCTACCAGCCGCCGGCCGACATGGCCGAGCAGTACGAGAAGATTCCGCTGCTGTCCGCGCCCGGACAGCCGATCAAGCACGAGAAGCTGCTGGAAGCACAGCCGGAGTTCGTCTACACCAGCTTCGGGAGCTTTCTCACCGCGGCGCAGGCCGGCGACCGGGAGCAGCTACATGACCTGGGTGTGCCGACCTACATTACCGAACTCGACTGCACCCTGCACGCCAGCGTGGCGGACGCGAACTTCGACATGCTGTATCAGGAGTACCGCGATCTGGCCAAGATCTTCGACGTTCCGGCCGCGGGGGAGAAGCTGGCGACCGAACAGCAGGCCCTGGTGGAGAAGGCGCTGGACGCCGTCGAGAATCGGAACACCCCGCTGAAGGTGTTGTGGTTCTACTCCACCTACGCCGGCACTCCCTGGGCAGCCGGTCCCGGCGGTCTCCCGCAGCACATCTCCGACCTCGCCGGGGTCAAGAACATCTTCGATGACGCGTCGACCAAATGGGCCGAGGTGAGCTGGGACGAGGTCGCCGCCCGCGATCCCGACGCCATCATCCTCGCCGATCTGACCAGGGGTGAACCCAACGACACCGCGGCGGAGAAGATCGACCTACTCAAGAAGGACCCGCTCACGAGCAAGCTCACTGCGGTGACAGACGACCGGTTCATCACCATCCCCGGTGCCCAGATGGATCCCTCCTACGGCAGCGTGTACATCGTTCCCGCCCTCGTCGAAGGCCTGAACAGGTTCCGGTGAGCAGCCGACAAACATGAGAATGAAACTACGCACGACCGTCGGGCGCACCACGAACTCGATCATGGGCCATGAGACAGCTCCGCCGCGTCTGCGGCGTGCCACGGCGGCGGTCATCTCCCTCCTGGCCGCAGCCGGGCTGCTGGTGTCGATCATCGCAGCATCCCTGTTCGGGAGCGCGAACGTCGCCCACCTCGATGTCGTCTCCACGATCCTGCGGCATATCGGCCTGGGCGAGTTCGCCCCGACCCCGCCGCTGCCGAGATTGCTGGACGCCCTGATCTGGGAGTCACGCTTCCCGCGCGTGCTGCTGTCCGCCGCAGTCGGCGCGGCACTGGCGGTCTCGGGGGCGGTGCTGCAAGCCATTACCAGAAACCCCCTGGCCGACCCTTACCTGCTGGGGATTTCCTCCGGTGCCTCGACCGGCGCGGTAGCCGTTCTCCTGCTCGGTATCGGCGGAGGCATCTCCCTCTCGACCGGAGCTTTCGCCGGTGGCCTGGTCGCTTTCGGCCTACTGCTGGTACTGCTCGGTGGAGGGCGTGTCGCCAGCCCTACCCGCGTGGTGCTCACCGGCGTGCTCGTGTCCCAGTTCTTCGCCGCTGTCACCTCGCTCATCCTCATGATCAGCGGGGACGCGAACTCCACCCGCGGATTCACCTACTGGCTGCTCGGGACTCTCTCGGGCGCGAGGTGGGAGGGGGTGGCCTCCACGGTCGTCATCATTCTTGTCGGGGTGCTCGCCATTCAACTCTTCGCGCCGTCCCTGGACGCCTTCACGTTCGGCTGGGACTCCGCCGCCGCCTTGGGTGTCAACGTCAACGCGGTCCGCATCTGGCTGATGGTGCTGACCTCGCTCATCACGGCGGCCGCTGTGGCGGCCTGCGGTGCGATCGGCTTCATCGGTCTGCTTGTCCCGCACGCCGTCCGCATCCTGGTAAGCCCGATGCACCGCTCACTGCTTCCCCTGTCCGCGATTGCCGGTGCCATCCTCCTCATCTGGGTGGACACGTTCGCCAGGACCGCGTTCACGCCTCACGAGCTTCCCGCCGGCGTCATCACCGCGCTCCTCGGCGCGCCGGCCTTCGCGCTGATCCTGAAGCGTCTGGAGTCCTGATGGGCCGCATCAACACCACCGAGCTCTCCTGGTCGGTCAAGGGCCATCGGCTGCTGGACAACATCGAGATGGCGGCTCACGACGGAACGATCGTCGGCCTCCTCGGCCCCAACGGCTCGGGCAAGTCGACACTGCTGCGCCTGCTCGCCGGATTGCGCCGCCCCAACACCGGCGTCGTCCGATACGACGACACCTGCCTGCGCGACCTGAGCCGCCGTGTCCTCGCCCGGCGACTCGCCGTCGTCGAGCAGGACGTGACCGCCCACAACCATGTCAGCGTCCGCCAGGTCGTGGAGCTCGGCCGCACGCCGTTCCGGGGTCGCTTTGACGCGCTGACCGAGCACGATCGCCGGATCATCGATGCGGCGCTCGAACGGGTCGGCATCGCCGACAAGCAGCGCCAGAGCTGGCACACCCTCTCGGGAGGGGAGAAGCAACGCACGCAACTCGCCCGTGCTCTCGCCCAGGAGCCTCGGGAGATCCTGCTCGACGAACCCACCAACCACCTCGACATCCGTTACCAGCTCGAACTCCTCGACCTGCTGGGATCACTGGAGGTCACCTGCGTCGTCGCCCTGCACGACCTCAACCTCGCTGCCCGCTACTGCGACCACGTCGTCATCCTCGACTACGGGCAGGTGGTCGCCGCCGGCTCCCCAGAGACCGTACTGACCCCCGAACTGATCGAGTCGGTCTACGGCGTAGAGGTACTCGTCGACCGCGAACCCTCCACCGACATCCTCCGAGTCACCTACCTGGCTGCCACCGCCTTGAGAACGGCTACCGCGAAAGTCAGCAGATCAGAGATGAACCGGGGCGCTGCCAGACAGGCAAACGAGAGCCCAGACGACCCCGCCACGGCAGGCGCAGGCATCACACCTGACCGCCCGGCGCGAACTTCGTCATGAAATCGGCGGCGCCAGCCATCCGGTCCCGTACGCCCAGAGCCGGCAAGGTCTCGGTGGAGGAACTGGCACCGTGCGACCGTCCGCTGAGGCGGTGCGGCGATCGTCACTTGCCATCTGCGACTGTCGCCGGACGAGGGTGGTGCCGAGGCAGCCGGGTCGTATCGCCGTCCGTGGCGGCTCACGCCGCCATGAGCATGACGGCAGCTGACGTCGCTTCCATGACTGGAGACCAATGCGTACGCACGATGATGCTGTCGAGATCCACTCCATGTCGACCCCCCTGCTGCGAAGCTCGCCCTTCGTCCGGTTGTGGACCGGCACGATGGCCTCCGGCGTCGCGACGTGGGCACTGCCCTTCATCCTCGGTCTGGCGGTGCTCGACCGGTCGCTGACCGGGGTCCAGCTCGGAGTCCTCCTGGCCACGCGCACAGTGGGCTTTCTCGCCGCCGTACCGGTCAGCGGGGTGCTGGCCGACCGGTACTCCCGGAGGAAGACGGTGCTCTGGTCCGGGCTGATGGCCGCCTTCGTCGCGCCCGTGATGGCGATGAGCCTGGATCGGTCACTGCTGCTGGCTGCGGCCGCGGCGTTCGTGATGGGTGCCGGGCAGGGCGCGTGCCGCCCGGCCTTCCAGGCACTGACCGCAGAGGTGGTCGCCGAACCGCAGCGGCAGCAGGCAAACGCCGCGATCACCCTCGCGGTCCGGGTCACCACCCTGGTGGCGCCGACTCTCACCGCCCTGCTGGCCGTGGTCTTCTCCACCCCGGTGCTGTTATGGGGCGTTGGTGCACTGTGGCTGGTAGCCGCGCTGGCTCCGCCCGCCGGAGCCAATTCACCCGTCCAACCCACCACCGGGCCGAACATCCTGGCCGAATTCGCCGACGGCGTGCGTGAGGCCCGCAGGCACCCCTGGTTCGTCGCCGGCCTGGCGTCGCTGACCGCAGTGATCGCAACCGGATACTCGGCCACCTTCGTTGTCCTGCCGTTGGTCAGCCGGGACCGCTATGGCAGCGAGGCCCTGCTGGCCGCCGCGATGACCACCTACACAATCGGTGCGCTCGCCGGAGCCATGATCATCGCGAGATGGCGGCCTCGGGCCCAGGGCTGGTCCGCGCTCGCCGGGCTCTCGTTCTACGGGCTCGTGCCGCTGAGCCTGCTCCTGCCGGTGCACCCCGGACTGATCCTCGCCGCATATGTGCTCGCCGGCATCGGCATCGAACTGTTCAACGTTCCCTGGTTCACCGCCACTCAGCGTGAGGTCGAGCCCACCAAACTCGCCCGGGTCTCCTCTCTGGACTTCCTGCTCTCCTACGGTTTCGCGCCCGTCGGTCTCGCGCTCATCGCACCCGCGATCAATCAGTTCGGCGCGACCGCGGTCCTCGCGGTCTGCGCGATGGTGTGCTTCGCAGCGCCGGCCGCCGCAGCAGTGGTGCCATCGTCCCGCGGCTTCACAGTCCGGCGATGAGGGCCGCGCCCATGGCTGCCGCAGTCGTGCCAGCTGCCCAGCGTCGATGCAGTTGGCCTGTGGGGCCCGGGGTGGGTCTTGACCACGGTGTGATGCCTTCGGCGGTGACGACGTGATCGAAGGTGGTGGTGTGCTTGCCGTCGCGGTCGCGGAGCAGGAACCAGGCTGGTCGACGCGCTGGCCGAGGTCGGTGGTGAGGTTGCGGGTCTGCTGGGTTGCCCACTGAGCCTTTCCGGGTGAGGCTCTGATCACCGGGCGTGGTGTCCGGAACGGTCAAGATGTGTGGGAATCGCCCTGGTG
>NZ_JBHMIO010000070.1:0-15956 GCF_048060275.1 Micromonospora sp. LOL_015
AGACCGTCCAGGTGTCGGCGTACCCGGACCACTACGCCCAGTGGGAGACCCAGGCCGCCGAACTGGTCGCCCAGCACTGGAACAGCTGACCCGAGACACCCAAGCTCAGCGTGAGGGCCGGACCCCGTACCCGGGGTCCGGCCCTTCGACGTATGCCCAGGCCAGGTCAGCCGGCCGCAGCCGCCGTCCGGTATCGGGCGGCTAGGTCGGCGGCGCCGACGGTGGTGAGCCGGCCGAACAGGCGCAGCCGGGCCATCCCGCCGTCGGGATGGATGTCCAGCCGGACGTGGCTGACCGGGCGGGGCCGGTCCAGCCGGAAACGGTGCCGGGTGTCCGGCTGCAACGGGGTCAACGGCAGCAGCTCCGGCCAGTCGGTGGAGTCAACGCCGGAGCCGCCGTCGAGGGCCGGATCGGTGCCGGTGAGGTCGGTGCCGAGCAGCCGGGCCGCCGCCGGGGCGTTGCCCTTGAAGTGGCTGGTGTCCAGCTCGACGAACTCGACGACGCCGACGGCACAGAGCCGGACCTGGACCCAGTCGTTGCCGTCGTCGCGGCGGCGGGCGGTCTCCCAGCCCTCGCCCATCGTGCGGGCCGGCCCGGGTAGCAGCAGCTGCTGCGGGGATCCGTAGAACCGGTCGCTGCACGCCTCGACCCGGCCACCGTGCTCGACCGCGGCAAGGTCGAGCACCTCGGTCAGCAGATCCGGGTCGGGCACCGGCTCGCCGTACACCCGCAGCCGGGCGACCCCGCCGTCGGGAAAGATCGTCAACCGTACGTGGGTCTGCCGTGCCGGCACGTCGACCGGGACGACCAGCTGGCTGTCCCCGGCCAGCGCGGTGCGGGGCACCAGCGGGGTCCACCGCGCCGCGGCGAGTTCCTGCGGCCTGGGATAGCCGTCGAGTGAGCAACCGTCCACCGCCGCGTACGGCGGGTAGTTGCCGGTGAAGTGCGCGGTGTCGATCAGCACGGCCCGGACCACCCCCGGGGCACCGAGCCGGACGACGGCGTGGTCCGCGCCGGGTTGGCGACGGCGGCGGGTTTCCCAACCGTCGTACACCTGGCCCTTCGCCCCGAAGGTGCCGGCGGCGAAGACCGGCGGGCGCGGGTCGACCAGGTTGTCGGCGGCGGCGAAGAACTCGTCGTTGGCGGCGACCACTCCCCCGCCGAGGGCGCGGGACGCCAGGTCGGGCAGTCGGGTCGGGTCAGGCCCGTCCGGCGGACCGGGCGGTGGCGTGGATACGTGACTACCGGTCAACGGTCCCCTCTCGCGACAACAGGCGGCCGCGCGGCGCATCCGGGGTGACCGGTGCGCCGCGCAGCCAGGTGGCCCGGACGATGCCGGTCAGGCGTCGTCCGGCGTACGGGGTGATCGGATGACGTTGCCGCAGCCGGCCGGGATCGACGTCGTAGCTCGGCGCCGGGTCGAAGGCGACCAGATCGGCGTCGGCGCCGACGACGAGCCGGCCCTTGGTGGGCAGCCCCACCAGGTCGGCCGGCCCCTGGCACATCCACCGGACCACGTCACCGAGACCGAACCCGCGCCGACGGGCTTCGGTCCAGATTGCCGGCAGCCCCATCTGCACCGAGGCGATACCGCCCCAGGCGGCGGCAAAATCCCCGGTGTCGGGTGCCTTCAGCGCGGGCGGGCAGGGTGAATGGTCGGAGACCACGCACGAGATGGTGCCGTCGGCCAGGGCTGCCCACAGCGCGTCCTGGTTGTCGCGTTGCCGGATCGGCGGACAGCACTTGAACTCGGTGGCCCCGTCCGGGATCTCCTCGGCGGCCAGGGTCAGGTAGTGCGGGCAGGTCTCGGCGCTGACCGGCACCCCGGCCCGCCGGGCAGCGGCCAGCACCGGCACCGCGCCGGCAGCGGACAGGTGCAGGATGTGCAGCCGGGCACCGACCCGGCGGGCGACGTCGATGGCGGCGGTGACCGCCTCGATCTCGGCCGCCGGCGGCCGGCTGGCGAGGAAGTCCCGGTAGCGGGTCGAGGAGGCGGCGGCCATGAGCTGGTCGGGTTGCTCGGCGTGCACCACGAACAGGGCGGGTACGGCCGCCAACGCGGCGGCGAGCTGACCGGTGTCCAGTGGGGGGAACTCCGGCACCCCGGAGTCGGAGAGGAACGCCTTGAACCCGAAGACCCCGGCGGCGTACAGGTCGGGCATCACCTGCTGGTTGCCGGGGACCGCGCCGCCCCAGAAGCCGACGTCGACATGGCACTGCCCGGCGGCGGCCCGCCGTTTGACGGCCAGCGCGGCCGGGTCGACGGTCGGCGGAAGGCTGTTCAACGGCATGTCGACGATGGTGGTGACGCCACCGGAGGCGGCGGCCAGGGTGGCGGTGGAGAATCCTTCCCACTCGGTACGACCGGGTTCGTTGACGTGCACGTGGGTGTCGACGAGTCCGGGCAGCAGCGCGACGTTGCCGAGGTCGCTGTCGACCGTCGCCGGCACGTGTTCCCGATAGTCGGCGACGGCGACGATCCGACCGTCGCCGACGGCGATTGCGGCCGGACGCTCACCGTCGGGCAGCACCGTGCGGCGAGACCGCAGTACCAGATCAACGGGCATGGTCGGTGGGCTCCTCACCGGACGCGGTCGGCAGGTGGGCGGTCGGCCCGGCATCGCGGTCGGCGGTCGGGGCGACCTCGGTGGCGCCCGGACCGGCCAGGGTGGTCAGTACCGTGCGGTCGAAGCCGGCGTCGGCCGGGTCGACAGCGCCGCAGTCCAGCCCGCGCAGCAGGAACCGGGCCAGCGCCCGGGCGGTCGCCGGCTCGTCGAGAATTCCGCCGGACCGGCGGGCGAGGTAGGCGTCGAGCCGCCGGACGGTTTGCTCCCGGCCGGCACGGTAGAAGGCGTAGGTCGCCGCGAACCGGGTCGGCAACTGGTGCGGGTGCAGGTCCCAGCCCTGGTAGAAGCCGCGTTCCAGGGATCTGCGGACCAGATCGGCGTGGCGCTGCCAGGCGGAGCGCACGGTCGCGGTGTCGCCGACCGGCAGGATGTTGGTGGAGCCGTCGCTGAGCGGTACACCGGTGCCGGCGGCGGCCACCTGCATGACGGCTTTCGCGTGGTCGGAACTTGGATGGTCCATACTCAGGTAATCGGCGGCGATGCCGCAGGCGGTTCCGTAGTCGTAGGTGCCGAAGTGGAGTCCGGCACACCGTCCGGCTGACTCACCGATCAGCCGGGCGACGGTCGCGGTGCCGTCGGGAGCGAGAATCGCCGCCGGAGTCTCAATCTGGATCTCGAACCGCAGCGCCCCGTCCACCAGCCCGTACGCCTGCTCCAGCCGGCCGCAGACGTCGACCATCGCGGCGACCTGGGCCGGGTGGCTCACCTTCGGCAGGGTGACCACGAAGCCGTCGGGCGGCCCAGCGCAGGCGTCCAGAAAAAGGTCGAGGCTGCGGACCGCCCGCCGCCGGGTGGCCGCCTCCAGACACTTGATCCGCACCCCGACGCGGGGTGGGCCCACGCCGGCGGCCCGTGCCTCGGTCAACGCACGTGCCGCGGCCCGCAGGTCGGCGTCCTCGGTGGCGTCGTCGCGTACGCCGTACCCGTCCTCGACGTCGATGCGCAGGTCCTCGACCGGCTCGCGGGCCAGTTTGGCGCGTACCCGTCGGTCCAGCTCGACCGGGTACGGTGCCGGCGGATGGGCGTCCAGCGCGGCCAACGCCGCCGCGCCCCAGGTCGGCAACAGGTCGGCGGTGACCCGGTCGGCGGGCACGTACACGGTGTGCACCGGCTGGTGCCCCGACGCCTCGCCCGGATAGCGGACCCGCAGCGCGGCGTCAACGTCGGCGAGCCGGTCGTCCAACGCGGCGTACACCGCCGGATCGAGCCGGGCCATCAGTCGATCAACCGGTACGCCGGCAGGGTCAGGAAGTCGACGTAGTCGGGACCAAGGGCGACCTCCTCGAACAACGCCCGGGCCTGCGGGAACCGACTCGCCGCCCAGTCCGGTTCGGTCAGCGCGGCGCGGATCGCGGCGAGTTCGGCGTCGCCGATGGCCCGGACCAGATCGGCGGTCACCAGGGTGCCGTCGGGCAGCCGTACCCCGTTGCGGATCCACTGCCAGATCTGCGACCGGGAGATCTCGGCGGTGGCCGCGTCCTCCATCAGGTTGTCGATCGCCACCGCGCCGTTGCCGCGCAGCCAGGCCTCCAGGTAGCGCACCGCGACGGCGACGTTCGCACGCAGCCCGGCCTCGGTCACGGCACCGCCGGTGGCGGCGACGTCCAGCAGTTGCGCGGCGGTGACCGACACGTCCGGGCGTTGCCGGTCGAGCTGGTTGGGCCGGTCGCCGAGGACCTCGTCGAACACCTCGCGGCAGGCCGGCACCAGGTCGGGGTGGGCGACCCAGGACCCGTCGAAGCCGTCGGCGGCCTCCCGACGTTTGTCGGCCCGGACCTGGTCGACGGCGCGGGCGGTGACGTCGGCGTCCCGCCGGTTGGGGATGAAGGCCGACATGCCGCCGATCGCCATCGCACCCCGCCGGTGGCAGGTGGCGACCAGCAGTTCGGTGTAGGCGCGCATGAACGGCGCGGTCATCGTGACCGCCGCCCGGTCCGGCAGCACGAACCGCTCGCCGGCGTCGCGGAAGTTCTTGATGATGCTGAAGAGGTAGTCCCACCGACCGGCGTTGAGCCCGGCGGCGTACGGGCCGAGTGCCCACAGGATCTCGTCCATCTCGAACGCCGCGGTGATCGTCTCGATCAGCACGGTGGCCCGGATGCTCCCGGCCGGCAGGCCGAGCGTCTGCTCGACATGGACGAACACGTCATGCCACAGCGCGGCCTCCTCGTGGCTCTCCGTCTTGGCCAGGTAGAGGTAGGGGCCGCTGCCCCGGCGCAGCAGCTCTGCGGCGTTGTGGAACAGGTACAGGCCGGCGTCGACCAGCGCGCCGACGGCCGGCGCACCGTCGAAGACGAGGTGCCGCTCGTCGAGGTGCCAGCCACGGGGCCGGACCACGATCGTCGGGTACGGCCCGGGGCCGAGCCGGTAGGTCTTCGTCTCGGTCCGCAGCTCGATGGTGCGCCGGACGGCGTCGGCGAGGTTGCGTTGCCCGTCGATCACGTTCGCCCAGTGCGGGGTGTTCGCGTCCTCCAAGTCGGCCAGCCAGACCCGGGCACCGGAGTTCAACGCGTTGACGGTCATCTTCCGGTCGGTGGGACCGGTGATCTCCACCCGCCGGTCGGCCAGGTCGGGCGGGGGCGGCGGCACCGTCCAGCTGCCGGCCCGTACCGGCGCGGTGTCGGCCCGGAAGTCCAACCGGCCGGTGCGGGCGCTGTCGGCCCGGCGGCGACCACGGGAGGCGAGCAGCTCGGTCCGCCGGCCGGCGAACCGGCGGTGCAGTCCGGTGAGGAAGGCCACCGCGTCACCGGTCAGCACGTCGCCGGTAGGTGGCAGCGGGTCGACCTGGCTGCGGGGCATCAGAGGTCACTCCTGTTCGATGGGACCGGGGACATCAGGGTCCGGTGCGTACGGGCGGCCTCGCGGGCCAGGTCGGCGGCGTCGGCGGTACGCAGCTCGCCGCGTTCGACGACCCGCCGGCCACCGACCAGCAGCAGCTCCACCGGGGCGGGTGGGCCGAGCACCAGCGCGGCGACCGGGTCGTCGATGCCGGCATGGCCCAGCCCGTCGACCCGCCACAGCGCGATGTCGGCGAGCTTGCCCACCTCCAGCGAGCCGGTCTCGGCCGCCCGGCCCAGGCAACGTGCGCCGCCGATGGTCCCCAGCGCGAGGGCGTCGCGGGCGGTCAGCGCAGCGGGTCCGCCACGCAGCCGGGCGGCGTACAGCGACTGGCGCAGCTCCGCACCGAGGTGGCCGACCTCCTGACTGGCGGCGCCGTCGACGCCCAGGCCGACCGGTACGCCGGCGGCGAGCAGATCGGTCACCCGGGCGGTGCCGGCCCCGAGCCGGGCGTTGGAGCTGGGACAGTGCGCGACGCCGGTGCCGGTGGCGCCGAGCCGGGCCACCGCCGCGTCGTCGAGGTGGACGCCGTGCGCCAGCCACACGTCGTCACCGAGCCAGCCGAGCTGTTCGGCGTACTGCACCGGGGTGCAGCCGTGCGTGGTCCGGCAGTACTCCTCCTCCTCGACGGTCTCGGCGAGGTGGGTGTGCAGCCGGACCCCCCGGCGGCGGGCCAGTTCGGCCGACTCGCGCATCAGCCGGGGGGTGACCGAGAACGGCGAGCAGGGGGCCACGGCGACCCGCAGCATCGAGTCCGGTGCCGGGTCGTGCCAGCGGTCGATCGCCGCCTCAGTAGCGGCCAGCGCGGCGTCGGTGTCCTCCACGGTGGAGTCCGGGGGCAGCCCACCGGCCGAGCGGCCGAGGTCCATCGAACCCCGGCAGGGATGGAACCGCAGCCCGATCCGGCGCGCGGCGGCGATCTCGGCGGCGAACAGGTCACCGCCGTCGCGGGGAAAGACGTAGTGGTGGTCGGTGCTGGTGGTGCAGCCGGACAGCGCCAGCCAGCCGAGGTTGGCCGCGGCGGCGGCGTGCACCGTGTCGGCGTCCAGCCGGGACCAGACCGGGTAGAGGGTGGTCAGCCAGCCGAACAGGTTCTGCTGCTGGGCCAGGCCCCGGGTGGCCCACTGGTAGAGGTGGTGGTGGGTGTTGACCAGACCGGGGGTGGCCAGGCAGCCGGTGGCGTCGATCCGGCGTACCCGGCGCGGATCCCCGCCGGTGAGCGTGTCGAGCAGGCCGGTGGGCACGTCGCCGGGGCCGACGGCGGCGATCCGACCGTCGTCGCCGACGACGAGATGCCCGTCGCGGTGCTCGGTGCCGGCGACGTCGACCGTGGCGACGGCGGCGCCGGTGACGACGATCACCACTGCCCCAGCTCCGGCGGCGCGTCGTCGCGGGTGACGGTGCCCTCGATCAGCCCGTACGGCCGGTCGGCGGCGACGAACACGCTGTTCGGGTTGTCCAGGCCGAACGGGCTCAGGTCGACCAGCAGGTGGTGCTTGTTCGGCAGGGCCAGCCGCACCTCCACCACGTCGGGCCGGTCGGTCAGCACCCGCTCACCCATCGCGTACAGCGTCTGCTGCAGGGACCGGCTGTAGGTGCCGACGAACGCGTCGACCAGCGCCTGGCGTACCGCTGCGTGGGCGGCGTCGAAGCCGCCGGGCGGCGCGGTGCCGGCGTAGCGCCACCGGGCGTCCACGGCAGTGGCGAGAATCCGGTCGGCGGTCTCCGGCAGGGTGGTGTACGGGTCAACGACGTAGCCCCGGAATTCCGAGTCGGTGGAGTTGAGCAGGACCAGGTCGGACAGGCCGGCGATCACCTCCGCCCGGTCGCCGTCGTAGCGGACCGTGGCGGTCCGGGTGGACCCGCCGTCGCGTTCGAACGAGTGCGGCCCGAGCCGTCGCCAGTCGTACTGTTCGATGTCGACGCGGGCCCGGGTGATGTCGGGCTGGCTGTCCACGAAGTGCCGGGCCAGCAGCAGGCCGAAGTCCTCGGCGCTGGCGATACCGTGGCGACGGGCGAACGCGTACACCGTGTTCTTCTGCGTGTCGGTCGGCAGCACCTGGCTGTTGTCGCCGGTGAGGTGGGTGGCGGCGAGGTCACCGGCGAGCGCGACGGAGACGTTGAGGTCGCGCAGGGTGTGCCGGTCGCCGTCGCGGTCCACCCGGACCACCCGGGTCTGTGCCTTGCCGTACCGGTTCGGCCCCAGAACGATTCCCATCCGGTCAGCTCCCTCGGTAGGTGGTGTAGCCGTACGGGCTCAGCAGCAGCGGTACGTGGTGGTGGCGGGCGGCGTCGCGAACGGTGAACACCACCGGGATCTCGGTGTAGAAGGCGTCCGCCCCGAGTCGGTCGGCCACGTCGAACACCAGCCGGTACGTCCCGGCTGCCCAGCCGGCGCCCGGCACCCAGTCCCGCAGCCGGCCGTCGGCGTCGGTGTGTCCGGTGGCGACGGTGCGCCAGCCGCCCTCCGGGTCGGCGGCGTCGAGTCGCACGGTGATACCGGTCGCCGGGGTGCCGGTGGTGGTGTCCAGCACGTGGCTGGACAGCGGCGCCGGCGCGGCCATGTCGTCGACCAGCCGGCCCAGGCGCAGCGCGGCGATGTCGCCGAGCTCGGTGCGGACCACGCCCTGCTCGGTGTCCGGGTCGTGGTGCAGCCGCTGCCGGGCGGCGGCCACCAGTTCGGCGGCGCCACGGCCGTTCGCGAAGATCAGGAAGCGGTACCCGAACCGCTGCTCGTAGGCGTCGTTGACCTCAGCCAGTTCGGTCGCGACGCCGGGGCCGGAAGCGACGGTGCCGGGGCCGGGGCCGGGGCCGGGGCCGGAAGCGACCGTGCCGGAAGCGGCCGTCGCCGCCGCCTGCTCGCGACGGGACCACTCCGCGTCCCGGCCGGTGCCGGTGGGCGGCCGACCGATCCGCGGGTGGGCGGCGACCGCGTCGGCCACCTCCGGCCAGGGCAGCGCACCGACCTGCGCCCTCGCGGCGGCGGTCAGCGCCGCCTGGTCGGCGTACGGCCGGCCGGCCGTCACGGCGGCGGCCCAGCCGGGCGCGGCGCAGCAGCTGAGCAGCAGTTCCCGCACGTCATCGGCGGGCAGCGTGTTGAACACGTCGAGTCCGCGGTCCAATCCGGTCCCCTTTCGCTGGGCAGCAGCAGTCAAGCAGTTGCGGCGAGCCGGCCGATAGCGGCGCAGGAACCAAAGACGAAACATCGTCACCGTACGGTTTTTGGAGGTTCATCCAATCACCGTGACCGGAGGCGACCCCTGTGCTGCTGGCCGACGTGCTCGACAAGGCCCATCTGAAGCTGGTGCCGCTGACCGGCGACGACGGTCGGGACCGCACCGTCGGCCGGGTCAACGTCATCGACCTGCCCGACCCGGGCCGCTACGTGGCCACCGCAGACCTGGTGCTCACCGGCCTTATGTGGCACCGGGGGCCGGCCGATTCCGAGGTCTTCGTCGCGGCGCTGGCCGCCGCCGGGGTGACCGCGCTGGGCGCGGGTGAGGCGCTGCACGGCAGCGTGCCCCGCGATCTGGTCGCCGCCTGCCGCCGGCACCGGCTACCGCTGTTCGAGGTGCCCGCCGACGTGTCGTTCCGCGACATCATCGACGACGTTCACCCGACCCTGTGGGCGCAGCGGGCCAGCTCGCTGGCGGCGGTGCTGGGCCGGCAGCGCGGACTGGTCGCCGCGATGGCCGCCGGCGCCCGGCTGACCGATCTGCTGCCGACCGTCGCAGCGGCGATCGACACCGACTGCTGGACGTTGACCACCAGCGGCCGGGTGGTGGCCGGAACGGCCGAGCTGGCCGATCCGGTCGCCGACGCGCTGAGCCGCGCCTTCCTGACCGCGCGGCGGCTGCCCGCGACGGTGACGGTCGATGGTGCGCGGTTCTCCGTGTTCGGGGTGCCCGGCCGGGCCGAGCACCGGCTGGCTGCCTGGATGGTGGCCTGCCGTGGCGCGCTCGACACGCTGCCCGGCACGGTCGACGAACTGACCAGCGTGGTGGCGCTGGAACGGGCGCACCTGGACGAGGCCGCCCGGGTGGAGGCACGGTTAGCCGGTCAGCTGCGCACGGCACTACGGGCGCCGGGGGACCTCGCCGGGCTGCGGGCCGCGCTGCTGGCCGCCCGGCTCGACCCGGACGCCACGTTCGTCGCGGTCGCCGCCACGCTGGACGGGATGCGCGCACCGGCGACGCTGACCGTCGCCGTGGTCGACGAGTTCCTCAGCCGGCTGGCACCCGACCGGGCAGTCGCCGTCCTCGAACCCGACCTGCCCTCGGGGGCGCTCGCCGTGCTGGCGCTGGCTCCGCAGGGCGCCGGCACCATAGGTTCGGCGCTGGTCGCCGCCGCCGACCGGATGGCGCCAGGGCTGCGCGGCGGCCGGCTCATCATGGGTGTCTCCGCCGCCGGCGTGGGTGCCGCCGGGCTGGGCGGGGCGGTCGAGGAGGCGCTGCACGCGCATCGATCCGCCACCGGCACCGCGACCGGCCCGGTCAGTGTGGTGGCCGCCGGTGACCTCGCGTCGCATTCGCTGCTGCTGGCCGGGGTGCCGGCCGGCACCCGGCAGGGGTTCCGCGGCCGGCTGCTAGGGCCGGTCGAGGAGTACGACCGGGCGCACCATGCCGACCTGCTGCGTACGCTGTCGGCATTTCTCGACTGCGACGGATCGTGGAGCCGCTGCGCGCAACGGCTACATGTGCACGTCAACACGTTGCGGTACCGGATCGGTCGGATAGAGCAGTTGACCGGCCGGGACCTCGGCCGGTTCGAGGACCGGGTGGACTTCTTCCTGGCGTTGCGGCTCACCGCCAGCTGACCCGTGCGCCGCAGGCCCGTACTCCGTCGGATGGATCGAGCCCCGGCCGCCGGTCAGCCGTCCGCCGTCGCGGCCGCTGCGGGCCGCGACGATCTCGGCGGCGATGCTGACCGCGGTCTCCTCCGGGGTCACCGCCCCCAGGTCCAGCCCGATCGGCGCGGACAGCCGGGTCAGCACAGCCGGCGGCACCCCGACGGCACGCAGCCGGGCCGCCCGGTCGGCGGCGCTGCGCCGGGACCCCATCGCCCCGAGGTAGGCCAGCGGCAGGTCGAGCGCGGTCCGCAGCAGCGGTACGTCGAACTTCGGATCGTGGGTGAGTACGCAGAGCACCGTACGCGGGTCGACCCGACCGGCGGCGGCCTCGACGCTCAGATAACGGTGCGGCCAGTCGACGACCACGTCGTCGGCGTCCGGGAACCGCTGCCGGGTGGTGAAGACCGCCCGGGCGTCGCAGACCGTCACTCGGTAGCCGAGGAACCGGCCCTGCCGGGCCAGCGCGGCGGTGAACTCGGTCGCCCCGCAGATGATCATCCGGGGCGGTGGCAGGATGGCGAGGACCAGCAGGGTGGTGCCGGCGGCAGGCTGGGCGAGCGTGGTGCGCCCGGTGTCCAGCGCCGGGCGGGCGACCCGGACCGCCGCCGCGTCCAGCGTCGGCCCGCCGAGCGAACCCCACTGACCTTCGGCGTCGACGAGCAGCCAACAGCCCTGGCTGACTGGCGGCCCGGTGAGGCAGATGACGACCGCGACCGGGCGGGCGGCCCGGGTCGCCGCATGCAGCCGCTCCAGCTGCGGCACGCTGTCGCGGTCCACCCGCTGCACGTACACCTCGATGGTGCCGCCGCAGGTGAGACCGGGGTCGAAGAGCTCGTCGCCGGTGTCGCCGAAGCGCGCCAGCCGCCCCTCGCCGGTCTCCAGCACGGTACGGCACAGCTGGTAGATGGCGGCCTCGACGCAGCCGGCCGAGACGCTTCCGGTGACCGTACCGTCCGGGGCCACGAGCATGCTGGTGCCCGGTGGCCGGGGTGCGCTACCGGCGGTGGCGGTCACCGTCGCGACGGCCACCTGCTCACCGGCATACCACCAGCGCATCGCCTCGTCGAGGACCGGCCCGATCATCCGGTCGCCACCGTCCGGGCCGATGCACCGCCGGACCCGCCGCCCTCGATGAGCCGGTCGAGGTCGGCGAACCGGTCGGGCTCCGGGAACCGGGCCGGGCCGGCGAACCGGTCGGGGTCCGGGAACCGGGCCAGGTCACCGGGCCGGTCCAGGTCGGTCGGGTCGGCCACGTCGCCGCACGGCACCAGACGCAGCTGGTCGGGGTGGGCCCGCAGATAGTCGCGGGCGCCGGTGTCACCGGTCGCCGACGCCGCCACCGCCGTCCAGTGTGCCCGACCAAGCACCACGGGATGCCCCGGCCGCCCGTCGACGTAGCTGGCCGCAGCCAGCGTCCGCCGATCGGCGCCGGCCGCCACCCGGCGGACCGCCGCTGGACCGATCCCCGGCATGTCGACCAGCAGGACGGCCGCAGCGTCCGCCGGGCTGGTGCCCACCGCCGCCAGGCCGACCCGCAACGACGAGCCCATCCCGGTGGCCCAGTCCGGGTTGACCGCCGGCACGGCACCGGCCAGGTCGGCACTGGTGCACACCGCGTCGGCCGCCGCGCCGAGCACCACGATCACCGGCCGGCAGCCGGCCGAGCGCAGCGTCTCGACGGCCCGGGACACCAACAGGGTCCCGTTGAGACGGACCAGCGCCTTGGGCCGACCGTAGCGGTGGCCGGCGCCGGCGGCGAGGACGATTCCGGCAAGCACCCGTCAACGATGGGCAGCGGCTGATCACCCGGTCAAGGCACCCGGGTACGCCTTGTAGCTTCGTCCAACCACCCGGCTGATCGGCGGGTCGGGATTGTGTTTCGCCGTCATTGTCCGGGCCGACGGCGGCGACGGACGATGCGGACCGTGGATCTGCATACCGTCTCCGACGTGATCGACGCCGACGCCGACGCCTGGCGCCCCGGTGACCGCTGGCTCGCCGGCGGCAGCTACCTGTTCTCGCAACCTCAGCCCGGGGTGCGCCGGCTGCGTGACCTGACCCGGCTGCGCTGGCCGTCGATCCGGATCGATTACGACGGGCTGGAGATCGCCGCTACCTGCACCGTCGCCGAGCTCGCCCGGTTCGCCCCGCCGCCCGGCTGGAACCGGGTGACGGCGCTGGTCGCCGGCTGCTGCGACGCGTTCCTCGCCTCCCGCAAGATTTGGAACGTGGCAACCGTCGGCGGCAACATCTGTGCGGCGCTGCCGGCCGGTCCGATGACGTCGCTGGCGGTGGCGACCCGGGCCGAGTACCTGCTCACCGACCTGACCTGCGGGCAGCGCCGGGTGCCCGCCGACGGATTCATCCGCGACGTCGGTGCAACAGTGCTCGACACCGGCGAGTACCTGCGCAGCGTCCGGCTGCCGGCAGCCGCCGCTCGAGCCCGGTACGCGATGCGCCGGGCGTCGCATTTCCGGCACGGCCGGTCGGCGGCGCTGGTCATCGGCTCGGTCGACCAGGACACCGGCGGGTGGACGATGTCGGTGACCGCAGCCACCCGCCGCCCGGTGGTGCTGTCGCTGCCGGCCGCACCGACCGGGTCCGAACTGCTGGACCGGGTCGACGCCGGATGCGCCGCCGCCGGCTGGGTCGACGACGTGCACGGCCTGCCGCGCTGGCGGCGGCACCGCACGCTGCGGATGGCCGACCAGGTCCGGGCCGAACTGGCCGCGGCCGGCACCGACGGCGAGGACGGCCGGTGAACGTCGTGGTGAACGGCACCGCCGCCGTCGGGGAACCGGCCGCCGGCCAGTGCCTGCGCACGTTCCTACGCGACCAGGGCTGGTACGGCGTGAAGAAGGGCTGCGACGCCGGGGACTGCGGGGCGTGCACCGTACACGTCGACGGAGTCCCGGTACACAGCTGTGTCTACCCGGCGGTACGGGCCGAGGGCCGGTCGGTGACCACGGTCGAAGGACTGGCCGACGGCGACACGCTGCACCCGGTGCAGCAGCGGTTTCTCGACGCGCAGGGATTCCAGTGCGGGTTCTGCACCGCCGGGCTGGTGATGACGGTGGCCGCGCTCGACGAGACCCAGCGCGCCGACCTGCCGCGCGCGCTGAAGGGCAACCTGTGCCGGTGCACCGGCTACCGGGCGGTCCGCGACGCGCTCGACGGGGTACGGCACGTGACCGGCACCGCCGACGGCACCCCCGGCGGCGGCCCTGGCTGCCCGGCGGTCGGCGGCAACGTGGCCGCCCCGGCCGCCCGGCAGATCGTCACCGGCACCGCCCGGTTCACCTTCGACGTCGATGTTCCCGGGCTGGCCCACCTGAAGTTGGTCCGCTCGACGGTGCCGCACGCCCGGATCGTCGACGTCGACACCGACGACGCGGTGCGGGTACCCGGGGTCCTGGCGGTACTCACCCACCACGACTGCCCCGACCTGCGGTACTCCACCGCCCAGCACGAGAACCCGCGCGAGGACCCGGCTGACACCCGGCTCCTTGACGACGTGGTCCGCTTCGTCGGGCAGCGGGTGGCGGCGGTGGTCGCCGAGACCGAGGCGGCCGCCGAGACGGCCGCCAACCTGGTCCGGGTCAGCTATCAGCCGCTGCCGGCGGTGTTCGACCCGGCGGCGGCGATGCTCCCGGGCGCGCCCGTCCTGCACGACCTGGATCCGGCGGTCAGCGGCATCGCCCGGCCAGTGGACAACGTGGCCGGTGAGGTGCACGGTGAGATCGGCGACGTCGACCGGGCGCTGGCCGACGCCGACGAGGTCTTCACCGCGACGTTTCGTACCCAACGGGTGCAGCACGCCCACCTGGAGACGCACGGAGCGATCGCCTGGCCGGAGCCGGACGGCGGACTGACCGTGCGGTCCAGCACCCAGACGCCGTACCTGACCCGACGGGCGCTGGCCCGGCTGTTCGGCCTGCCAACCGAGAAGGTCCGGGTGGTCGCCGGCCGGGTCGGCGGCGGGTTCGGCGGCAAGCAGGAGATGCTCGTCGAGGACGTGGCGGCGCTGGCCGCGCTGCGCACCGGACGACCGGTGAAACTGGAGTTCACCAGGGCCGAACAGTTCACCGCGGCGACCACCCGGCATCCGTTCGACACCCGGGTGACGGTGGCGGGGTGCCGCGACGGCACGCTGACCGCGATCCGGCTGCACGTGGTCGCGGACACCGGCGCGTACGGCAACCACGGCCCGGCGGTGCTGGCGCACGGCTGCAGCGAGTCGGTGGCCCTCTACCGGTGTGCGAACAAGCAGGTCGACGGTTGGTCGGTCTACACCAACACGGTGCCGGCCGGCGCGTTCCGCGGCTACGGACTGGGTCAGGTGTCGTTCGCGGTGGAGTCCGCCGTGGACGAGCTCGCCCGCCGGCTCGGGTTCGATCCGGTCGCGTTCCGCGCCCGCAACGTGATCGGCCCGCAGGATCCGCTGGTCACCCCGGTCGGGCACGACGACACCGTACGGGTGCACAGCTACGGCCTGGACCAGTGCCTGGAGCTGATTCAGCGGGCCCGGACCGAGATCCGGCAGGAGGACGTTGCAGCCGGCTGGCTGGTCGGCGACGGCATGGCGGTGGCGATGATCGCCACCGGACCACCGGGCGGTCACCACGGCCGGGCCCGCGTCACCCTCGACGCCGACGGCGGCTACCAGTTGGACATCGGGATGGCCGAGTTCGGCAACGGGTCGACCACCGTGCACCGGCAGTTGGTCGCCGACGCGCTGGCCACCACCGTGGACCGGATACGGATCCGGCAGTCGGACACCGCGCTGGTCGGTCACGACACGGGGGCGTTCGCCTCGACCGGCACCGTGGTGGCCGGCGCCGCCGCCCAGCGCGCCGCGGTCGCACTGCGGGACGTGCTGGTCGACGCCGCCGCGCGGGCGACCGGCGTCGACCCGCGGGAGTGCCGGGTGGACGCGACAACGGTGCGGTGCGCCGGCCGGCTGATCGATCTGGTCGATTTGGCCCGGGCCGCAGCGACGGCCGGCCGGCCGCTCACCGCCGAGGGGCACGCCGACGGAGCGCACCGCTCGGTGGCCTTCGACGCGCACTGGTTCCGGGTAGCGGTCGACCCGGACACCGGGGAGATCCGAATCCTGCGCAGCGTGCACAGCGCGGACGCCGGCACGGTGCTCAACCCGATGCAGTGCCGGGGGCAGGTGGAAGGTGGGGTGGCGCAGGCTCTCGGTGCCGCCCTCACTGAACATGTGGACATCGACGACCAGGGTCGGGTCACCACCGACGATTTCCGCAGCTACCACCTGCCGACCTATGCCGACGTGCCGCTCACCGAGGTGCTGTTCGCCCGAACCAGCGATCCGCTCGGGCCGGCGGGCGCGAAGTCGATGAGTGAGAGCCCGTTCAATCCGGTGGCCGCCGCGCTGGCGAACGCGCTGCGGGACGCGACCGGAGTCCGCTTCACCGATCTGCCGTTCACCTCCGACCGGGTGTGGGACCGGCTGCAGCACGGCCGGGCCGACGGCGAGTGATGACATCGGCGAGTAACGACTGAAGGAAGAATAGATTCGCATGGTGGCTGTTTCGTTGGCGGAGATCGTTCGGGCGCCGAAGGTGCTGCTGCATGACCATCTGGATGGTGGTTTGCGGCCGGCGACGGTGGTGGAG
>NZ_JBHMIO010000071.1:0-15646 GCF_048060275.1 Micromonospora sp. LOL_015
GCCATCGACATCATCACAAACACTTGCTAACCATCCACCCGCCCTAACCGAGCGGCGTTGGTACTAGTCGAGAGTCCCGATCCCGACGAGCGCGCCCTATATCGGCGGATCATCCACGCGGCCAAGCAGCACAACCTCGTACCCGCTGGATTCCACCTCAAGCACACTGGCCGCGCCGCCGGGGATTTGATCATCCGCCTGTCCAACGACGAAGCCCCAGACGAGACGGACTGGAACCGGATTCGGCTCAACACCCGCCGCGTCACCACTGATCCTGACCTCGTGTTCGCCGCGTTGGACAAGAACCCGGCCGGGCTGGAGGTCACGACGGCATCCGTCCCCAGGGCGCTGAACCTGATCCGTGGCCTCGCCGCCGAGGCCCGCCGACGAGGCCACCGGGTCGGGGTGAACACCAAGACCAAGAACCCTCCGTTTACCTACAGATCGACAAGACCCGTCGAAGGGTCAGGCTGATTGAGGAGTACGACGAAGTCCCGCATGTCCCTACCGACGAGGAGGCCCGGAAGCTGCGGCGCAACCGGTGGCTGGTGCTTCCCAAGACCGACAGGGTGGCCTCCGGCCGTCTGCGGATGGAGATCGCCCGCGCCGGCTGGGACATGAAGGGCACCTGGACCGACGACAAACGCACCAAACTGGAGAAACGCCTCCCTCGGATCATCCGCGATGTCGAGGCCGGCATCGTCGCCGATGAGGAAGCGAAGCTGGCCGCCCAGCGAGCCCACGATGAGTACGTCGCCGAGCAGGAAAGGAAGCGGGCTGAGGAGCGCCGCCGCTGGCAGGCTGCCCTCGACGAGGCCCGCCCTCAGGCCGCCGAACTTCTCCGTGGGAAGGAGTTCCGGCGGGCCTACGAATCCTGGGTCTCCGCCAGCGAGATCCGCGCCTTCTGTGACGCCCTCGAACGAGCCGTGCTCGACGAACCAGCCGGCTCGGAGAACCGCACCCGATGGATTATGTGGGCACGATCCGCAGCCGATCGCCTCGATCCCACCTGCGGCGACCAGGCCCTCGCCAGCATCGATTTCGACATCGAGCCCGAGCCCGACGACTTACGGCCCTTCATCGGTGACTGGAACCCACACCAGCCTTACCGCGATTACCGCTCACAACGCGACCAGCAGGTCGCCGGCAACGCCCGGCTTCAGGCCGACACCTGGCACCACGGCATGCGCGGCAAGGCCGCGTGGTGGCGCAAGTAGCCGAAGGGCCGACTGGGCGCGCGGCGGTCCGCTGAGCCGAGCAGGGCATCGCTGTGGCTCGGGGCGCGGCCAGCCGGATATCGGTGAAGGTCTGCGGCGGTAGTTCGGTAGCCTGCTATCCGTGGCCAGTTCCGATCTCCGTGTGCGCTTCGCGCCTTCCCCGACGGGGATGTTCCACGTCGGCAATGCCCGGTCTGTCCTGTTCAACTGGGTGTTGGCCCGACAGTCGGGCGGGACGATGGTGCTGCGGATCGAGGACACGGACGCGGCGCGGAACCGTCCGGAGTGGGTCCAGGGCATCCTCGACGCGATGGAGTGGCTCGGCATCGGTCCGAGCGAGTACGAGGGCCCGCTGTTCCAGTCCGACTATGCCCAGCACCACCGCGAGGCCATTGACCGGCTGCTCGCCGCTGGGCGCGCGTACTACTGCGACTGCGCCCGGGATCAGGTCATTGCTCGGACGGGCAGCGAGCACAAGGGTTACGACGGCTTCTGCGGGGATCGTGGTCTGCCTGCTGGGGAAGGTCGCGCGTTGCGGTTCCGTACGCCGGACGACGGCTCGACCGTGATCGTCGACCTGGTGCGCGGCAAGCCAACCTTCGACAACGCACTGATCGAGGATTTCGTGATCGCCCGTGGCGACGGGTCGCCGGTGTTCCTGTTGGCGAACGTGGTCGATGACATGGTCATGGGCGTGACTCATGTGATCCGGGCTGAGGAGCACCTGCCGAACGCGCCGAAGCAGCAGTTGCTGTGGGAGGCGTTGGGTGCTGGGCCGCCGGTGTGGGTGCACGCACCGATCCTGGTCAACGAGAAGCGGCAGAAGCTGTCCAAGCGCCGGGACCGGGTCGCTCTGGAGGATTTCCGTGCCGAGGGCTATCTCGCCGAGGCGATGCGTAACTATCTGATGTTGCTCGGCTGGGCACCGTCGGGTGATCGGGAGATCCTGCCGTGGGATGACATCGTGGCGGAGTTCCGGCTGGAGGACGTCAACCCGTCGCCGGCGTTCTTCGATGTGAAGAAGCTCCGCGCCTTCAACGGGGACTACATCCGGGCGTTGTCGGTGGAGGCGTTCATCGAGGCATGCCAGCCGTGGCTGGCCGGTGGGTCCGTGCCGTGGCGGCCGGAGGCGTACGACGCCACCGCGTTCGCCGCTGTCGCCGAGTTGGCGCAGACCCGGATCGCGCTGCTGTCGGAGATCGTGCCGATGGTCGACTTTCTGTTTCTCGATGAGCCGGTCGCCGATGAGGCGGCGTGGGCGAAGGCGATGAAGGCCGATGCCCAGGCGCTGCTGGCTGCTGTGGTTGAGGCGTACGGGACGTGCGAGTGGCGGGCCGAGGTGCTCAAGTCGACGCTGGAAACCATCGGTGCTGAGCGGGGACTCAAGCTCGGTAAGGCGCAGGCGCCGGTCCGGGTCGCGGTGACCGGCCGCACCGTCGGGCTGCCGTTGTTCGAGTCGCTCGAGATCCTCGGACGTGAGCGAACCTTGGCTCGCCTGCGAGCCGCACTCGACCGCCTGAGCTGAGCCCTTTTCTGTGACCGGCGGATCGACCCCGCCGGTCACCCTGGTCGTCGATCGATCCGCTCCCCGAGTCTTTCCCGGATGACCTGTCTCCCTACCGGCGGCGGGTCGGAGCATGATTGGCGTACCTGATGAGTCTTGAGAAACTGCTGGCCGACCGGCTGGCGCAGGCGTTTGCGGCGGTGGCCGGCGGGCCGGTCGATCCGGTCGTGCGGCGGTCGCAGCACGCCGATTTCCAGTCCGACGCCGCTCTGCCCTTGGCTCGTCGGCTCGGCCGCCCACCACGGGACATCGCCACCGACGTCGTCGGCCGGGCGGAGTTGGCGGACCTCTGCTCGGTCGTCGAGGTGTCCGGTCCGGGGTTCATCAACCTGACGGTCGCCGACCCGGCCCTCGGCACACTGCTGTCGACGATGGCCGCCGACACCCGGCTCGGCGTCGCGCCCAGCACCAACCCGCAGACAGTGATCATCGACTACTCGGCACCGAACGTGGCCAAGGAGATGCACGTGGGGCATCTGCGGTCGACGGTGATCGGTGACGCCGCCGTACGGCTGCTGGAGTGGCTCGGGCAC
Organism: Micromonospora sp. LOL_015; assembly: GCF_048060275.1. Classification (NCBI taxonomy): domain Bacteria; kingdom Bacillati; phylum Actinomycetota; class Actinomycetes; order Micromonosporales; family Micromonosporaceae; genus Micromonospora; species Micromonospora sp. LOL_015. The sequence continues at coordinate 3,315 of NZ_JBHMIO010000071.1, forward strand.
CGGGTGATCAAGGCCAACCACCTGGGCGACTGGGGCACCCCGTTCGGGATGCTGATCGAGCATCTGCTCGACCTGGGCGAGTCGGAGGCCGCCCACGAGTTGTCCGTCGGTGACCTGGACTCGTTCTACAAGGCGGCCAGGGTCAAGTTCGACGCCGACGACGCGTTCAAGCAACGGGCCCGGCTGCGGGTGGTCGCCCTGCAGAGCGGCGACGAGCAGACCCTGCGGCTGTGGCGGATGCTCGTCGCCGAGTCGGAGAAGTACTTCCTCACCGTCTACGACCAGCTCGGCGTCCTACTCACCGACAAGGACTTCTACGGCGAGAGCTACTACAACGACCTGCTCGCCTCGGTGACCGACGAACTGGACCGGCTCGGGCTGCTGCGCGACAGCGGCGACGCCGCCTGCGTCTTCCCCGACGGCTTCACGGGCCGCGACGGGCAACCGCTGCCGATCATCGTGCGTAAACGCGACGGCGGGTACGGCTACGGCGCCACCGACCTCGCGGCGATCCGCCACCGGACCCGTGACCTTGGCGCCACCCGGCTGCTCTACGTCGTGGGCCTACCGCAACGGCAACACTTCGAAATGGTGTACACGGTCGCCCGGCAGGCCGGCTGGCTGAGCCCGCCGGCCGTGGCCGAACACATCGGCTTCGGCTCGATCCTCGGCTCCGACGGCAAGATGCTGCGCAGCCGCGCCGGTGGCTCGATCAAACTCGTCGGACTGCTCGACGAGGCGGTGACCCGGGCCGCCGAACTGGCCCGGCAGAAGAACCCCGACCTGCCTGAGGCGGAAATCGCTGAGGTCGCCCGCGCGGTCGGCATCGGCGCCATCAAGTACGCCGACCTGTCCACCGACCGGATCAAGGACTACGTCTTCGACTGGCAGCGGATGCTGTCCCTTGACGGCAACACCGCCCCGTACCTGCAGTACGCCCACGCCCGGATCCGGTCCATCTTCCGCCGCGCCGGGATCGAGCAGCCCACCGCGACCCCGATCATGGTCGTGCACCCGGCCGAACACGCCCTCGCCCTCGAACTGGCCAACTTCGGCACCGTCGTCACCGGCGTCGAACAGACCCTGGAGTTCCACCGGCTCGCCGGCTACCTGCACACCCTCGCCGCCACCTTCAGCGGCTTCTACGAACACTGCCCGGTGCTGCGCGCCGAAGACGAGGTACGCGACAGCCGCCTCGCGCTGTGTGACCTCACCGCCCGTGTCCTGCGCCAGGGCCTGCACCTACTAGGCATCGCCACCCCGGACCGCATGTAGCTGATCGCGTCTCCTACGCCGCCCGGGCTCCCGGCGGACCGGTGGTCGGCTGTGTGTCGAATGGCGGTGCGAGGTCGCCGAAATTGGTGCCGAGAACCTCGTCGCTGATTCGGAAGACCTCGGGTGCCAGGGGCCCGACCCGGCCACCACCCGGCAGGCGGGCGGTGGCAAGGGTCGCGGTCAGCAGCCAGCCGCGCGGGGACGGGGTAACGACGAGAGTCCCGTCGGCTCCGCTCGGGTCGGAAACCAGTCGGTTGCCATCCCAGCGGACCGCCGCCTTCCGCGGTGCCTTCTTGTCGGCCCTTGTTGCGGCGCCGAAGATCGTGCAGGTGGCACCGGCGGCGAAGATCTCCGCCACCAACTGTTCGACAACGCTGGTGTCGGGCTCGATCCCGTCCCTCGCGAGGAGGTTGACCGCGTGCAGCAGGACTCGACGTGTGGAGGGCGCCGCCTCCATAGCGGAAGTGAGTCGAGCGTTGAGGTCGGTGGGGAGAAAGCCGCTGGCGGTGAGGATGCCATCGACGGAGAAGCCGCCCCGGTAGCCGAGACGTTCGCGTAGACCGGCCCCGATCCGTTCGGTCTGGGCGACGAGGTCGGCGGTGTCCCCGAGGGTGGGAACAGCACCAGCGCACAGGAAGCTCCCCTGCCCAGTTCGGGGAAGTGTCACGAGTTCCATGGGCGGGAACGGGATGACCCTGGTGGCGAGGGCCAGCCCGTGCAGGCGGAAAGGGACGCCTTCGAGCAGCGGCATCAGCCGGACTCGCCAGGCTCGGGGCTTGGCCGTGGGGATGGTTGCCGGTGGCGGACCGTCGCGCCACCACCAGATACCGTCGCCGCCGGCCGACGGACCGGCGCCGACGGGCTGGCAGGAGCAGACGACTCCGGTGCCTTGGTCGACGATCGCCCCCAGCGTGGCGAGATCAGCGGTGCCGTCGCTGATGACCGACGGTGCTCGGGGGAAACCCGCAACATCCCAGAGCGTGTCGACGACGGTCTTGTCTTCGAAGAGCCGCCACGCGGGCTGCCTGACCCCGATCCGTCTACGGACGCCGGCATGCGGCGGATCGAGCGGGTCGGGCAGGACGAGCGTTGCGGCGTTGTCGGGGTCGAAGGCGTCTGCCGGCCCGGCGAGCCAGCCGGAGCCGTCGAGCCCGCCGATGGCGTGGTGCTGCCAGGCGAGGTGGCTGGATGCGCCGGGCAGTGCGTGGCGGCGGGTCTCGGGTGGCGCGTCGTCCAGGGCGAGGGCGAGGCACCGGGCTGGGCCGAGCAGATCCTGCCAGGCTGCCGCGTCGTCGGCGCGTCCGCAGACAACGATGACCTTGCCGTCGGGTAGTAGCTGGTTGATCGGTAGTCCGGGCCTGGTCATCGGCGTCGCCGCCAAGGTCGGTCTGTTCGGTGCAGGATCAGGTTCGCTGGTGTCTCGTGGACCAGTTCGTAGGTGTCGGAGCCGAGATGGCGGTGGATGGTGCGGCGGTGCCGCTCGGGGTGGTCGTCGTCGAACTCGACGATGACGATGGCTGGCCGGTGACGGGTGTGGTCGAAGGAGTCCCAGACGTCGAGTTCGGTGCCTTCGACGTCGATGCTGAGCAGGTCGATCTGGTCGATGCACCACTGGCCGAGGAGGTCTTCCAAGGTGCGGCACGCGACGAGGATCTCTTGGTAGTCCGTACCGCGCCGTTGTAGACCGGACCAGGATGGTTTGTGGGCGTACAGGCCGAATGGCCAGAGGCCGGGGGTGGCGGATACGGCGCACGTGTCCACGGCGCAGCAGCGGCATCGGAGCCGTGGGTGGTTGCGGGGGTCGGCGTCCACGCAGAGTCCGCGCCAGCCGCGGTTTTCGAAGTAGAGGCTGTTGCTGCCGTGCACGCCGTCGCCAGCGCCGACGTCGACGAAGACGCCGTGCGTCGGGAGATGGTAGTGCTCGGCGAGCCAGCGGTCCTCGCCCCATTGGGAGTGGTACGGCGCGGGTTGGGTGTAGGGCAGCATGTCGTCACCCCCGCCACCGCTGGATCAGGTCCCGCTCGCGGGCGTGGTCGAGCCAGCGCTGTGACCAGCCGCGCCGCAGCGCCTGCCAGCCGAGGGCGTCGGTGATGCTGTCGGGAAGGGGCCGGAGGATGAGGCCGGCGTCGGTGGCGCGGCTGATGTTGACCGACATGAGCGCCAGTTCGGGGCTGCTGGCGGGTAGCCATAGTGGGATTTCGGTCCATGGCTGTAGGCGGTGGGTAAGGGCGAAGTCCTCGCCCACCCGGCAGGGGGTGACGGCGCGGCCGGCGCGGGTCAGGACCGTGTCCACCAGGGTCCGGGCGTCGGTTCGGGCACCGGCGACGTTGACGACGCCGGTGAGTTTATGGTCGACGGCGTCGCGCAGAAAGTGGGCGACGTCAGTGGCGTCGATGAGTTGGATGGCCTGTCGGTCATCCATCGGGACCAGGACGTCGCCGCCGCGCAGGGCGCGTTCCAGCCAGTAGGCGAGGCGATCGCTGTCGTCGTACCGGCCGATGACCAGGCCGAGGCGGGCGATCAGCAAGGGTCCGTTGATCCGGTCGAGGCGACGCCGGACGTATCGCTCACAGCGCAGTTTGCGGGTCGCGGATGCACGTACCGGGTGGGAGGCGTCAGCTGGGATCGTGGCTGCCCGTTCGGTCAGACCGTATCGACTGGGCGCTCTGCGATACACCCCGCAGGTGGAAAGCAAGGTGTATTGACCGACGTCGCCGAGCAGGGGCAGCACGGGGCTCAGGTCGTCGACGTCGCGGGCGCTGGTGTCGATGACCGCGTCCCACGGTTCGGCGAGGACGGCGGCGGCTTCGACGGTTGGCGCGCGTCGGTCGGTCAGGACGTGGCGGGCGATGCCGGCGAAGGGTGACGGGGAGCGGCCCCGGTAGAGCACGGTGACGTCGTCTCCGCGTCGGAGGCATTCCTCCACGATGTGCCGGCCGACGAATCGGGTGCCGCCGAGCACGAGGATCTTCATCGCGGCTCCCCGTTGCCAGGGTGGGCGGGGCTGTAGCCGAGCACGAGCAGTCGACGTAGGCGGCCGGAGGTGTTGGGTCCGCTGGCGTGGACCAGGGCGGCATCCCAGATCAACACCGAGCCGGGTTCGGCGACCAGGGTCAGGGCTGCCTCGTCGGGTGCGGCGGTGTCGGGTACGACGGGACCCTGGTTGTCGGTCGGGATCATCGTGATGGTGTGGCGGTGGCTGCCGGGCCAGACCCGCAGCGCACCGGCCGTTTCGGTGCAGGGGTCGAGGCAGACGGCGACGGTGAGCACTCGCGGGTAGCCGCGTGTCGCGTAGTAGGCGGCGTCGGTGTGCTTGCGGACCTCTTCACCGAGTACCGGAAGCGTCGCCCATCCGGCGGTGATGTCGACGGTCTGCTTGTACATGAGCTTGTTGTCCATCAGCTTCGGTGGCGCGCCGAGCAGGTCGGCGACGACACCACGCAACGCGAGGCTGTCCGCCATCGCCGTGGCGGCTGGGGACAGGTCGACCACCGGTTTGACCTTGAGGACGTACGGCACACCGCTGGCGAGACGCCACCAGGTGACGCGCGGGTCGAGCGTCCTGCTGGCGACCATCCGGGCAAGCCGGTCCCACAGGAGCGTGTCGGCCTCGGCGCGGAGCTTCTGGATAGTGGCGGGCGGGACCAGGTCCGGCAGGACGAGGTGACCGTGGGAGGCGAACCGGTCGATCTGCTGTGCGGAGACCGCCGGCGCGATCGGAGAGGTCATCAGGCGCCGCCTTTCGTGGCGATCGGGACGAGGAAGTCGCGGCTGGGTTTGGTCCAGTGCGGTGGGGTCTGCTCTGCCGGCATGGTGTGCGGGTAGGCGGTCCACTTCGCGAAGTGCCGGTCGAGGACCGCACGGCGGGCCGGGCCGATCGAGGTGCCGCTGTGGAAGAAGCTGAACCGGCCGCCCGGGCGGAGGCAGCGCATCGCGACGTGGGCGACGAACTCGGCGAAGTCGGAGTCGGCGTGTCCGTCAGGCGGCCAGGTGTCGTACATGATCGCGTCGAAGGCGTCGGTTGGCAGTGTCACCAGCTGCCACGGGTCGACGAGCACCCGCACCGGCACGTCGAAGGCGTCGACCACCCAGGTGCGCGACCTCTGGGTGAGGTTCGATCGCCGTGAACGAACCGACCTCACGCTCCAGGAGCTGGGTGGCGAACACGCCGAGGCCGAGCCCGACCTCCAACACGTTGGGGCGGGTGAACCCCTCGGTGAGGCGGGTGACGTGCTCGCGCATCAGGTCGGCCTCGGCGAAGAACATCACATACTGCGAGCCGATGCGTAGGCCTTCCGCGTCGATCACCGCAGACTGGGCGCGGAGAGCGGCGAGGTGCATCACGTGCGCATCGGACAGTGCCTTCGTGGTCATAGCGGGACTCCGTTGCGGAACCGGGCCAGCGGCTCGGCTGCGAGGAACCGTGAGGCGAAGGTGGCAGCCCCGGCGACGGCACGGCGCACCGCCTCTTCGATCTCGGCCACAGTCGCGGCGTCGACCTTGCGGTCCACTGAAACCAGGACGTGTGCCGGATCGTCGAGCTGGCCGCCGTTGCGGGCGGCGATGGTGACCTCGGCGTACACGGAGGTTTCGGCCAGCACCCGCTCGGCGGCCTCGGCAGCGAGCGCGGTGTAGATCTTGCCGGCGTGGTGAACCGGGTTCTTGCCGGCAGGCGCCTCGCCGCTTGCCGGGCGCAGCGGCTCAATGGCTCCGCTGTACCGGTTGCCTCGCCCGACCGCACCGCAGTCGCCCTTGCCCAGCGACGTGCCGAACGGCGCCAGGTAGCCGCGGCCCGGCACATCCTTCGTGTTGAGATGCAGCGACAGGCCGGTCACGGTCCGGGACCGGGGATCCTGGTCGAGCAGAGACTTCAACTCGGCGGAGACCGTACTTTGCGCCTCGGCGAGTGCTGTGCGGTATGTCGTCCAGGAGCCGACCAGTTCGGGATGGAACGGCACAGCGGCCGTGACCTCCAGCGCCGACCCGATCCGGACCACCATGACCTTCACATCGGTGCCGGCGCCCGGCACGACCTGCCGGAATCCCTCGCTGGTGAGCCGTCGTTCCAGCCGTATCGCAAGGTCGGCGGCGAGTCCGCGTCGGCCGGCGCCGACGCAGACGACGGTGTCGTTGGCGACGGACTCGGTCGCAAGCACGGCGTTGATGTCCAATGCCTCGTCCGGGCGGTAGAACCTCGGGTCATGGTCGACGGCGGTGCCGCGCGTGTTGTTGATGTGCAGGCGTAGGTGTTCGAGGATGCGGTAGTCGCCGAGTGCGGTCGGGAGGATGTCGAGGACGACTGCCCGGAAGATGTCCTCAATGGGCACCTGCGTGTCACCGACCTGATCGGTGATCTTGCCGAAGAGGTAGCAGTCGGCTGGCTTGAGGATGTCGAAGCCGCCGAAGCGGACGTCGGCTGCGGCACCGACGAGGTTGACCTTGTCGACCCAGTGGTTGGGGATGGCTCCGAACTCGCGCAGGCACCAGGATGAGTAGCGCTGGGAAAAGGCGTCGGCGACCAGGTCGGCGAGGCTGTCCGGGTGGCCGACGCCCTTGCGTTCGGCGACGTCGAACGGCTGGTCGTCCGGGTCGACGCAGGCGTGACGAATCGAGATCTGCATGGGGAACGCCCTTCGTGGTCAGCGGTCGTCCGAGTCGACGCCCGACTCGGGGCGGACCGGAGGATCGACGAGGTAGGACAGGCACTGCGACAGGACCAGCACCCGCTTGGCGGGGCACGGATCGTTGACGTCGGCAGGCCGGAAGGTGCCGTCGTAGAGATTCCCGTAGCCGGTAGGCACGGAAGCGCATCGGCGTACGTCACCGGTGACGGTGACCTTGAACGAGGTGACACCGGCGGTGCACGCCTGGCCTCGGAAGGAGAGCATGCCGTCGAGGTAGGGCCGGTTGAAGACGTACTCGCCGGAGTTGGCCAGCACCAATGCCTTCTGCTCGTCGGTGTAGCCCTCCGGGTAGCGGATGCCCTCGTGTACGCCCTTGAACACCTTGGCTCGGATGTGGTCCACGCCCAGCTCACGCAACCGATCCAGGTCGGCGGCGAACCGACCGAGCAGCGGCGGATACAGCACGTACAGGGCGGTCACGTCGAATCCGCCGCGCCGCAGGATCAGGTAGTTGCGGGCGTAGGCGTCGAGTTCCAGCCCGCGCAGCTCGCGTTCGGGCTGGTGGATCGCGGCGACGATCTTCGCCACCCGGCCGGCCGGGACACGGTCGGCGAATTCCGCGATGTCGTCGGAGGCGAGGTTGGTGTTGATGCTGATGAAGTGGTTGTCGGCCAGCCCTCGGCACAGTTCGACGAACCCGGGGAACATGAACGGCTCCCCACCGGACATGTGCACCAGGCACACCTTGCCCAGCTCGTCGAAGCGACGGACTACCAGGTCCGGGGTCGGCTCGTCTAGGTGCTTGCGGTTGAGCACGAAACGGATCTGCGGGTGGCAGTACTCGCAGAAGAAGTTGCAACGGTTCGTCAGGTGCCAGTCGAACTCCCAGTCCCATGGAGGCTTGGTCTGGGTCATCGCCGAAGTGCGCATCAGGTCCTCCGCTCGCCCGTCGAGGTGTTCACCCGCCGGCGCAGCCCTTCTCGGCGGTACGCCGGCGGGGACGCATCCAGCAGACCGCGAACCGGTACCGCCGAGGCAGGGGATGAACGCGTCAAGAGCGTCAACTTGCATTGGCCACAGCGGACACATGATCTGGCGGCTTCGCGGTACCGTCGGTTGACCCCTGCGGAGGAGCCGATGGGATCGCTACCCGACCGCACCAACCAAGCCCTCGCCGCGCACATGGCCGAAGCCGGCCTCACCCCGCGCACTCTCGCCCGGGAGATCAACCGGCTGTTCGGACCCGGCACCCTCGCCGAAACCGCGCCCTACCACTGGCGCGACGCCGGCGGCGTCCCACGCCCGCCACTACCGGCACTGACCGCCTACGTCATCTCCCGCCGCCTCGGCCGCATCGTGACCGCAGGGGACCTTTGGCACGGGCAGCCCGCCGCCGCAGATGGCACGCTGGTGATGGCGGCCAGCACCGGCATGAACGGATCGTGGAACCTCGCGAGCACCATGCTGGTCGCAGAGGACTGGCTGTTGGGAGGACTGGTGGACAGGCGAATGTTCCTCGCAGTCTCCGGGGCCGCCCTCGCCCAGGCAGTGAACATCTACCTCGACGTACACCTTCCGGCCGGCGGGACCACGCTCCCGACCGCGACACCGGACGATCCACTCGTCGAACAGATCGAAGCCAGCGTGCCGCGCCTGCAACTACTCGACGACGAGCGCGGCGGCGCGGCCGGCCTCGGCTACGTCGGTGCCCAGGTCCGCGCAGTCCTGCTCGTACTCCGCGACGGTGGCCACACCGACGTCACGAGCCGCCGGCTCCTGGTCGCCCTCGCCGACCTCGCTCAACTTGCTGGGTGGAAGGCGTTCGACGCCGGACAGCAAGGGCTTGCCCAGCGGTATTACTTCACCGGGCTGCGTGCCGCGCACGACGCCGGATACCGATCCATGGAAGCGCACATCCTCGCCGACCTGTCATTCCAGGCCGCCTCACTCGGCGACACCGACGACGGCCTGCGCCTCGGCAATGCCGCTCGCCGGATCTCCGACCGGTCCGCCGCGACCGTCCAGGCGTCCGTGCTGTCGCGCCTCGCGTACGCCCACGCCGCCGCCGGACGCGTCGACCAGTGCGAACGCACCTGGGCCGAGTCCCACGACCAGCTCGCGAAACGGCATCCCGACCGCGACCCAGAATGGATGTACTACCTCACCCCGAACCACCTCGACTGCCAGGCCGGCTACGCCATGATCCTCGCCGGACGACAAGTAGTAGCCAACGGCAGAGGAACCGACGGACGAGCCCTGCTCCGCAAAGGCGAAACGCTCCTACGCACCGGCGCCTACGCCCGCCGACCAGACGTCCCCTACCAGCGACGCGCCCTCTACGAAGGAGCCTGGCTCGCCCTCGGCTACACCGCCCACGGCAAACTCGACGACGCCTGCGCCGTAACCCGGATGGCCCTACCCCGGCTCGAACAGGTCCGCTAACCCCGCAGCACCGCCCTGCTCAGCACACTCGCGCAGGAACTCCGCCGACGGAAGCGAAACCACAGCGTCGCCGACCTGCTCCCCGACCTTGAGAACGCGCTCGCGCGCCAACCCGCCTGACACTACGGTCAAACGATGGCCCGCACCGATCTCGACGCCCTGGTCATCGGCGCCGGCGTCTCCGGCCTCACCACCGCCATCTGCCTCGCCGAAGCCGGACTACGGGTCAAGATCTGGGCAGCCGAGCCACCCGAGCAAACCACCTCCCACGCCGCCGGAGCGATGTGGGGTCCCTACCTCGTCGAACCCGTCGACCGGGTCCGCATCTGGAGCGCCCAGACACTGGAGGTCCTGCGACAGCTCGCCACAGACCCGACGACCGGCGTACGGCTCGTCTCCGGCATCGAGGCATCCCGCAAGCCCGCCGAACCGCCGGAGTGGGGCAACCAGCTCGACGGGTTCCGGATGTGCAAGCCGAGCGAACTACCGGACGGCTTCGCCACCGGCTGGCGATACACCGCGCCGCTGGTCGACATGCCGGTCTACCTCGGCTACCTGCGACAGCGGCTGGAGGCAGCTGGCGGCGAGATCGCGATTCGCCGCATCGACTCACTCGATGAGACCGTTGATGTTGCCCCAGTGATCGTCAACTGCTCCGGAATGGATGCACGTGACCTCGTGCCCGACCCGGAGCTAACCCCGATCCGCGGGCAGCTCGTCGTGGTCGAGAATCCCGGCATCACCGAGTTTTTCTCTGAAGACACCGCGCTCTCACCGGACCTGCTGCACTTCTACCCGCAGGGCGAGACCCTGGTCCTCGGCGGCACCGCTCAACCTGGCGACTGGAGCCGAGAACCAGATCCGGACATCGCCGCCGCGATCATCGCCCGCTGCGCCGAGGTCGAGCCTCGCCTGCGTAACGCCCAGGTCATCGAGCACAGAATCGGCCTCCGCCCTACCCGGCCGTACGTCCGTGTTGAGGAGCAACAGCTGTATGGGGCCCGCGTGATCCACAACTATGGCCACGGCGGAGCCGGCGTGACCGTCTCCTGGGGCTGCGCCTTCGGGATCGCACGTCAAATCTGATGGTCTGATACGAAGCTTGCTTCTGGGAGCCCCACCCGTTCACAACGGTCTCCGTCTGGCGGACGACCAAGTCGACGGCGGCATGCCCGTTGCCCGGCGGGTAGTCGGCGCGGGCCGGCAATCGGCGGATGTCGGACGCGGCTTGGCGCGCACCCGAACTACGACGAGGGACGCCGACGACCCCCCCGCGCACCGTCCGGAGATCGGTACCCAGGTCGCTAAGCCGTGAACGCTGTCGCTGACCGGCCGGCGTGAGGCGGAACCAGTACGTGTGACTTAACTGGACCAGGAAAAAAAACCTTGCTTTATCTGCTTTGCGTGTTCATTCATAGATGTTGCTGCAAGCCTCTTCGCGTGTACGCTGTAGTTACCTACAGCAAACCTGCTTGGAGGACTGAGCCTTGGCGCTGTCGTACAAGTACATGGCGGTGGGGAACGGGTTGCGAACGGATCATCCGATTCCGGATCTGCCGTTCGTCGACGACTCCCACCTGCCACTGGACGACCCGGACGCGATCGAAGCGATCGGCCGCAAGCCCGGCGTCAACGGAACCTGGGGCCGTACGGATCCGTGCAAGGACGGTGGCTGGGTCGCCTTCACGAACGACGTCATGCGACCGGATCTCGGCTGGGTGGTGCGATGGCACCCCGAGCACGGCCGGTCGGTGGTGCTCTATCGCAACGAGGACGTGGTGAGCGCGTACATGTCCTACGAGGACGAGGCGCTGCTGTTCCGCGCCGGCGGCTATTGGTGGGACGGCACGACGTGGTACCGGCCGTCGCAGGTGTTCGACCGGGCTCGGGAGATCTACGTCAACCGGCCGGTCCCGGCCGCGTTGACGATCAGTGCCGCCGACCTGCCACAGGGCGACCCCGACAAGGGCGCGGTGTGGGCGATCACTGATCTCGACCCCGACACGATGACGCCCGCCGCCTCGCGCCGCTGGCGTGACGACCTCGCGCTATGGGCGCTGCGGCACGGGTCAGGGCGGCACTTGGCAGGCTGCGTCGTGCACCTCACCGCTCCGGAACTTGCGGCGGACCAGCTCCTCGGCGTGGCCGAGCTGGCCGAGATCGCCGGGATCGGCGCCAGCACCCTGCGCGCCTACCAGACCCGAGGCGAGAGCGACGTGCCACTGGCGCAGGCGACCGTCGGTGGGCGCAGCATGTGGTCCCGACCGGTCGCCGAGGACTGGGCCGAAACCCGCCGCCGCTCCCGCGACGGCGTCGCCCGCACCATGGCCGACCGCGATCACGAGAACCTGTCGGTCGGTGTGGCCCGGCTGTGGGACTACTTCACCAACGCCTTTGCCATCGACCTATGGGACCGAGACCGAAACCGCAAGAGGTTCGCGCTGCGCTGGCGTACCAAGGCTGCGGTGCGCGACGTCGCTCACGACGTCGCCTGGACCGCTGTGGCCAGCCTCGACCGGATCGTCCCACTCGGCGATCTCGGAGCGACGATCCGCGCCGCCGTGTTGTTCGAGCTCGCCGACTGCCAGCGCACGGTGCGCAACGAGAAGGTGAGTTACCCGATCAATCATGCGATCGCCCGGATGCTCGACTGGTTGATCCAGCACAAGCCCGAGCAGGCCCGGGCTGTCGTCGCGGAGATCGTCGGCGAGGCCGAACGTGGGCTGGGTATTCCGCCCGAGGTTACCGGCTTCTCTCTGCGCCAGGCTCTCGCCCTGGACGGCAAACTGTCTGGCGAGAACGCCTACGCCGAGTTCCTTGACCTCGTCCTGCCACCGGACAACTGACCGGCGTAGACACGACGAACGGCAGCTCAACGCGCCGAGGCGGGCGCGGTCCGACGGGCGTCGCACGGCAGCCCTAGGCTAGGGCCAACGCCGCTCGGTTAGGGCGGGTGGATGGTTAGCAAGTGTTTGTGATGATGTCGATGGC
>NZ_JBHMIO010000072.1:0-14180 GCF_048060275.1 Micromonospora sp. LOL_015
CCGCGTCTCCCACCTCGCTGCACTCGCGACCAGGTAACCAGCACAATTCGCCAGCGGAGTCTGCTCGTTGGGGAAGTGGCCGCGGGCGCGGACCGCGCGGCGGATGCGGGCGTTGACGCTTTCGATGGCGTTGGTGGAGCAGATGATCCGGCGGATCTCGGCGTCGAAGGCCAGGAACGGCACGAACTCGGCCCAGGCGTTCTCCCACAGCTTCACGATCGCCGGATACCGGCCGCCCCAGGTCTCGGCGAACTCCAGGAACCGTTCGGTGGCGGCGGCCTCGGTCGGTGCGGTGTAGACCGGTTTGAGGGCCTTGGCGATGGCGTCCCAGTGCTGGCGGGCCGCGTAGCGGAAGGAGTTGCGCAGCAGGTGCACCACGCAGGTCTGCACCACGGTGCGGGGCCAGACCTGCCCGATGGCGTCCGGTAGCCCGGTCAGCCCGTCGCAGACGGCCATGAGCACGTCGTCGACGCCGCGGTTCTTGAGCTCCGTGCAGATCTGCAGCCAGAACTTGGCGCCTTCCCCGCCGTCACCGGCCCACAGGCCGAGGATGTCGCGGGTGCCCTCGGCGGTGACCGCGAGGGCGACGTAGATCGGCCGGTTGGCGACCTTCCCATCGCGGATCTTGACGTTGATGGCGTCGAGGAACACCACCGGGTAGACCGGATCGAGGGGCCGGTTCTGCCACTCGGTCATCCCGTCCATCACCTTGTCGGTGATGGTGGAGATCGTCTGGCGGGACACCTCGGCGCCGTAGACCTCGGCCAGATGGGCGGAGATCTCGCCGGTGGTCAGGCCCTTCGCCGACAGCGACAGCACCAGGTCCTCCACCCCGGACAACCGGCGCTGACGCTTGCGGACGATGGCCGGTTCGAACGAGCCCGCCCGATCCCGCGGCACGTCGATCTGCACCGGCCCGATATCAGTGAGCACAGTCTTGGACCGGCTGCCGTTACGGGAGTTGCCGGAGTTCGCGCCCGCCTGGTCGTGCTTGTCGTAGCCAAGGTGGTCGGTGATCTCACCATCGAGGGCCGACTCCAGCACGATCTTCGTCAACTGCTGCAGCAGCCCACCCTCGCCGGACAGCTGCAGCCCCTGCTCACGGGCCTGTGTCACCAACTGTGACACCAAAGCAGGGTCGACACCCCCTGGCGTCGCCTTCGTACGTGGCCGCTTGGCCTTCTCATCACCGGGCACAGCGGCAGTGTCCACCGCGTCGGTCGTGATCGTCATCAGGTGCTACTCCCTTGATCGGAGTTACACCGTTGTTTTTACAGTCCCACTGGCGGTTACAGGCCCGCGGCGTCTACGACCCCGCCGTCATCAACCTGTCCGATCTGCGTAACGCCGCCCACACCGCCGGCGCGTTGATCGGACTCGGCGACGGACGTCCCACCTACGGCCGTTTCGTCGGCACCCTCGACGGCACGGACTGACATGGACGCCACCCGCCCAACCCCACCCCCGGACGATGACCGCCGACCCGCTCGCCGACCCGGCCAACCGGCCGGCCCAGCCCTCCGATGGCAGATCCTCGCCACCGCCATGTCGCGGCTCCAGCCCGGAGACATCCTCAGCTACGACGAGATGGGACAACTGCTCGACCTCGACCCCGCCGACCACACCGGTGGCCGGCAGGCCATCCACGCCGCCGCCCGCAAAGCCGCGGAGGTCCTGCTCACCCGGCACCGCACGGTGTTCACCGTCGCGCGCGGGCGGGGCTACCAGCACGCCCGCCCCGACCAGGTCCTCGACCTCGCGCACCGCCACCAGGCCCGCGCCGTCGCCGAGGTCACCGACGCCCACACCAAGGTCGACACCATCGACCTCACCAGGCTCGACGTGACCACCGCCCGGCTGGTCCAGGCCACCGCCACCGGACTCGCCCACCAGACCGCGATGATGCGCCAACTCGACGTCCGCCAGAACCGGCTCGACACCGCGATGGCCGCCCTGCAGCAAATCCCCCGCACCGCTGACGCCCAGACCGAACCCCACCAACCCCGGCATACCCCCGGCGTGTGGGATCGCCGCGACGGCACCGCCCCCTACCAGCAGCCTTCCGTCGTCTCCCGGGTCGACCCGCAGGTCACCGAACTCGACACCGGCAGGCGCGGCACACCGCCGCCCATCAGCTCCCCACACCCCGAACCCGGGGCGTAGAGGGGGAACCCATGGCACACCCGCGTCGCGGCGCGCCGAGCCAAGCCGACCGCTCGGCTCCGCAGGGCAGCGCACGGCATGCCAGGGCCATCCAAGGAGGAACACCTCCGGGGTCCGACCCGACACCGGGCCGGACCCCGGAGCCCCCGACCAGCCACGACGACCCGAACCAGCACAACCCAGCCCGCCCACACTCCCCGGCCGTTCCAGACGCGCCGTAGCGACCTGACCGCCCGGCTCGCCCGAACGCGCGACAGCCAGGTCCGTGTCCGGGCCGACGACCACCACCAGAGCAAGCAGACCGGCCGACCCGGCCAGCACGCACGAAAGGAGCGAGCAGTGATCGACATCGCCCTGTTCAACTACCACAACGGCGGCCGGACGCCGGACGGCCGCTACGACTTCACCCCGCTCCAACAAGCGTTCGCCGACGTCACCGCAGCGCCCGCCCTGATCCTGTTCTGCTTTTCCGACCGGCGGCGGCACCTCGATCCTCTGACCTGGGATTACGCCCGGCGTACATGTTCGCCACGACATATCGGGCAATGGCGCTCCGGTGTCAGCGGATCGGGTGGGTTGAGTGCCGGTGCTGGGGCGTCGGCGTGCTGCCGGATTGCGACGTCATGGCGTCTTGAGGGCTGCGATGGCCGCGCACAGGTGTCGTGTGTCCTCGATTGCCTGACGGCACTCTCGGTCGCTGATCCTGAGTCGCTGTCCGAGCTTCGCGCTTCCCGTCGGGTCGTTCTCCAGGTACGAGGAGTCAACCACGCCGTCGTTGTGGACGAGCAGATGGCGCTGCTGCCAGGTGACCTTCAGCCGCTGCCATATTGCTTCGTTGACGCGTTGTCGCAGGTCAGCAAACCCGGCGTCGACGAACCGGTCCGCCATGGGTTCGAGACGCTGGAAGACGTTGCGGTCACGCCTTGGAACCGGCCTGCCGTCGATAGCCTTGGCCAGCGTTTCCACCAGACTGACCAGAGCGATCAGGATGTCCGTCCGAGTCTGGTCGAACACCCCTTGCTCGCGCAGCGCCTTCGCTTCGGCCCCTGTCCGTCGGGTCAGATCGTCGAGGCGATCGGTCGCGGCGTCGAGCGCGTCAGCCGCGACGATGTGGGCGGGCAACTGGCCGCATGCCGGACAGTATCGATGTTGGCCGAACACGGCGTAGCGGAGGCGGCAGCTACCGCAGTTCCGCACGCGGACCAGGCGTTCCTCGTCGATGGGAGGAAGCGGCTGCGGACGGTACGGACGTCCACCGAACAGGATTTCGCCGTCAGGCGACAGGCCGTTCGTCATGCGCAGCGCCACCTGCGCCCCGAAGTCCCGGACAGCCACTAGGAAACGATCATGCTGTTGGACGGTCTCGAACCAACCCTTGTGGCTGCTCAGGCCGCAGTACACACACCAGATGCTCTCGGGCAGGCCCTCGTAGTCGTCGTTGTGGAGACGGAAGTCTTCGCCACACTTCGGACACCGCATGCCGATGAAGCCGTCCTCGTCGGCCGGCAGGCTGACCCACAGCCGAGGCATACCGCCGACTTGCCCGACAATCTCTGCCCCGTCCGGCACTCGGATTCCTTCGCCGCCTTGCATGGCGGTCATTGTGCCCCCGTTGGACGCTGGCGGTCATCGTGATTCAGCCGGGCCAGGGGCGGGCAGTCGATGTCATCGCCGCGAGTGTTCGGCGAGTTGCGCTTCGAGGTCGGCGACGTGCTTGTCCAGGAACCGGTTGTTGGTGCGGGCTGCGGTCAGCTTGTCGTCGAGTTGCCGGTTGGCCGCCGACAGTTGCCGGATCTGCTGTTTGAGCTGGGTGTTGGCGGAGCTGACCGCTTGGACGCTGTCGACGGTGTGGGCCTGGGTGAGGTCGTCGAGCTGGCCCATCAGCTCGCCGATGCGGGCGCGCAGGGCGCGGATCTCGCTATGGCTGCGGTGGAGCTGGTCTTCGGCGTTGAGCGCGCGTTCACGCCAGGACGCTTCCTGCTGGCCGCTGGTGTACTCGACCTGCCGGCTGACGCGTCGTTGGTCGCGGTTGGTGGCGGTGGCCTCGGCGAGCAGACGCCGCGCGTCGGGGTTCTGGTAGAGGAAGGTGCGGGAGACTCCGGCGAGATGCGCGACGCCGCGCACCGTGATACGGCTGCCGTCGCGCTGCATGCGGCGCACCGCGGTGCGGACGGTGTCCAGGAGGCGCTGGACGTGGGCGCGACGGGCGGCGACCGCCGCTTCGGTGCTCACAGTTCGGCCTCCTTCGCGGGGTGTTCGTCATGAGCATCGGCGAGCTGAGCGACGCGGAACGCGGTGCTCCAGATGCGATGGAAGTAGTCCTGGGGGCGGCGCAGGTCCAAGGCGAGCGCGTCGTCGAGCAGGCCGAGGCCGGCGAGGGCTTTTTCCAGGCCGTCGATGGCGCGGGCGGTGGGTGCGAACACCTGGTGCAGGTAATCGGCGGTGGCGTCGTCGGGGGCGCGTTCCGCGATGGCCATCCACTGCTCACGTTTGCGGCGCCAGTAGAGCAGGTCGGCGCCGGACATGACGAACTTGGCGCAGCCCTCGCAGTTCAGTTTCCATGGGCAGGCGCCGCCGTCGACGACGGGTTGGAAGGTGCAGAAGCCGCCCTCAGTGGGGGTGCTGCGGCGGGACAGGTCGATCGCGAGGGCTTCGGCCCGCTCCCGGCTCAACCCGGCCGCGCCGTTGGTGAGCAGCTCGCCGGGGTTGGGCGCGCCGGGGCCGGCGACCCACACGCGGCCGAGGACGTCGTCGATCTCCGACAGGGCGATCTTGGCGTAGTGCTCGGTCATCCGGGTGGAGACGTGGCCGAGGTAGCGGCGGATGTGGTGCAGCGCGGCGCCGTTGGCCAACAGTCTGGTGGCCAGGGTGTGCCGGGCCTGGTGCGGCACCCACGCGCCGAGTTCCAGCCCGTCGACCCAGGCTCGGAAGTGCCTGTGGAACCAGGTGTAGGTGGCCGGGCGGGTCAGGTACGGGTTGCGCTGCGGGGACGGGAACAGCGCCATCCGGGCGCGTTCGGCGTCGGTGGGTGGCCGGCCGTGGCGGTACTCGAACCGCTCGATCGTGATGCGTTGCCGTTCACGAAGCTTGTCGTAGAGGACTTCGGGGATGCGGATGGCCTCGTCGTAGTTGCCGACCTTGGTCTGGTCGTGCCACAGCATCGGCAGCCCGCTGTAGCGGGCGACGCAGTCCAGCGAGAGCCGGATGACCTCGCTGGGCCGACGACCGGTGTAGACGAGGGCTTCCCAGATTAACCGGATACCGCCGTCGTGTCGGTCGTGGACCTCGGCCAGCACGGCCAGGCTGGCCTCGTCGGCCAGCGCCCTGGCGACGTCGTCGGGGAACGGGCGCCGGGTGCGGTTGGGTTCCACGCCACCAGCGGGTGCGGCCACGACGAACTCGCGGGCCAGCCCGATCCGCGCGACCTCCCCGCTGTCCAGGGATTGACGCAGGATCTTGCGGATGTAGTTGGCGCCGATGCTGCGGCTGATGTCGCTGGCCGGGGCGGCTGTGCCGTCGCGGCGGCGGATCCCCAACGAGGGCAGGCCGTTGCGGGCCCGGTGCCGCTGGTCGGCGACGAAGGCGTGCATGTGCTCGGCCCGCAGCCGGGTCGGGTCGTGGCCGCCTTCGGGTGCTTCGAGTTCGAGGTAGGCGCTCAGCTCTGCGCAGGCGCGGCGTGCCCCGTCGTACGAGGTATCGCTACGCGGCGGCTTCGGCCGGCGCATCAGGCCGGCGAAGTAGTCCCACAGCGCATCGCGCAGCCACCGCTGGGACACCATCGTGAGGTCCCAGAAGCTACCCCGGGCGGGCAGCCGGGCGCCGAAATGGTCGAACTCGATGAAGCCGGCGTCCCTGGTGTCGGCCGGGCTGTAGTAGACCAGCCGAACCTGGTTGCGGATCTCGGTGACGATCATCCGGTCGGTGTTGGGGCATCCCGCCGGCTCCACCGCCATCACCGAATCCACATCGTGGGCGCGGCAGCGGTTGGCGAAGCCCTGCAACCAGCGCAGCGGCCACATCGAGTGGTGCGGCTGCTGCCCGTGTACGAACATGCCGTACTTGACCTCGGCCGCCAGCAGCGGGGACAGCCCGACCAGGTTGAGCCGGCCTGGCCGCCAGACCGCATCGACGCGTGCGCACCACGACCGGAACGCGGCCTCGTCGTCGAATCGCACGGCTCGGCCTTTGCCTCGCTGGCGGCCCGGGCAGCCTGCGCGGCGGTACCGGTTCTCGTGGCCAGAGCACAGTTCCAGCGACGACGCCGCGAGCGAGGTGCACACCCGCACCTGGCATTCGCCGAACCCGGGCGCGGGTTGCTGGCCGGCCAGCCAGGACTCGAAGTCGCGCACGGGCTGCCGATGTTGCAGCGTCGCCCAGGCGTCGCCGTGGCGTCCGCACAGCCGCAGCCTGATGTTGCGCGATGGCCGGACCTGGCAGATCCGGCACGGTGGTGGTTCGACGTTCTCGCTCTCGTCCAACGGCTGCGCGCCGCGCAGGAACGCCGCACGGTCAAGCCCTCCTGCGCGTGCCTCGGCGAGCAGCTCCGTATGGCCGTTGCACAGGTCCTTGTTGTCCTGGCGGGCGCGCAAGCAGCCGGCGACCCGGCAGCCCCAGCCGAACACCGGGTGCTCGCGGGGCAGCACGATCAGGTCCGGGCGCAGCAGCGGATCGAAGCGTGGCCCGCCGATCAGGGCGGCCAGCAGCTCCAGGCGGTCCCGGCCCACCCGAGTGTCCCGGCCGCCGTGCGGCGGGGTGAGGACCCGCAGCGTCGGCGCAATGGCGGCGGTCATCCCGGGTCACCCCACACCCTGCGCAGGGCGGCGCTGAACGCCGGGTCGGTGATGTCGACATGCGCGTAGATCTCGTCGACCACCGCCGTGGAGGCCCAGCCACCAGCATCCCGGGCGATCATCAGATTTCCGCCAGCGGCGTCCAGGACCGCCGTGGCGAACGAGTGCCGGAAGGCGTGGGGCAGCACCGTGCCGAGCCCCGCACGGTGCCCGGCCCGGCGCAGCATCCGCCGTGCGGCGACCGCAGCCCACGGTTGGCCAGCGGCCGGTCCAGTCAGTTGCACCAACAGCATCCCGTGCTGCGCGCCGGCCGGGTACTCGGTGGTCACGTACTCGAAGTAGGTGTGGATCATCGCCGGGCTGACCCGCTTGATCAGCCCGCCCCGCACCGTGCCGTCCTCCAGCGACCACGGCCACTTCGTCTTGGCCGCGGCCCGGTTCGGGTTGTTCTCCCGATGACAGATGTGCGAGTGCGGTGTTCGGCACTCGCCGCACGGCGCGCCTTCGCGCAGATGGAGGTCCGAAAGATGCAGTCCACACAACTCGCCGATGCGGTACCCGGCATCGGCCAGCCAGGTCACCACCATCCGATCTCTCGCCGTGCGCGCCGCGGCGAGCAGACGGACCTTGGCGCCGTCGGGCAGCATCTTCGGGTGCCGGCGACGCACCCGATGCGGCGCCAGCGGGTTGGCCGGCATCGCCTGCCTGAGGTGACCCAGCAGCGCCCACTCGCGGTCGGCCCGCGACGGCAGCCGGGTCAGGTTCAACTGCCCGCCGAGCCGCTCGTTGATCCCCAACCCGGCCTGGTGCAGGTAGAACCCCTTCACACACGACGCCGCCGTGCCCAGCGTGCTCTGCCCCAACGGCCGGTCCCGCCATGGCTCGCCGAACGGGCCGGCGAACTTCGCGCCGATTGCGGCCATGTACCGCTTCAGATCGTTCAGGGACGCCGCTTCCGGCGACAGTCCCTCCCTGTCCAGCCACCGCAGGTGATCGACCAGCAGGTACGCGTACGTCCGCTGCGTACCAGAACCGTCGAACTCGGCGAGGAACCGATCGGCCTGCCGATACACGATGCCGTCGGGCCACACAATTGTGTACGACCGGCGGCCATCGCGCCGACGGACTTCCTGCACCCGAAGGTCACCAACAACCGGCGTACCACTCACTCGTCCTCCGACCAACGATGGGAACCGACGTCCCGGACCAGTCGGTTAGAACGCACGCGAGGTCAAACGACAACGCCCGTACGGACGTCGCGTACACCCCGCGACCAGGTCGGAAAATTCTGCGAGGCGAGCCGCTACCGCGACAACGCCGGCGCGGCGAAGTACGCCGCCGCCGAGGCCCTGTCGGACCAACTCGGTGTCCCGTACGTCGCCGAGCTGGGCTCGATGCGACGCGGACCGATGCCACCCGCCATCTTCTACAACCCGGACCTGCTGGTGCTGCGCCGCTGGTGGAACCCCGACGACCCCGGGGTGTTCGACGACCAACGCAACGTGGCCCGGTTCGCCCTCCGCGGCAGCGGACCCGTACGCGACCAGCGGCGGGAGTTCCTGGCCTTCGTGCACCACTTCGAACCGCGCTCCGGTGACGCCCGGCTCGAGGAAGCCCGCCGCGTCAGCCGCTACGGCGACACCGAACCGCTACCGGTCATCGGCGGAGGCGACCTCAACGGCACCGCGTCCGGCGGCCACCTACCGCAGCGGGACTGGATGGCCGCCACACCCCACCAGCGCACCCACAAAGGCACGCTCCGGCCTGACGGCACGTGGGGGCCGGACACCCGCGCGGTCGACCACCTCATTGGCGAATGGGACGCCACCACCCGGCAGCGCACCAACGGCTCCGGCCTGCACGCCGTCGCCGAAATGGCATGGCGGGCCGATCCCACCCAGCCGATCACGCCGACCGTCAACCCCGGCATCGACCCCGGCGGCGGTCTGCTCATCGACTGGCTCCTGGCCAACGACGCCATGACACCCCACGTCCTGCCCGACACCTACCGCGTCCACCTACCCGACCCCGGCCAGCCGCCGCCATCGGACCACCGACTGATCACCTGCTCCCTCACCCTGAACACCCCTGCTCGCCCGGAGCGGCGATGAACCCCACCGCCAGCGGACGGGGCATCCTCGCCGCGTGTCTAGCCGCCGTACTCGTGAGCGTCGCCGGCGGGTGCGGGACCGACACCGAGGACCCGCGGCCCGACCCGACACCGCCGTACGACCAGATGCCCCAAAACCTGTGCAGCCTGATGCGGTCGGAGGACCTGTTCCGGCGATTCGGGCTCACCCTCGCTCCCGCCCTAGACCACCACACGACCTACAGCGTGGTACGGACCCACTGGTTTGCGAACTGCATCTACGTCGCCCACGCCACCAACGGGCGTTTCACCACCAAACTCGGCGGCTTCGAACCCGTCGGCGGAATACACATCCGGGTCTACGACGACGTGCCAAGCGCGGTCGAGGCGTACAACCAGGACGCCGCCCGCTACGTCGACCTGTGGAAGGACACCACACCCGGCACCACCACCGCCGACCTCACCGGCTGGTGGGAGGACAGCGGACTCTCGTTCGAAACCGTCGAAGACCTGGACGCGAGCAGCACCACCGGCGGCGGCCTCGGAGCCACCCAGATCGACATCACTCACCTCGTCCGCGACGAGAACCTGGTCGTGATGGCGTACGTGCAGGCGCTGACACCCACCGCGGAGACGGACACCGCGCTCACGCTCCTGCACGACCTCACCGACACGCTGACCGACCAGACAGCCAGACGCCTCGGCCGCTAACCAGACAACTCAACCCGACCAGACCCACGAGATGAAGGACCGGAAACCACCACCGTCGCCTCCCAGGGCTGCAGGGCCGACGACCGAGCCGCACCACGGCTACAAGGTCGCAGTCACGTCATCGGTGTCGGGCATCCTGAGCGGTCGTTCGTCGACTGACCCGACCGCGGCCGCCCGCACGGCAACGGCGACCGGTACGCCGTCAACCCGATGCCGGCGGCATCAACCCGACCCGCCGCCACCGCGATCGCGGCCCACCAGCTCGCCGGCCACAACCTCCGCGCCGGCACGGCCCCGCCGCCGGCCACACGGCCCGACCGACCGGCATAGGGGAAGGAGGACCTTTGACCGCGGTGATGATGGACTACCACGGCCACCGCGAGCCGTTGCCCGACCCCGGCCGCGCCGCAGAATCGTTCGCCGATCAGGCTGAGTCGATCATGGCCCACGGTGGAACCGGCCAGACCATCTGGATCGGCCCCGTGAACGGGCAGCCCCAGCTGCGGATCGACGTCGACACGCACGTCAACCGGGCCGCGGTGTGCTGGCTTCCGGACGGCACACGGGGCATCGAGCGCGAACCCGTCGGCCCGATCACGGTTGTCGAATCGCCCGATTCCGGCCTGGTCACCGTGCCCGCCATCCTGGCCCGGGTCAGTGTCGCCGCCACCGGCCGCGCCGTCGCCGAATACACCGCCACAGGCCGCCGACCCACCTGCCTCACCTGGCAGACAGAGCACCAACGACCAGGGTGATGCCGGGCAGGAGCTGGGGCGGCGCGATCGACTCTTGCGGGAGATCGACATGGAGATGGTGCCGCGCCGCCCGACCGCAGCATATGACAGGCCGCGTCGAGCACCTCGGGCTCACAACCGTTCGGGTCCACCAGCCCCGCCCGGCACACGGGCGTTGTGGGCGGTCAGGCCCAGGCCGCACACCGACGGCCGACCCGTCGCGCACCTGGATGGGCGTTCTTTCACCCCGTGGCTGTCCTTGACCACGGCCGTCGATGGCATCGCTGACCCAAACGCCGCGCCGATCGTCGACGCGCAGGTCGCCAACCGGCTCCGCACCCAGCGGCTGGCGTCTCTACGCGCGAACAAGACCCCCGACTACGACCGATACCTGGAGCTGCTGAAGGGTCGGACCAGCGGACAAGGCGCGCGCCGGCGGTGCGGCCCGTGATGTTCGCCGAACACGACCAACCGCAGCCGGTAGTTGACGAACTTTCTACATGGTGCCGCCCGGAATGGCCGGGTTGCGATCGGCGGCGAGCACGGTCACCCGGCCAGGCCTTCCCCATTCTGCGTGCCACACCCTGCGGTCCGGGCCGGCAGCCGTGGTCGCCGACGCGGTCGTGGGCGTCTTGGGTGTTCGCTGGGTGCTCCCCGCATAGCGGGTCATATCCGGCAAATCTGGCCCGACAGAAGGTGGTTTAGTCATCGAATGATGGCTATTTTCCCAGGTCATGTGGTGGGCCGCCTGGGACTCGAACCCAGAACCTAAGGATTAAAAGTCCTCAGCTCTGCCGATTGAGCTAACGGCCCGTCAAGGGCCAACCCTACTCCGCCTGGCCGCGGCTGCTGCATCCGCCCGTCTGCTGCCCGGGTCTGGGGCTGTCGCGGCTGACGGGTGACGGCGGGTGTCGGTGTACGGGCTCCAGTGCAGAGCCAGGTACGCCAGACGTACACACGCCGGGATGTCTGCCGATTCGGATCCGCCGGCGGCTGCGGACGCAGTGGCCTCCATCCGCTGTTCACGCTGGGTTACCAAGAGAGTTGGGTAGGTGCACCGGCTCGCGGCAGATCCGGATGGCGGCCTCGCCGTCCCGACGGTGTACCTGGCCTGTTGAATACCGGGTTCGGAGCTTCGGTCAGTGTTCGACGTCCGGCCGGAACCGGGCCGGCCGTACGCCGGCCAGTTGCTCAGCCTCGACTCCGTCCACGATTTCTGCGGCGACGAGCCGCGCGACGGTTGGGGCCAGAGTGACGCCGGAATGCATCACGGCGACGTAGACGCCGCCCACGCCCGGAACGGGACCGACGATCGGTAGCGCGTCGGCCGGCATGGGCCGGGTCCCAAGGCGCACACTGACCAGGTGGACGTCCTCGGCGTCGAACGTGGCGACGAGGCGGCGCAGCACCCTCTCGCCTGCTCTCTGCAAGTCCTCGTGACTGGTCTCCCCCTGATAGCTAGCGGCAATCAGCAGGTGACCGTCGGTGGCTTCACGAACCTCCAGATCCGGGGTGGCGACCAGCGTGCGAACCAGGCCAGGTGGCCCGCTAAGGCGTATCAGCAGCGCTGGCGACGGCGCGACGGGCAGATCGAACCCCAGCGGCCCACACAACAAGGGGGCGTCGACACCGGCGGTCACCACGACGATGTCGGCGGGCAGGTTGCCGGCGGATGCCCGCACTCCCACGACCCGGCCGTCGCGCATAGTCAACGCGGTGACGGCGGAGTTGGCTATCAACTGTGCGCCATGGTTCTGAGCCGCACGCACCAGCGCCTGTGTCACGGCAACCGGATCGACCGCTCCGTCGCTCCCGAGGTGCAGGGCGCGCGTCGGCGGTACCCGCAGGCGCGGCTCCACCCATTCGACCTCCGCAGCGTCGAGGAGACGCTCCGCCGGTCCCGTGCGGACATCATCGAGCTGGTCCGCACCCCATATCAAAGCGCCATGCCAACGCACCCGCACGCCCGGCACGTCCTGCTCCAGGCACCGGTAGTCCGGCACGACGTGGCACCGTAGGGAAGTGCTGCCGTCCGGCACGTCCGCCCCGCGTGGACCACCGATCCAAGCGAAAGAGTCTGCGGTCACTCCACAAGCTGGAACCGATTTGTCCAGCAGAACGACCTCGGCTCCAGCCCGCGCCACCTCGAACGCCACGGCAGCGCCGACGATCCCGGCGCCCACGATCACCACTCGTGTCAACTACTCTCGGATCCCTCGCTCCGCGACAAGCCGGCATCAGCCTCTCGTACGCGTCGACCCACATAGCGACCATACCTAGAAACGCGGCTTCCGCTCATCGGCAGATCCGCGCGTCGAGGGATCGACAGTGCCCAGCGAACCCTCACGCAACGTCACCAACCTTGACCGTCGCCACGTCGAGGGGTGCTCTGTCAAGTTTTCGGTGTAACTGAGGTGAAATAGCTACTTGCGTCCGGTACGGAGTCGGCCGTCGAAGGCGATCTCGAAGGCGTTCAGGGCCGCCTTCCAGCGGATGGCCCAGCGTTTGCGTCCGGTGCCGGTGGGGTCCAGGGACATCACCGCCAGGTACACGCACTTGAGCGCTGCCTGCTCGGACTCCGCTGGCAAATTCGCTGTGTGTCGCTGCCAGGCGGGTCGGGCGTGGCTGCTCAGGCTGTTGTCTGGTGGTGACGGAGCTGATGGTCGGGAGTGGTGGCGATGTCGTTGTGCCCACGTGCGGATGATGGGATCCCCGCGCAGACCGTGCGGGTGGCCAGGGCGGCGTTCCCGAAGACGACGTTCTGCATGCGGCTACGTGACGTGCTCGGCCCGCTGTTCAGTGACGAAGCGTTCGCGAGCCTGTTCCCCGCACGTGGACGGCCAGCCGCCTCGCCGGCGACGCTGGCGATCGTCAGCGTCCTGCAGTTCACCGAAGGACTCTCCGACGCCCAGGCGGCCGACGCGGTCCGTGGCCGGCTCGACTGGAAGTACCTTCTGGGACTGGATCTGACCGACCAGGGGTTCGACGCCTCGGTCCTGTCGGAGTTCCGTGGCCGCCTGGTCGAGTCCGGATCCGCCGAGGCGCTGGTGTTCGAGGCGGTGCTCGATCGGCTCAGAGCGGCGGATCTGCTGGCGGCGGGCGGACGAACGCGAACCGATTCAACCCATGTCCTCGGTGCGATCCGTAATCTGGAACGCCTGGAACTGGTCGGCGAGACGCTACGCGCGGCGCTTGAGGCCATCGCCGCGACCGCCCCGGACTGGCTGCGTGACAACGCACCCGTCGACTGGTTCACACGCTACGGTCCCCGCGTCGACGCCTACCGACTACCGAAAGTGTCAAGCCCCGGGTTTGATGGAGAGTTGGTTAGCTGGTTTTCAGGGTTGCGGTGACCGGGTGGGTCATCGCGTGTAGCGCTTCGTACTCGGCGGGCGGGACGTGTCCGAGTTCGCCGTGGAGCCGCCGGTTGTTGTACCAGTCGATGTACTCGACGGTGGCCATCTCCAGGTCGTCGAGGCCGCGCCACGGACCGGTGTTGCGGACGAGTTCAGCCTTGTAGAGGGAGTTGAACGCCTCGGCCATGGCGTTGTCGTACGAGTCCCCTTTGGATCCGACGGAGGTGACGGCGCCGGCCTCGGCGAGCCGCTGGGTGTAGCGGATCGCTCGATACTGCTTAGGTTCAAGGAGTCGTTGCAACACCGGCTACTTGAACCGATTCTAGGTGTTCGGCCA
>NZ_JBHMIO010000073.1:0-14017 GCF_048060275.1 Micromonospora sp. LOL_015
TTCCTGGTCTCGAGGCGTCTTGGAGTGACTCACCTCGTTACAGGAACTCCGCTTTCCCATGCCCGACCGACACACCCTTGACCGCCGCCGCAACGGCTTAACCGAGCGGCGTTGCGACTAGTACGGTTCCGCCCTCGGCTTGCAGGCGTTCGACGAGTTGTCGGGCCTGTTTGACCGTCGTGGCGGCTGGGGACCGCGTCGAGCCGGCCGTCGTCGCGGCGTCACCGTCTCGTGGCCGGGCCGGGGCCGATTCGCCTTGCTTGGCGGTGACGGTGGTCCGTTCGCGCTGGCGGGGTACCGTCGTGCCGCTCAGAAGGCGGTCGGGGTGGTCAGGGTGGATGCCGTTGTCGAGATAGAAGCGGCCGGCATCGGTGATCTGAGCTCGCCACACTCCGCCTCGGCGGCTGATGTCGACGAGGCGACGGGTCTGCAATGCCCGAGCCGAGTGGCGCTGGTCGACTCCGTCAGGGCTACTGAGGTCGTCCCCGGCGCCGATCCGCCGCAGCAACAGCAGTTGATGCTCCTTCAACGGATCCCATCGCTGCACGCTCTCGACTTTCGACGCCTTCAACCCGATCCGCAAGCAACGACACCCGTCTTTGTCTGGACGCAGGCGGACTCAGGCACACTCGGCAGGACCCAGACGCACAAATCTGGATTGAAGTCAAGCCGCATTACCTCATTGTTATCTTAAATTGATTGACCTGGGGTGGGTTGCCGGGGCGTACTGGATGGGCGTTCCCTGCGCGGCCGGTTGTTTCGGCCGTGTCATGTCGCGGGCGACACCTCGTGTGGTGGCGCCTGTCGTCGTTCGTGGCCCGCGCGGGTCATGGTCAAGGGGCGCGGAGTGATGGGAGGACCGCTGATGAAGGACTTCACGCCGGCGAGTTAGCCGCCCGCCCACGGCAAGCTGTTCGCGGCTGTCGTGGCGAGCCTGGCCGACGCGCACCGCGCGGCCCTGACACTGCCGTGAGGACTGTCGGCACCCGCTCAGGCTGTGCCCCCGCTCCGCCGCCAACCCCCTGTTCTTCGTATCGACGACAACCTGTCTGTCAGGTTGCCGCGACTTCTGCTGCTCGAATCCTGGTCTGCCTCTTGCGGGGTGGGCTTGTTCGTTGACACCTCCACAGTGACTCCTGACCTCCGCATGTCGAGATCCGCCCGGCCGGGCGTCACCCGGCGCGGATACGCCTGCCCACCGTCACTACGCGCACCACCTGTCCCGTCCACTCCGCAGACGAACCCCCCTTTCTCACCTGGAGTACACCCTGTCCACGCATCCACCCTCGCCGCCGCCTGCGGCTGCCGCATCCTCAACGTCCCGCGCTGACAGATCCCGGCTTGACCTCCCGTCGCCGGTCCCGCCGGGCGTCCTGCTTCACGTCCCGCTTCACCCGGACCCCCCAACGGACCCCCACCGTCGTCTCACACCGCAGGTCAGCGCCGCTGTCCAGACTCACTCGAACGCTGCGACTGACCCTCTCCACGGCTCTCTCCCCCCGGGGAAGGTGGTGATGGATGGCTGATCCGGTGCTACGGGTCCAGTCCCAACTCACCACCCGTGACCTCATCCTGCTCGGCTGGCTCGCCGACCACGGGGTCCTCACCTCCTTCCAGATCGCCCACGCCCTGTTCCCGTCGGTCGACTACGCCCAGGAACGCCTCCGCGCCCTCACCCAGCAGTTGGGGGTGGTGGACCGGTTCCGGCCGCAGAGACCCGACGGCGGTTCCTACCCCTACCACTACGTCCTGGCCCAACTCGGTGTGGAAGTCGTCGCCGCGCAACGCGGCGAGGAACTGCCCCGCAAGGACCGCTCCCGTAAACGCCGCTGGCATCTCACCCGCCGGGCGAACCTGCCCCACCTGCTCGGCGTAAACGGCTTCTTCACCGACCTCGCCGGACACGCCCGCACCCACCCCGGCACCGCACTGCTGCGGTGGTGGCCGGCCGCGCGTTGCCAGCAGACCGGTGCCTTCGCCGAGCCCGGCGACGACGTCTCCGCCTTCGCCTACATCCCCAGGTCACGGCCCGACGGGCATGGCATCTGGGTCGAAGACGGCCAGCGGGTCCCCTTCTTCCTCGAGTATGACCTCGGCACCGAACGGCCCCTGTCCCGCCTCGTCGACAAGATCCACGGCTACCACGACCTCGCCGACGTCACCGGACGGTTCTGGCCGGTGCTGTTCTGGCTACCCTCGTCGCTACGCGAGCGGCACCTGCATCAGGAACTCACCGCCGCCGGGGTCCGCTACCCGGTAGCCACCGTCGTGCACCGCGAAACCACCGGCATGAACCCAGCGGAGCCGGTGTGGCGGCTACACCGAGCCGCTCTGCCGCCGCTGCGCCTGGCCGACCTCGCACTACCCGACGGCGACTCGGGACAGCCGGCCTGAACCGCACACGCCGCCAACCACCGACCGGTCACGCCGCCTGTACGCGGTGCACGGACGCGGGACCAGGCCACGCACCGACAACCCCAGCCGCAGCCGCAGTCCCGACAGCTGCAGCGGCCAGCCCCTGACGGCAGGAAGTCGCGGACCATACCTCCGCCATCGGGGTGACAGCAAGCCCCAGAATCTGTCAACGGCTCACAGCATCCCGCCGCGAGTTGCCCGTGAGCCGCTGACAGATCCAAACCTTCCCGTTGACAGATCGCGGAGGTACCGTCCGCGACCCAGCGAAACAGAAGCCGGCCAACCGCCATCAACCGGCTCTACCGCATCAACCGGCTCTACCGCACAAATCCGCGCAGGAAAGGGAAACGCATGAAAGAAGGACTCCGACCCCAGCAGCGTCACACGCTTTTCGGAGGACCGTGGCCCACGCGCCCCACCACGAAAACAACGTCCGGAGCTATCTTGACGAACCGCATCCCGGTACCGCCACCAACAACGGCGGTGCGAAAACAATCCGCACCCACGGAAAGGAATCCAGCATTCCCCTGCGGGTCGCGCGGATCGACACCGTACCCATGACCCCCGCCGACCTCGACAACGCCGCCGAAGCACTCGCCGTCCTACTCAACCACTTCATCGAAGACCACCCCCACCTCTTCCCGTAGCCCGACCCCTCCCGGTGACGGCCACCCCCGGCCGCCACCGGGAACACCCCTCAACCTCGAAGGACACCACCGCATGACAGCCCCACCCCTCGCCCCACCCAAACGGCGCGGCCGACGCGCCCACCACACCGACCCACCCCAGCGACCCACCGGACCAAGCCGCGTCAGCATCTACATCCGCCGCTCCACCGACGACGAACACCAACCCTTCTCCCTCGACGCCCAACGCGCCGCCCTCGAAAAATACGTCGCCTCCCAGCCCGACTGGACCATCGTCGCCGAATACGAAGACGACGCCTCCGGCGCCACCACCGAACGCCCCGGACTCAAAAAAGCACTCCACGCCGCCAAAGCCGGCCTCTACGACGTCCTACTCGTCTACCGACTCGACCGATTCAGCCGCAGCGTCACCGACCTCCTCGACCTCGTCACCATCCTCGAAGCATCAAACGTCCGCTTCTCCTCCGCCACCGAACCCATCGACACCGGCGGACCCTTCGGTCGCATGATGCTCCAACTCCTCGCCGTATTCGCCGAATTCGAACGCAACATCATCATCGACCGAGTGAAAAGCGGCATGACAGCGAAAGCCAGCAAAGGCAAATGGGCCGGCGGCACCCGCCCCTACGGCTACCTCGTCAACCCCGACCACCGACTCGTCCCACACCCCGACGAGGCACCCATCCTCCGCGACATCTTCCGCCTCTACACCCGCGACCGCGTCGGCACCCGCGCCATCGCCACCACCCTCAACGAACGCGGCGTCCCCAACCGGACCGGCAAGAAATGGTCCGGACACACCATCAACCGAATCCTCGACAACCCCGCCTACATCGGAGACATCGCCTACCGCGACGTCTACGTCCCCGACGCCCACGACCCCCTCATCGACCGCGACACCTTCCAACGCGCCCAGGACATCGCCGCCGCCCGCGGCGACGCCCAAACCCAACGGGCCATGTCCGACTCGGACTACTACCTCACCGGCCTGCTCACATGCCCCCGCTGCGGACATCGCTACATCGGCACGTCCGCCAACGGACGAACCCGCCGCTACCGCTACTACACCTGCTTCACCCGCACCCGCTACGGCAAACACGCCACCTGCGACGCGCCGAGGCTCCCCGCCGACGACCTCGACAACGCCGTCCTGCAAGCCCTGTACGACTTCTACACCACCGCAGAACCCGTCCTCGTCGCCATGATCGAACGCGCCCACACCCAACGCCACACCACCACCGACGACCGCACCGCCGAACTCACCGCCCTCGCCAACCAGATCACCACCACCGAAACCAGCATCTCCAGGTATCACACCGCGTTCGAGAACGGCACCATGGACGACGCCACCGCCGGACCCCGCATCCGCGAACTCCGCCAACGGCTGGCCCAACTCCACACCCGGCACACCGAACTCGACGCCGACCTCACCGCCCAACCCGCGCCGCCAGCACCCGGAACCATCACCACGATCCGCGACTACCTCAGCACGATCATGACCAGCGGCAGCGACACCGAACGCAAAGCCGCCATCGAGACCCTCATCGCCGAAGTCCAACTCACCGACCAGGGAGTCATCCCCGTGTTCAAGATCCCCACCGACACGACGATGCCCCCGCCCAACCCGGGCGAGGGCACTCACGAGGAACAACCACCGGTTCGCACAATGGTGCGGTCGGTGGGGCGGGCGGGGCTCGAACCCGCGACCGAGGGATTATGAGTCCCCTGCTCTGACCGGCTGAGCTACCGCCCCGGCGAAGGAATCTTATCCGGTCGGTGTGCGTGGTGACGGACCAGTGGCACCAAGGCAGATTTTCCCACTTCACCGTGAAATGTGATGGTCAAGCGTTCGGTAGCCGACTGGCGTCTATGGGTGATACGAGCTCGCCGCCCGCTGGTTGTTCCGGCAGGACCCGATGCCGACCGTACGGCTCAGTCGGCTGCTGGTAGTCGGGATGTCGTCATTCGGCCGCGCGGTGCTGGTCGAAGCGGCCCGGCATCGGCGGATCCACCAGCCGGACACCGCCGGCGGCTCTGTCGATCTCATTGCTGCGGACGCCCGGTCGGAAGTTGCGGCTCGTCGGCTGGCGTTGGCACCACGGACCCGGACAAACGTGGCAGTGCGGTTGAATCCCCGGTGTGCTGGCCGATGTCGGGCAGGCAGAGGTGGTCGCCAGCGGGGACCGAGCGGTCCTGGCGAAACGGACCGCTCGGCTTCTTGTGACGGAGTCGGTTAAGGCCGACGAACGCGGCCGGTGCCGGGCTCAGCTCTTTAAAAACGTGAGCAGATCCTGGTTGACCTGGTCCTGGTGGGTGGCGGTGATACCGTGCGGGGCGCCCGGATAATAGACCTCCTGGGCGCCGGACACCAGTTGGGCGGTCTTCATCGAAGCGTTCCCGATCGGCACGATCTGGTCGTCGTCGCCCTGCATCACCAGGGTGGGGACGTCGAAGGCGGCGAGGTCGTCACGGAAGTCGGTCTCCGAGAACGCCGCCACACTCTGGTACGCGTTCCACAGCCCGGCCTGCATGCTCCACGACCAGAACTGGTGCAGGATGCCGTCGGAGACCTCGGCACCTGGCCGGTTCACGCCGTAGAACTTGATCGCCAGATCCCGGTAGAACAGCGCTCGGTCGTGGGCCAGGTTGGCCCGCATCTCGTCGAACACGGCCAGCGGCAGCCCGTCCGGGTTGTCCGGCGTCTGCACCATGATCGGCGGTACGGCGGAGATGAGCACCACCTTCGCCACCCGTCCGGTGCCGTACCGGCCGATGTACCGGGCCACCTCACCACCACCGGTGGAGTGCCCGACCAGCGTGGCGTCGGTCAGGCCGAGCGCCTCGATCACCGCGGCAAGGTCGTCGGCGTAGCCGTTCATATCGTTGCCCTCGGGCGACTGGCTGGACCGGCCGTGCCCACGCCGGTCGTGCGCGATGACCCGGAACCCCTGCTGGGCGAGGAACAGCAGTTGGCCGTCCCATGCGTCGGCGGTCAGCGGCCAGCCGTGTGAAAACACGATGGCGGGGCCGGAACCCCAGTCCTTGTAGTAGAGCTGGCTGCCGTCCTGCGTGGTGAGGTACCCCATGGCGTCACTCCTGACTCTCGGTGCGCTCCTGGTCCTGCCCCTTGATCGGCCGACCGGGCCGCGCTGCCGGGCCGGCCCGGGCTGAGCATCCGTCAAGGTGAAGAGTTTCCGCAGACGTGGGAAGCTAACCGGTGTGAACCGGCGGGAACGGGGAACCGGCCGGCCGGCCTTCAGCCATGACTTTGACACTGTCTGCTCCCGGCCGGATCGGACCGGGCCGCGGCCGGCGCTGGGCCCGGACGCCCGCGTACGGGGTTCGTCGGTCAGCGCACCAGGGCGTCGGGCTGGATGTCCGCCGGGGTGCCCTCCCGCTCGTACGCGGTCAGGCTGCCGACGGTGGTGGTGGCGATGTTGTGCAGCGCCTCCTCGGTGAAGAACGCCTGATGGCCGGTGATCAGCACGTTGGGGAAGGTGACCAGCCGAGAGAACAGGTCGTCGCGCAGCATCTGGTCGGACAGGTCCTCGAAGAACAGATCGGCCTCCTCCTCGTACACGTCGAGGCCCAGATGGCCGATCTTGCCGCTCTTCAGACCGCGGATCACGGCGGCGGTGTCGACCAGCGCGCCCCGGCTGGTGTTGATCAGCATCACGCCGTCGCGCATCTGCGCGATCCGTTCCTCGTCGATCAGGTGATGGGTGTCAGGGGTGAGCGGACAGTGCAGGGTGATGATGTCCGACTCGGCGAGCAGCGTCGGCAGCGGGACGTAACTGGCGCCGGCGGCGATGGCCTCGTCCGACGGGTACGGGTCGGCGGCGAGCACCCGGCAGCCGAACCCGGCCATGATCCGAATGAACCGGACGCCGATCTTGCCGGTGCCGACGACGCCGACGGTCCGGCCGTGCAGGTCGAAACCGAGCAGCCCGTTGAGGGCGAAGTTGTGCTCCCGGACCCGGTTGTAGGCGCGATGGATCTTGCGGTTGAGCGCCAGGATCAGCCCGGCACAGTGCTCCGCGACCGCGTGCGGCGAGTAGCCCGGCACCCGGGTGACGGTCAGCCCGAGCCGGCGCGCGGTGGCCAGATCGACATGGTTGAACCCGGCCGAGCGCAGCGCGACCAGCCGGACCCCGCCGCCGGCCAGCGTCTCCAGCACCGGTGCGTTGAGGTCGTCGTTGACGAACGCGCAGACCGCGTCGCAGCCGTCGGCCAACGGTGCGGTGTCCGCCGACAACCTCGGCTCCAGGAACACCAGGTCGTGACCGGCCTCGGCGTTCGCGGCGGCCAGGAACCGCTTGTCGTACGGCTTGGTGCTGAACACCGCCACCCGCATGGGACCTCCTCCGGCGCGACCGTAGCTTGCGTCGGTCCAGGGTACGGTGAGGCGGGTCGGCGAGAGGAGAACGGGCTGATGGCCGCTGTGGTCACCAACTGGGCGCGTAACGTAACCTTCGCCGCGCGTCACGTCCATCGCCCGACCACCGTCGACGAACTGCGACAGGTGGTGGGCAGATCGGCCCGGCTGCGGGTGCTCGGCACCGGGCACTCGTTCAACCGGATCGCCGACACCGACGGAGACCTCGTCTCGCTCGCCGGCCTGCCCGCCGAGGTGACGGTCGACTCCGAGACATTGACGGTCACCGCCGGCGGCGGTGTCCGCTACGGCGAGCTTGCCGAACACCTGCACGCCCACGGGTACGCGCTGCACAACCTGGCCTCGCTGCCGCACATCTCGGTCGCCGGTGCCTGCACGACCGCTACCCATGGCTCCGGGCGCGGCAACGGCAACCTCGCCACCGCCGTACGGGCGGTGGAGTTGGTGACCGCCAACGGAGACCTGGTCCGGCTGGACCAGTCCCATCCCGAGTTCGCCGGCGCGGTGGTCGGTCTCGGCGGGCTCGGCGTGGTCACCAGCGTTGCCCTGTCGATCGAGCCGACCTTCGATGTGGCGCAGTACGTCTATCACGGGCTGTCCCGCGACGCGCTCGTCGCCGGATGGGACCGACTCCAGGCCAGCGGCTACAGCGTCAGCATGTTCACCGACTGGACCGGGACCGGTATCGACCAGGTGTGGGTGAAACGGCGCACCGACCACGACCATCCGCCGGTCGACGCCGCCGGGTTGGGGCTCGCCGCCGCCGACGGCCCCCGCCACCCGGTACCCGGAATGCCGGTGGAAAACTGCACCAGCCAGCTGGGGGTGGCCGGTCCGTGGCACACCAGGTTGCCGCACTTCCGGCTCGACTTCACTCCGAGCAGCGGTGCCGAACTACAGTCGGAATACCTGGTAGCGGCCGGCGACGTGGTAGACGCCCTCGACGCGGTGGCCCGGATTCGCGACCGGGTCGCGCCCGTGCTGCAGGTCTGCGAAATTCGTACCGTCGCCGCCGACGAACTGTGGCTGAGCATGAACCATTCGCGGGACAGCGTCGCGATCCACTTCACCTGGGTCGCGGATGCTACGGCGGTGACGCCGGTGATCGCCGCGGTCGAGCAGGCGCTGGCGCCGTACGCCCCCCGACCGCACTGGGGCAAGCTGTTCGGTATCGGCCGGGACGAACTCGCCGGCAGGTACTCGCGGTGGGACGACTTCGCCGACCTGCTGGCCCGCTACGACCCAACCGGAGTGTTCCACAACGACTTCCTGGACCGGTACTTTCCCCGCTGACCCGCTGACCCGCTGACCCGCTGACCCGCTGACCCGCTGACCCGCGACGGTCGCGGCTCAGGCCCGGCGGTCGATGCGGGCCTTGACCCCGCCGGTCTCGGCGAGCATGTGCAGCAGCGCCGAGCCGTCGATCAGCTCCAACGGCTTTCCGGAAGCGAAGTCGAAGGCCGCCGAGGTGTAGCCGGCGGTGGTCACCAGGATGCCGTTCGAGGCGTTCTCCGCCTGGACGACGCCGAACAGGTCACGGACCGCAGAGACGTCCATGGTGCCCCCGCGCCGAGCCAGCACGACGACCGTGCCGCCGAACAACGGGCGGGGATCGTGCGCCATGCACTCCACCGTGCCGTCGGCCGTCGTACGTACCTGGCGTACCTGCAGCCCGAGCTTGGTGAACAGGTCGGCGATCAGCTGCTCGAACTGGTCAGCCGGTGTGGTCAGCAGGTCTGGTCGCTGGTCCAGGTCGGCGAGGACGTCGATCTCATTGGCGAACCGCTTGTCGACCTGGTCGAAGTCGACAATGGCGGGCACCGACGCCAGATCCACCGGGTCGGCGGAGATCCGTGCGCCGAGCCGGCGCAGGCAGGCGGCCGGGTCGACGTTGGCCAGGTTGATCGCGACGAACTCGTCCCGGGTGGTACGCAGACTGACCAGGCAGGGCCGGGCCGGTCGGCCGGTGGCCGGGTCGATCCGTTCGACGATGCCGTTGATACAGACAGTCTCCAGCAGCCTGGTACGGTCCGCCTCGTACAACTCGTGCACCGTACGCAGGGTGATCTGGGTGATGAGGTCGGCGTACCGGTCGGCGATTTCGGTCGCCGAGCGGCCGACCGCCGTCACCTCGTCGTCGGCCGGCTGGTAACGGTACTCCCGGATCCGGGGCACGACCTCGACCGCCGGCAGGTGGTACTCGACCACCAACTGACGGGACTCGGGCAGGTAGGCGAGCCGGTAACGCTGCGGGAAGTCGTCCGGGTAGACGGAGTTTCCGAGCACCAGCCCGAAGTACTCGACGACGGCCTTCGGGTCGGCGGCGGCGAAGACGGCGGAGAACCGGTCGATCGCCGCGTTGTGCGCGGCGATCTTGGCGGCCAGCTTCTCGCACTGCTGACGGTACTTTTCCTCGGCTGCGGCCAGCCGGCGGCGCCGCTGCGCCTCCGCCGCCTCGTGTTTCGCGGTGGCCTGCTCGAACGCCTGTCGCGCCTCGGCGACCTGCTGCTGGTGACGGACCTCGCCGCCGAACATTCGGCCCAGACCGGCCGGCTCCGGCGGGGCGAAGTCGGACCACTGCGGTGCGGCCAGCGGTACGGCGAGATCACCGGGATCGAACGGCGGTGGGGTGCTGCTGCGCTTGAGCCGTTCGAGGTCGATGTGGTCGTCGACGGCCAGGGTGTCGGCGAGCAGCTCCTCCAGCTCGGCTACCCGCGACCGCAGGTTCGCGTTGGCCGCCGCGACCTTCGCCGCACGGGCCTCGGTGTAGAGACGCTTGCGTTGGCGTTCGTCCTCGGTGGCGGCCTGCTCGGCGGCCTGCCGGGCGTTCTCCGCCTCCCAGACCATCTGCTGATGCTGACGGTACGCGAAGGCCTGGGCCCGGTGCTGGGCGTGCACCTGCTGGGCGTGTGCCCGCTGCGCCTCCTGCATGCTGCTCATCTGTCAGCCCCGATCGTCGCCGGTCCACTCCCACCCCAACCGTCCGCGCCACCCGGCCCGGACGGATCACCGGTCGCACGTCTGCAGGTTGGACGTGCGTCAATCTTGTCCGACCGTCACGGTAGCGTCCAGTGTCCAGCTTCGGCGGCGACGTTCGCAGCCGGCCTTGAGACAGCACCCTCTGCTGGGCGGTGCGGTACGACGAGTTTGCCTATCCTGGTGCGTACCCCCGTAGAGCGGGCCGGGGGCGGGGAGGAAGACGGATGGTGATGGACGGCCGGGTGTCGCACGGCGGCGATCCGTACCTCTGGTTGGAGGAGGTGCTCGGTGACGCTGCCCTGGACTGGGTGCGCGACCGAAACGCGGAGACCACCGCCGGCTGGACCGCCGAGCCGGGGTTCACCCAGCTGCGGGACCAGATCAAGCAGGTGCTCGACTCCGCCGACAAGATCCCCGACCCGACCTGGCGCGGAAACCACCTCTACAACTTCTGGCAGGACGCCGGACATCCCCGCGGGGTGTGGCGGCGGGCCACCCTCGACGAGTTCCGTCGGCCGCAGCCGAGCTGGGAGATCCTGCTCGACCTCGACGAACTCGCCCGGGTCGAAGGGGAGAACTGGGTCTGGAAGGGCGCCCACGTGCTGCGGCCAGGGTACGACCGGTGCCTGGTGGTACTGTCCCGGGGCGGATCGGACGCCGCGGTGGTCCGCGAGTTCGACCTGACCACCCGCGACTTCGTGCCGGACGGCTTCATCGTCGCGGAGGCGAAGAGCACCGTCTGCTGGATCGACCGCGACCACATCTACGTGGGCACCGACTTCGGGCCCGGCACCGTCACCAAATCCGGCTACCCGCGGACCATCCGGCGCTGGCAGCGCGGCACCGCGCTGGCCGACGCCCCGCTGGCGTTCGCCGGCGAGGTCGACGATGTCACCGTCTCCGTGGTACACGACCCGACCGCTGGCTACGAGCGCGACCTGGCGGTACGGCGCACCGAGTTCTTCCGCAACCGGACCTACCTGCTGCGGCCCGACGGCGGTTGGGGCCTGGTCGACGTGCCCTCGGACGCCGAGATCGACCTGCATCGGCAGTGGCTGCTGATTGAGCTGCGCAGCGACTGGCAGGCCGGTGACACTACCTACCCGGCCGGCGCGGTGCTGGTCACCCCGGTCGACGAGTTCCTGGCCGGCAAACGGGAGCTGACCACGGTCTTCGAGCCGACCGAGCGCTCCGCCTACAGCTACCACGCCTGGACCCGCAACCATCTGCTGCTGGTCACCCTCACCGACGTCCGTAGCGAGATCACCGTACTGACCCCCGGCGACGACGGCTGGCGGCGGCGCGCGCTGCCCGACGCCGGCGGATTCGACCACACCGATGTGGCCGACACCGAGCCGGACCGAGGCGACGAGTTCCTGCTGCACACCGCCGGGTTCATCCGGCCACCGACGCTGTTGCACGGCACCGTTGACGGGCCGATGCGGCCGGTCAAGACCGGTCCGGCCTTCTTCGACGCGGACCAGATGACCGTCCGGCAGTTCTTCGCCGTCTCCGCCGACGGCACCGAGGTGCCGTACTTCCTGGTCACACCGGGCGAGACCAGCCCGCCCGGACCGGCGGCCGGGCTCACCTTGATGACCGGGTACGGGGGTTTCGAGATCGCCTGGACCCCGACCTACAGCGGCGTCGTCGGTGCTGGCTGGCTGGCCCGGGGCGGCAGCTTCGTGGTCGCCAACATCCGGGGCGGCGGCGAGTACGGACCGCGCTGGCACACCGCCGCGCTGCGGGAGAACCGGCTCCGCGCCTACGATGACTTCGCCGCCGTCGCCACCGACCTGGTCGCCCGTGGCCTGTCCAGCCCGGACCGGCTCGGCGCCTACGGCGGCAGCAACGGCGGGCTGCTGATGGGCGTGATGTTGACCCGCTGCCCG
Organism: Micromonospora sp. LOL_015; assembly: GCF_048060275.1. NCBI lineage: Bacteria > Bacillati > Actinomycetota > Actinomycetes > Micromonosporales > Micromonosporaceae > Micromonospora > Micromonospora sp. LOL_015. Next base: position 12,330 of record NZ_JBHMIO010000073.1, read on the forward strand.
GAGCTGTTCGGCGCGATTGTCGGGCAGGTGCCGCTGCTGGACATGCGCCGATATCACAAGCTGCTCGCTGGAGTCTCCTGGATGGCCGAGTACGGTGACCCCGACGATCCGGCGGACTGGGCGTTTCTGCGGGAGTACTCGCCGTACCAGAACATCCGACGGGGCACGGCGTACCCGCCGTCGCTCTTTCTCACCTCGACCCGCGACGACCGGGTCCATCCCGGCCATGCCCGCAAGATGGTCGCCCGGCTGCGCGAGTACGGCCACGACGTCACCTACCACGAGAACGTCGAGGGTGGGCATTCCGCAGCCGCGGACAACGCACAGCAGGCGTTCAAATGGGCACTGCTGCTGGAGTTTGTCCGGCGCACCCTGACCGGTGAGCGCCGGGCGGACGGTGACCGGGCGGCGTCAGACCCGATCGGGGGACTGCTCGGTAACAGGTAGGAAGACGGTGACGACCGCCATGCAGGACGCCCAGACGACGAGCAGCCCGGTCAGCTGACCGCTGGTGATCCGGCCGGGACACAGCAGGTGCGCGGCGGTTGCGACTACTATGCCGGTGCCGATGATCGCGGCGAGAGCCGGCCAGGGCTTCGTCCAGCCCCAGAGCAGGACCGCGCTCAGCGCTACGGCGAGCAGCCCGATTTCGATCGCCGGGAAGTGCGCTTCGGGAACGCCCTGCACGGTGACCTCGGCACGGGGGGTCACCAGCCGCAGCGGCTCGAGCGCGAGTCCTTCCAGCAGCCGGCGGGGCTGTTTCCAGATGACCAGCGGCAGGAGCAGCAACAGCATGGCGCAGACGAAGACGGCCCGCCGGACGGGGACGGGACGACGATGGTCCGCCGCGCTCCACGCCGCGTCGTACGGCTGCTTCTGCCGTCGGAGGCGGGGTAGCGGGATCCGGGCCGGGTCGTGCCGGTGGGCGAGCCACCACAAGGTGGTGACGGTGACGGTGCCGACGATCGTCAGGGTTTCCGGGCGGTTGCCGAGCAGGCTGCCGTTCGGAAGCAACCAGAGCAGCCCGACGCCTCCTGCGGTGAAGACGACCGCCAGCACCAGGCCCAGGGCCCGCCAGCGCCGCGCGCTGCACCACATCTGATGGCCGACCCGGTGCCACTCCTCGCTCCACGATTCGGTCTCGCGGTCGAGCCGCGCCCAGTCTCGGGTGCCCCGGATCCAGCCGGCGACAGGCGACGATAGCGGCAGCCGTGAGCAGCGCGGCGACGCCAGCGACCCAGCCGGGGTGGTTCTCGTCGGCGCGGGACGCGTCGGCGATCGACGCGTAGCCGAGCAGGACCAGCAGGGTGGTGGCGGCGGCGCGGGCCGGGTCAGCGGCCAGCGGTAGCAACACGATCAGCGGCCGGATCAGCAGCAGCAGGGCGCGGCCGACCCTGGTCGGCCAGCCCTTGCCGGCCGGCCAGAGGGCCCGGTAGGTGAGGTGGGCCGCTCGGCTGGACAGACCGTAGCGGTAGGCGACCGGAAGGTCTCGGACGCCTTCGTTGCCGCAGGACACCCGGTTGGTGAGTTGCTCCCAGTGGTCCATCGCCGCTGGCTGCCGGGGTTGGTCAGGGTTGTCGGGCCGGCCCGTTTCCCTGGCTTCCTGGTCCTCCTCCAGCAGAACCTGTGTCAAGCCCCGGGTTTGATGGAGAGTTGGTTAGCTGGTTTTCAGGGGTGCGGTGACCGGT
>NZ_JBHMIO010000074.1:0-13719 GCF_048060275.1 Micromonospora sp. LOL_015
ACGGTAACCCACCAGAACGCCGCGCGTGTCACGCGCGGCGTGGCTGGAATCGCCGCCGTTTAGGGCGGCGAGGATGTCAAAGTATGAGCGGTGCTGCAGGGAAGCCGACGGTGAGGATGGATGGCGACCCTCGCGGTCGGAGCGATCGCGGACACCAGCATCGAAATGATCGGCGTGATCGTCCGCACGGGGATCGACGTTCTGAGCAGCTGGTAGGGGTGTGAGGGCTGCCGCCGATTGCCGGTCGAGTCAGCGCGGCCGTTCAGCTTAGCCGGGCGGTGATGTCTCCTGTCGCGCTACGGGCGATGACGGAAGTGATATCGGGCCAATGGAAACCGCCCTGACCGGCGGTTGGTAGCCAGACTGCGTACACGCCGACGTGACGCTGGTCAGCTGTCGAGAAGGCGACAACCGGTGCGGTTGCGGTCGTACCAAACACAGTGACATCGACAGTCGCGGCAGGTCCTCTGACCGTTCCGACAAAAAGTCGTAGTTCCGGATCGTCGGGATTGACCGGGCCTAGGTGGGGCAGGGGTTTGGACGGCAGTGTCGGCGGCCCTGGGACGAGAAGGGCAGCGGGCGCCGGCATGCAAGAGACAAGGTCGCCGGTCGGCCGGCTGGTTCTGATGCTGGCTACACATAGCGAGTCGTTGGTGGACAGCCAGGCGAGGGTCGTCCACTCCCGGCCCTGCTGGTCGAGCTGGGCCGGCTTCTCAGTAACTGGTGGGTACTTACGTAGCCACTCCTCTTGGACGCTGGCGGCGTTGGCTGGTGCAACCGGGTCGGAGTGCCGCTGCGCGCATGATGCCAAACCGATGGTGGCTGCGACGGTCAGCGCAGCAACGGCGGCTCGGGCGCTGAACTGTCGGCTCGGCGATAGCGTGTGTAGCCGCGTCATGTCGGCATTCTCCCATCTTCGACGGCTACTCGTATGTCCCGACGCAGGGACAGCCAGAGGGGGTGGGGCAAATGGCGGTCCCACCCCCTCGCTCTCGTCGGTCAGCAGAAGCAGCGGTATGACCAGCCGATCTGGTATACGTAGACGCCGCTGAGGCCGTTCGGCACGCGCAGGGTGGTGGCGTTGGCCGCGTACCGCGTGTCACTGGAGCCGCCGGCGCTGCCGCCCTGCCAGTCGGAGGTATGGCTCCACTGGTTCTTCGTCACCGCCCACCTGTCATCACACAGAGGGACGCCGAACTCCAGCCCGACGATCTGAGTCAGGCTGATTGTGAAGGTGTTGCAGTTGTTGCCGGTCAGGCTGCCCGGCGGGGACCACTCGACGAGCTCGCCTTCAAAGAGGTTGTAGAAGCTCCGCGTGTAGCCCGAACTCAGCTCCTTGCCGCCACCGAGTACGCCGGTGCCCCATCCGCTGGCCAGGGTGGATTCCGTCGAGTAGAAGTTGTTGGGGTCGGAGTCCTCCGTGACGTACCGCGAGAAGCAGCCGTCCCAGTTGTAGTCGGGGTCCGGGTCGACGTCGTCGCTGTAGACGCACCCCGACGACCAGATCGGCGGGTTTTCGAGCATTCGCGCACGTAGCTTGTTGGAGATCTGCTGAGCCTCGGCGGCACTGAAGCCCGCCGCGACGGCGTCCGCGTAGACGCTGCGTCCGGCTTCGGCGTATTTCTGCGCGTCGGCCATCGTCGGTTCACCGGATTCTGGCAGGATGACCCGGACCTCCTGGTTGATCACGCGTGCCTCGCCAGTCACGCCGGCTTCCCCGGTGGGCACCTGGCCTTTGAAAATCACCCGGGATTCGGCAGGCGCGACGACGGTTATGCCGTCCTCGAATCGTTGCCGGACGACGGAACCATCGTAAATCATCTCTGACGAGATCAGTGCGGGGTTCCAGGAAGACAGAGCCGTTCCCGTCGGGGTGGCGTTGGCTGGGGCGGACGTGTTCGCGGTGAGCGCGGCACCGGCCAGCAGGCTTGCGGTGACGATTGCAAGTGTGCGACGTAACCTCATCGACTGATTCCTTCCCGTGCAACTCTCGATGGGTGTCGATGCGTACACGTACCGGTGCCCGACGGATGCTGCATGGGTTGCGGTCAGGTTTGGAGATCTCTCCGCAACGCCGCGAGGGCCCGCACCGTCTGGCTGGTCACCGTTCCCGTCGCGCACCCGAGCGCGTGTGCCGTCTGTGTGACGCTGAGGTCGTGGAAGAAACGCAGCGCCAGGACTGCGCGTTGACGCGGCCCCAGTCGTCGCAGCGCGGGTGACAGGTATACGCGGTCGTCGACGGCGGTGTGCGGTGTGGGTGCCAGCGCGATATCCGTTGTCGTGATCGACGTCGTTGCGCTCTCGTGTCGCCAGCGCGGCCGACGGCGTTCTGTGAGGAAGTTGCGGACCACGATACGGCGAGCGTAGGCGCCGAGCGCTGTCCGCCGGTCCAACCGGTTCCAGTGTTGATACATCTTGAACAGCGCTATCTGGACAAGGTCCTCCGCTTCGTGCCAGTCGCCGCAGATGTCGTAAGCCTCCTTTCGTAGCCAATGTCGTATCAAACGGACAAATCGCTCGAACTCCACCTCATCTGCGTCGTGTGCCATCGACAGCCCCGCCTCCCCGATGATCGCGGCTATGCAGCGCAAGGGGCCCGGCTGTGCGTGTACGCCTAAGGCGTCCCTGAACTGCTCAGGTAGTCGAATATACTGATGAGTGTTGATATGTGAAGGTTATTATCTTATATGTCATCTTTCGGTCATAGCTATTACGATCGGCGACCAGTTGGGCTAGGCGGGGCACTCGAAGGACATGCGGGCAGCGCGGCCGTTAGGACCCTCGGGCTACCAGACGCCCAACAGGGCCACCCGGCGGCCAGCAACCGGCTTGGTCGACCTGTGCGTCGCTCAGTGCAGTACGGAACAGCCGCAGCGGAGCCGGCGCAGGCTACCGCTCGACGTACGTGGCGAGGTTCGCCAGCGAGGAGGCGAGGCCGGCGGCGTGGTCCGCCGCGCTGATGCCGGCCGGTACGTCGTCGGCGCGGATGCCCACCCGGGTGCCGCCGTCGACCGCCGACACCTCCCAGGTCATGGTCATCGTGCCGGCGTACGCGGGATCGTCGGCGACGAAGTCGACGGCCTGCACGACCCGTACGCCGGGGACGAGGTCGACGAAGCGGGACTCGACGATGTCGGTGTCGGCGGTGGCCTTGCCCGGCGCGGTCGTCGCGTCGGCGTAGGTCAGGACCAGCCGGTACCCGCCGCCGGGCCGGGCGTCGAACCGCTCGAACCGGCCGGTCATCCCCTGCGGCGGCAGCCACGCGGCGAGCGTGTCCGGGTCGACCAGAGCGGCGTAGACGCGCGCGACCGGGGCGGCGACCACCCGGGCTGCCGAATCGGTACGGGTCGACGATGCGTCACTGGGACGGGCGTTCGATCGTTGCGCTGACACCCGGCTAACCTACGTCGCGACGCGGCCTGATCGGGAGACGACGAACAGTGGCGAAGCTGGAACTTACCGTCGAAGAGGCGGCGTTGTGTGAGATCGTCGGCGTACGGGCGTTCCTGCGCGCCCGTGCCCAACTCGCGGACGGCGAACTGACCGACGCCCGGTGGGATGCGACGACCGGGCACGCCCAGGGCCGACTGGACCCTAGGCGCGGCGGCACCGTGACGGCCGCGGTCACCACCGACCCCGACGGGCTCGTCGCCACCGTCGACGGGGCCTGCTCCTGCGGCGAGAGGGCCTGCGGCCACCCGTACGCGCTGGTGCTGCGGGCCGTCGTCGGAGCGTCGCCGACGGTCCCGCAGCAGCGGCGGGCGCCGGATGCGCCAACAGTGGACTGGGAGAAGAGCCTGTCGGCGCTGGTCTCCGACGTCGCCCCGGTCGTCACCGCCGCGCCGCCCCAGGCCACCGTCGGCCTGCAGTTCGAGCTGGTCAAACCGGCCGCGGCCGGCGTCGGCGCGCTCGCCGGCCGCGTCGCACTGCGTCCGGTCCTACCCGGCCAGAACGGCTGGGTCCGCTCCGGCATCAGCTGGTCGAACGTGCAGTACGCCGGGCACGGCAGATCGCCGGAATCCAAACGGCACCGCCAGTTGCTCGGCGAGATCCTCACGCTGTCGACGGTGGACAGCGACCGCTACGGCTACTACAGCCACCCGACGACGATCTTCCTGGAGGCGTTCGCGAGCCGGCGGATCTGGGACCTGCTGGCCGAGGCCGACGACGCCGGGCTGCCGCTGGTCCAACCCGGCAAGTACGGCCGGCCGGTGGTCGTCGGCCGGCAGCCGGCACGACTGTCGGTGCAGGTCGACCGCACCGACGACGAGTTGATCGTGCAGCCGGTGCTGCTGGCCGACGGCGTACCCGTAGCCGCCGAGTTCTCCGTCTTCGTCGGCCGACCGGCGCACGGGATCGCCTGGTGGGCCGAGCGCGGCGGCGTCGAGCCGCAGCCCCGGGACCGGGTGCTGCGGCTGGCACGGCTGTCCGGCGCGGTCTCCCCGGCGGCGGCGAAGTCCCTGGCCGGTCCCGCGATCCGCGTCCCCGCTGCCGACGAGGCGCGGTTCTTCGAACGGTTCTACCCGGAGCTGCTCAAACAGGTCGAGGTCGTCGCCGCCGGCCCGGCGGTGCACCTGCCACCGGTGTCGCCGCCCACGCTCACCCTCGCCGTGACCCCGATGCCGGAACAGGCGCTGTCGATCCACTGGCAGTGGGTCCGCGCGATCGGCGCGCACCGGCAGACCGAGCCGCTGTGGGCCACCGGTCCGCGCGGGCACGCCGACTCACGCGGGCACGCCGACTCACGTGACGCCGTCGTCGGCCAGGTCACCGAGGTGACGGCCAAAGCGGTCCCGGAGGCGATCGAGTCGACTCCGAACGGCCCGCGACTCGTCGCCCTGACCACGCTCCGCGGCGACGCCATGATCCGGTTCCTCAGCGAGGTCCTGCCCCGGCTCGCCGACATCGACGGCGTCGAGGTGGTCGAGTCGGCGGAGGAGCCCGTACCGGACTACCGGGAAGCGGACGAGGCGCCGGTCATCCGGTTCGCCGGCACCGACCATCCCGGCGAACACGACTGGTTCGACCTGTCAGTGCAGGTCAGCGTCGGCGGCGAACAGGTCGTCTTCGATCAGCTGTTCACCGCGCTGGCCCAGGACCGGCAGTACCTCATCCTGCCCAGCGGCACGTACTTCAGCCTCGACCGCCCCGAGTTCGCCCAGCTCCGCGAGCTGATCGACGAATCGCGGGCACTGGAGGACCGGCCACCGGGCCTGCTGCGGGTCGGCCGCTTCCAGGCCGGTCTCTGGGCCGAACTGGCTGAGCTGGGGGAGATTACCGGCCAGGCCGCCGCCTGGCAGCGCGCGGTCCGCGAGCTGGCCACCGCCGGCGCCGCCGTCGACCACCAGGTGCCCCCGCAGGTACGGGCGGAGCTGCGCCCGTACCAGCTCGACGGGTTCCGCTGGCTCGCCGCCCTGCGGGAGCACCAGCTCGGCGGCATCCTCGCCGATGACATGGGTCTCGGCAAGACCCTGCAGGCGCTGGCCCTGATCCGGCACGCCCACGCCGACGTGCCGTTCCTCGTCGTCGCCCCCGCCAGCGTCATCCACAACTGGGTCGCCGAGGCCGCGCGGTTCACCCCGGATCTGACCGTACGGGCGGTCACCCAGACCGCGGCACGGCGTGGCATGGAACTCGCCGGGGCGGCCGCCGGGGCGGACATCGTCGTCACCTCGTACACGCTGCTGCGGCTGGAGTTCGACGACTACCAGGCGCTCGACTGGGCGGGGCTGATCCTCGACGAGGCACAGTTCGTCAAGAACCACCAGTCGCAGAGCCACCGCTGCGCCAAGCAGCTCACTGCGCCGTTCAAGCTGGCCATCACCGGTACGCCGATGGAGAACAACCTGCTCGAACTCTGGGCGCTCTGCTCGATCACCGCCCCCGGGTTGTTTCCCCGGCTGGATCGGTTCATCGACTACTATCGTACGCCGATCGAGAAGGACCGCGACGGTGACCGGCTCGCCCAGCTGCGCCGCCGCATCCGGCCGCTGATGTTGCGTCGTCGCAAGGCCGACGTCGCCGCCGACCTGCCGGAAAAGCAGGAACAGGTATTGGAGCTCGACCTCGACCGTAAGCATCGCCGGATTTACCAGGCCTATCTGCAACGGGAACGGCAGAAGGTCCTCGGCCTGCTCGGGGACCTGGAGAAGAACCGGTTCGAGATCTTCCGGTCGTTGACGTTGCTGCGCCAGGCCAGCCTCGACGTCGCCCTGGTCGACCCGAGACACCAGGGTGTCCCATCGACCAAACTGGACGTGCTGGCCGACCAGATCACCAACCTGGTCGCCGAAGGCCACCGTACGCTGGTGTTCAGTCAGTTCACGCGCTTTCTCGGCGCGGCGCGTGACCGGCTCGTCGCCGCCGGCGTCCGGTGCGGCTACCTCGACGGGTCGACGACCAACCGGGCCGCCGTGATCGCCGAGTTCAAACGCGGCGACGCCGACGTCTTCCTGATCAGCCTCAAGGCGGGCGGCTTCGGTCTCAACCTGACCGAGGCCGACTACTGCATCCTGCTCGACCCGTGGTGGAACCCGGCGACCGAGGCCCAGGCCGTCGACCGCGTCCACCGGATCGGCCAGACGTCGAACGTCATGGTCTACCGGATGGTCGCCAAGGACACCATCGAGGAGAAGGTCATGGCGTTGAAGCAGCGCAAGGCCGAGCTGTTCAGCAGTGTGCTCGACGGGGGCGAGTTCGCCTCCGCGCAGCTGTCCGCCGCCGACATCAAAGACCTGCTCGACCTTGACTGAGCCGATCTGGCACCGGGGACCGGATCGGGTCGGCGTACGCGGCGGCCGGCCTCAGGTGAGCAGCGGCAGCGCCCGGTCGCGGACGTCGACGTAGCGTTCGTGCACCTGTGGGGTGGCGGCGGTGACCTCGTCTGCCTCGACCGGCCACTGTGGTGGTGACCCGGCAGTGTCGAGCCCGACGGTTGGCCGAGGTCGACCTTGCGCCCATCGACGGATCGGCCCAATGGTGATCTCCTGCGGCGGTCAGAGGTACGTGACGCCGGTGAGCCGGGCCGCCGCCGCCCACATCCGGCGGCCGCTGCCCGGATCCCGGGCCTGATCGCTGGCCCGCACCTCGGCGACCGGGCCACGGGTCTCCCGGAACCCGCGCGGGCCGAACGCGGCGACGCTCAACCAGATCATCCGGCGGGAGGCGTCCGTCCCGTACCGGTCGGTGTCCCGCGCCGCACCGAGGTCCGGGTGACGACGGTGCCGCAAGGCGAGCAGGACGACGCCGCCGGCGACGGCGTACACCAGGGCGGACGGCGGCGTAGGTGAGCCGGAATCCACCGGCGGTGAGCAGCAGCGACGCCAGCGGCGGGTTGGCCACCCAGGCGACGGAGAACGGCGTACGGAAGGTGCTCATCGCCATCGCTATTCGCGCGGACCCGGCCAGCGCCTCCCGGGCGTAGGCGAACATCTGCGGGACCATCACCTGCGCCGACGCGGTCAAGGTGACCGTGATGAGCAGAAAGACCGGGAAGTCCCGTACGACCGAGGTGAGCGCACTGGATAACACCCGGCCGACCACGGTGGCGGTCACCACCGCCGAGACCGGGGCGGCGACCAGGCACAGCGCGATCTGTCCGGCGCTGGCCCGGACCGCGTCGTCGAGGAACAGGGTCAGGTGCGGCGCGGCCATCGCGGTCGACAGACCGACGGCGACGCAGACGGAGCCGAGCGCGGCCCAGACACATACACGGTTCAGGGCCTGCCACCCTCCCTGGCTCGTTCCCCGGCCCGATCCCGATCCCGCGCTCGCTCCCGGGGGCGGGCGCGCAGGTGGGCGCGTTCGCCCTGTTGGCCGAAGAGGCTGAGGAACTCGACCGGCTCATCACCGACAGCGCCGAACCAGTGGGGCACCCTGGTGTCGAACTCCGCCGCCTCGCCGGGGGAGAGGATCAGATCGTGCTCACCGAGCAGGACACGCAGTCGCCCGTCGAGGACGTACAGCCATTCGTAGCCTTCGTGGGTTTTCAGCTCAGGCTCGCGGCGTGGGCTGAGTGCTGGGATGATCAGCTTGTACGCCTGGATGCCGCCGGCCCGCTGGCTGAGCGGAAGGACGGTCATCCCGAAGCGGCTGACCGGCCGCAGGTGGATGCGCGGGTCGCCGGTCGGTGGCGCGTCGACCAGTTCGTCCAGGCTGACCCCGTGGGCGCGGGCGAGGGGCAGCAGCAGTTCCAGGGTGGGCCGGCGAGCGCCGGATTCCAGCCGGGACAGGGTGCTCACCGAGATGCCGGTGGCGGCCGACAGCTCCGCGAGGGTCGTCTCGCGCTGTTTGCGCAGCGCCCGCAGCCGGGGGCCGACCGAGTCGAGGGCATGGTCGAGGTCGTCGTCCATGCCACCCAGCTTGCCGTACCGGCAAAGGCGTTTGCCGGTACGGTGGCCTAGTCGACGGTGCCGTGCCGGACATGCCGGGCAGTGGCCTTGTCGACCCGGTGCCCGGCGCAGGCATACTCGGTTGGTGACCAACACCAAACAGCCACGGTTGGAGATCGAGTACTGCACGCAGTGCCGCTGGATGCTGCGCGCCGCGTGGACGGCTCAGGAGCTGCTCACCACATTCGCGCTGCGGCTCGGTGAGGTGGCGCTGGTGCCGGGCACCGGCGGCGTGTTCGAGGTCCGGCTGGACGGCGAGACGATCTGGTCGCGGGGGGAAAGTGGCTTCCCGGGGATCCCCGAGCTGAAAAGACTGGTACGGGACCGTATCGCGCCCGATCTCAGCCTCGGCCACACCGACCGGGCCCTGCCGCACGGGCTCTGATCCACTGCTCGGCTGTGCACCGTACGGCCACCGGTAGTCAACTCCTTGGATATCGACGTTGACCACAATAAGCTGGTCACTTCGGTCACCCAGGGAGGCCGCCTTGCGTCGATCCGCCAGCCCGAACCGTACGCCGACCCGCAGCCGGAACTGGATCGCGGCCGCAGCGCTGTCCACTGTGCTGGTCGTCGCTTCAGCCACGGCCGCGCGGGCCGCGAACCTGCCCAACCTGCCCCAGTCCGCCGGCGGCTATGAGCTGATGTTCTCCCCGGCCTACGACTACGACGGCGACGGGTGCTACCCGGTCGCGGCGATCGCCCCCGACGGCACCCTCAACGGCGGACTGAACACCAGCGGTGCGGTCAACGGCAACTGCCGTGACCAGTCCGATCTCGACCGGACTCAGACGTACGCCAGGTCGAAGTGCAACAACGGCTGGTGCGCCATCGTGTACGCGAGTTACTTTGAGAAGGACCAGGTTCTGCCGGGCTGCTGCGGTCACCGGCACGACTGGGAGCACGTCGTCTCCTGGGTGCACCAGGCGTCGGACCGGGTCGACTACGTGTCCCGTACGGTGCACGGTGAGGTGCAAACCTATCCGCGGTCCTCGGTGCGTTTCGACGGCACGCACCCGAAGGTCGTTTACCACAAGGAAGGTGCCTTCGGCTCGCACAACTTCCGGCTGGCGAGCAGCAACGACGACCCGCCGGAGAACCACTATGGCACCTGGCGGTTTCCGCCGGTCGTCGACTGGAACGGCTGGCCCAGCACGGCGCTGCGGGACCGGTTGATGACGGCCGACTTCGGCTCCGCCAGCATCAAGATCACCGATCAGGACGACCGGTTCCGTAACCTGCTCAACCGCTCAAAACCGGCAGATATCCCCTTCGACCCGTGGGCTTGACCCATGATGTGTCCACTGGCCAACCAGAGCCTAGGCCAACACCACTCCTCAGCCGGCTGCCCGACGGCTCTGGTGCGACCCGGTCTCTCCCGCCGCGTCGCCAGTGGGCTCATCGAGGTGACGCTGCGCGCCGAACGGTGCGCGGTTCCTGAGGCTCAGGCCGGGGCGGAATGATCCGGCGGGCGGGGTCGTTGTGCATGGTCGCGCCACGCACTCCGGCCCGCGGCAGCCCGGCTCAGGCCGTCGGCCACCAGGCCCAGGCCCGTAGCCGTTGAGCACCGGCCGGGCGGCCCGGCGGGTGGGCCCGGTCGGGAATCGTCGACGGGTCGGCGTGGTTGTACATGGTCACGGCGCGCGGCAGCGCCCCCCGCGCCACCGCGTCTGACCCCCGTACCACCCGGATGACCGTTTACCGCGCACCCGCCCGTCCGTGACGGGTGTGCCCCCTCGGCAAACGGAAGGTGGACCCCCCATGACCACGATCATCACCCGTACCCTGCGTACCAGCCTGCGTAACACCGCCCTCGGTATCGCCGGGCTGACCCTGGCCGGCGGCGCGGTCGCCGCGCCCGCCCTGGCCGCCGAGCACGCCCCCACCGCCCTGGCCGCACCCGTGGCCGCCGCCGGCAGCGGCGTGGACGCCGGCACGCTGACCCCGCACGGTGTGCAGGGTGAGCAGTCCCGGATCACCCTGTCCGGCGAGCAGACCGACAACGTCAAGGGCATCATCGCCGCCACCAAGAAGGCCGGCATGGACGAGCGGGCCGCCGTGGTCGCCATCGCCACCGCCCTGCAGGAGTCGAAGCTGGAGAACCTCGGCCACCTCGGTGACCGCAACGACCACGACTCGCAGGGCCTGTTCCAGCAGCGTCCGTCGTCGGGCTGGGGCACCGTCGAGCAGATCACCGACGTGGAGTACTCCACCACCGCGTTCCTCAACGGGCTCAAGGCCGTCGACGGCTGGCAGGACATGGCGTTGACCGAGGCCGCGCAGGCGGTGCAGGTGTCGGCGTACCCGGACCACTACGCCCAGTGGGAGACCCAGGCCGCCGAGCTGGTCGCCCAGCACTGGAACAGCTGACCCGAAGCAAGCTCAGCGCGAGGGCCGGACCCCGGGTACGGGGTCCGGCCCTCGCCCGTTGCCTGAGTCGCTGGTCGACAGTGGTGGCGACCACCGATCAGCCGGACAGTGACCGGCGGGCGGCGGCGAGCACCTCCGGGTCGGTGCGACCGGCCGCGTAGCCGGCGATGCGGCGGCGGATGTCGCGGCCCAGCAGCCACATCCCGACCCGGTCGGCGACCGGCACCGGCGGTCGGCCGTTCAGTGGCGGCGGCCGGGGCGGTGAGCTGTGCCGGCATGACGCCTGGATGCGGACCTGCTTCGACCGCAGCGAACATCTGCTGGACGTGCCGGCGCTGCGCCGGCTGTGGGGACGGTTGCGGGAGCTGCCGCGCGAGACACCGGACGCGATGGTGCACGGCGACCTGATCCCCGGCAACGTCCTGGTCCGCGCCGGTCGGCTGGCCGGGGTGCTGGACGTAGGTGGTCTACGGCCCGCCGATCCGGCGCTGGAGCTGGTGGCCGCCTGGCATCTGCTCGACGAGCGGCCACGCTCGGTGCTGCGTGAGCGACTGATCTGCACCGAGCTGGACTGGCAGCGCGGCAAGGCGTGGGCGTTCGAGCAGTCGATGGGCGCGGTCTGGTACTACCTGGACAGCTTCCCGGCGATGAGCCGGATGGGTCGCCGGACCCTGGCCCGGATTCTGGCCGACGGGGCGTGAGCCGGGTCCGACCGTGGCGGCCGGCAGCCCGGTCAGGGCAAGGTGGCGGCCGGCAGTCCGGCCCGTGCCGGTCAGAACAGGGTCAGCGGCTGCGCCGGGATCGGCTCGGGCAACGGGTCGAGCTGCGGCAGCGCGGACCGTACCTCGTCGTGGAAGCGGCGGGCCAGAGCCGGCGCGTCGGCGTTGTCCGGGGTGTGGATGAACACCGTCGGCGAGCGGCCCTGCCGCAGCCAGGCCACCGATGCTTCGACCCAGCGCCGCCAGCCGGCGACGGTCTGCTCCACGTCGTCGCGGCCGAGGTAGCGCACGATCGGCAGGTCGGTCAGTGCCCGGGTGCGCAGCGGGGCGCGGGGCTTCTTGACCCAGGCGTCGCGTTCGGCGTCGCTGGTCGGCTCGGCGGCGAAGAACGTCGTGGTGTCGAACGGAACCCACTCGGCGTCAACGTCCGTCAGTACCCCTTCGAGTAGCCGGGTCGCGGCCGGGTCGGTGAAGAACGCCGGGTGGCGGACTTCGACGGCGTACCGGTGGTCGCGGGGGAGTTGGCGCAGGAAGCGGGCCAGGGTGGGTACGTCGTCGGGGCCGAACGACGCCGGCAGTTGGGCCCAGATCGCATGGGTACGCGGTCCGAGCGGTGCGATCGCATCGAGGAAGGCGTGCAACGGCTCGTCGGCGTCGGTGAGCCGGTGTTCGTGGGTGACGGTCTTCGGCAGTTTGAGCACGAAGCGGAAGTCGGGGTCGGTCTGCGCCGCCCAGGTGGCGGCGGTCTCCCGGGTCGGGGTGGCGTAGAAGGTGGTGTTGCCTTCGACCGCGGTGCACCAGGCGGCGTAGTGGCGCAGCCGTTCGGCCGGCGGTAGCGGGTGCGCGATCAGTCGCCTCTGCCAGGACTTGTGCGTCCACATTGCACAGCCAACGTGCAGTCGGGGTACTGCCGGCGACGGGGAAGCGGTGTCGGTGTTCGGCACGGCGACAACGATAGAGCCACCCGGTTGGAGCGCTGGACTTAACGCCGTATTCATCGACCTATCTCGATCAAGGTGATTGAGGGGCTTAGATTCCCGGTGTCGACCTGCCCGCCGTACCCCCAGGCCGGAGCGCCCGACCCGGCCGCGGTGGGCAGCGACGCCAGGAGCACCCATGGCCCGCCGTACCGCCACAGTCAGCGTCCGCCCCACCATCGGCGTCCGTCGCGCCGTCAGCGCCGCCGTCGCCGCGACGATCGCCGTCATCGTCTCGCTCACCCTGACCGCCGTCCCCGCCCAGGCCGCGCCGCCCAACATCCCGTCGTACAGCACGGCGCTCAGCCGGCTGAACTCGCTGACCGTGGCCGCCGAGTCGCACCAGTCCAGCTACAACCGGTCGCTGTTCCCGCACTGGATCACCATCACCGGCAGCTGCAACACCCGGGAGCAGGTGCTCAAGCGCGACGGCAGCAACGTGGTGGTCAACAGCAGTTGCTACCCGACCTCCGGGTCCTGGTACAGCCCGTTCGACGGGGCCACCTGGACGCAGGCGTCGGACGTGGACATCGACCACATGGTGCCGCTCGCCGAGGCGTGGCGTTCCGGTGCCTGGGCCTGGTCCACCGCTCGGCGTCAGACGTACGCAAACGACCTCGGCGGGCCGGAGCTGTGGGCGGTCACCGACAACGTCAACCAGGCCAAGGGCGACAAGGACCCGGCCGACTGGCAGCCGCCACTCGTCTCGTTTCGTTGCACCTACGCCCGGGCCTGGATCCAGGTGAAGTGGTACTACGACATGACAGTGGACAGCGCGGAGAAGTCCGCCCTGTCCGGCATGCTGGCCACCTGCTGACCTGACCGGTCTGTCGGGCAATCCGGCTACCCTGCCCCGCATGAGTCTAGCGGTAACGGTCGGATCACAACGGCACTGTCCGGCATCGACGACGAGAGGGCGGCGCGTAGCCGCGCCGCCCTCGACCAGTTGAGCGCCGCGCTGGCCGCCGAGGGCGTCAAGTGGCAGGAGCAGTACGTCGCGGCGGTGCCGTCGACCCGGCCGCACCTGCGCAGCCTGCCGACCAGCTGGCTGCACCAGCTGCGCCGGGTGCTGGTCCTGGTGGATCTGGACCGGCCGGTCACCCCGATCAGCGACGCGAGTGGGCTGACCGCGGACCGGGAGCTGATCGACGATCAGGCGTCGATGCTGGAGTCGCACCTGCTGTGCCACTCCGACACCGCCGGCTACCGGAATGCGGGCCAGTGCTCCGGCCTTCAGGCCGGGGGTGTAGGCCCGCGCTGGGA
>NZ_JBHMIO010000075.1:0-13359 GCF_048060275.1 Micromonospora sp. LOL_015
CCGCACCCAGCCCAAAACCAGCAGTATTGCCAACAAAACGACCAAAGTTTAGGTCAGTGCCCCTCGCTCGATGTGTACCTCGGCAAGGCTGCTCATCACCTGTACCACCGCGAGCCTGTCCCCTGCCTTGCGCAGCCCCGTGATCGCCTCGTCGTAGTGCAGCTCGGCGGCGTCCCAGCGCCCGTGCATCCGGTCGAGGAAGGCGACGCCACGCATGGCCAGCCACTGCCCGTGCTCGTCGCCCACCTCACCGAACAGCTGCATCGCCAGCGTGAGCCGCTGCGCGGCCTCCTCGAATTGGCGCTGGTTCAGATGCAACGTTCCAAGCGAGCACAGCATCACCGCCTCGCCGCGCCGGTTGTCCGCGCGCCGCGCCTCGGCGAGGGCGATCTCGTGCGTGACCCGCCAGTCGTCGAAGTAGCGCCGCGCCTCGAACAGGGTCACCGAGGTCGCGGCCAGGTCCCAGCACAGCTCATGCAAGCCGTTGGCCGCGGCCTGCCTGATCGCCGCGACGATGTTCAGCCGCTCGGCCTCGTACCACCCGATTGGGTCGTCGAATTCCCGCTTGACGACATGCTCGGGCAGCGGCCATCGCTCGGCGATTCCGTGCACCAGTGCGTAGTCGCCGCCGTACTCGCGCCGGTGGGCCTCGTCGGCCATGAACATCCATGCACCGAGCGCGCGTGCCATCACCTTCGCCCGCTCCGCGGGCTGCTCTTCCTGCGCGAGGCGCTCCTGCGCGTACACCCTGATCAGGTTGTGCAGCTTGAACCGGATCTGGCCGCTGTTGCCGGTCCGCTTCACCTCGACGAACTGTGCGTCCACCAGCTCCTCGAGGACGTTTACCGCTTCGGCGACGGTGGTGCCGAGCAACGGCGCGGCGATCCAGTCGGCGAAGTCGCCCATCTCCAGCATCCCGAGCCGGCGCAACAGCTTCCGGGCCGGCCCGGAAAGGATCTCGTAGGTAAGCGCCAGGCTGGCGCGGACCCCTTGACCGCGATGCGCCAGCTCGTCGAGGCGCTGACTCTGATTCTTCAGCCGTTCCACGAGCTGGCCGACCGTCCAATGTGCTCGCGCGGCCAGCCGTGCCGCCGCTATCCGCAGCGCGATCGGCAAACGGCCGCACAGGGCGATCAGCTCCAGCGAATCGTTGAGCCCCGCGTGCACCATGTCCGGACCGACGATCTTCACAATCAGGCTGAGCGCCTGTTCGTCACTGAGCACGTCCACCTCGACCGGGACGGCGCCGGGTATGCCCGTCAGCCGGAAGCGGCTGGTGACGATGACGGCGCAGTTGGCCGAGCCGGGAAGGAGCCAGCGGACCTGCTCCTCGTCGGCGGCGTCGTCCAGCACGACCAGGATCCGGCGGTCGGCGATCCATTGCCGGTACGCCTCCGCCCGCTCCTCCAGACCCTCCGGGATCGCCTCGCCCGGTATGCCCAGTGCGCGCAGGAAACGCTCAAGCGCTTGCGCCGCGGTCACCGGACGCGCCGACAGGCCATGCAGCTGGATGAAGAGCTGCCCGTCGGCAAAGCTGTCGGCCAGCTCGTGGCTGACGTGCACGGCAAGGGTGGTCTTGCCGACGCCCGGTTTCCCGTTCACCGTGACGATCGGCACCGCCTCGCAAGGGCCGGACGACCGGTCGGGAAGCAGGTTTCTGCGCAGCAGCGCGATCTGCTCGGCCCGGCCGGTGAAGTCGGAGATGTCGGCCGGAAGCAGGTGCGGCGTCACCGGACGGATAACCGGCGGCACGGTGGCGGTGGGTGTGACGGCGGCGGGCACGGTCGCGGTGGCGCCTCCCAGATCCGCGACACCCGAAAGGATGTCGCGTTCGAGGCGCTGTAGCTCCTCGCTGGGCTCGATGCCGAGCTCCTCCACGAGCACATTGCGGCCGGCGCGATAGACCTCAAGCGCCTCGGCCTGCCGACCCGACCGGTAAAGTGCGATCATTAGCTGCGCCCGCGACCTTTCGCGCAGCGGGAAGCGCGCGACGAGGTCGGTGAGGTCGCCGACCAGGTCGTGATAGACCCCCAGCTCCAACCGGACGTCCACCCACTCCTCGAGCACCGAGATGCGCTGCTCGGTCAGGCGAGTCTCAAATGCCTGCAGAACCCGACTGTTTCCCACATTGAGCGTGTCGCCGCGCCACAGCGCGATTGCTTGGCGATAACAGTCGTCGGCTTCAAGGTATCGGCCTTCACCGGCGGCGACCCGGGCCAGCCGTACTAGCCGTTCGAAGACTTGAAGGTCCAGCTGGTCTTCGGGCACCCGGAGGATGTAGCCGGCCGAGGTGGTGCCGATGATGTCGGGCAGGCCGGCCCGATCGCAGATTCTGCGCAGCCGGGAAATACAGATATGGATTTGGGCACGCGCGGTGTTCGGCGGATTCTCATCCCACAGCGCCTCTATCAGCCGCTCGAAGGGAACCACACGATTCGCCTCGACCAGCAGAAGCATCTGTATTACTTGCAGTCGCTTGGCCCGGATGTCGACAAGGCCATGCGTGCCTTCTATTTCCATCGGTCCAAGGATTCTAAACTTCATCACAGCACCCCGCTTTGCTGCCAAGAGTCCAGATATATATGTATATATATTATTTCACTCTATCGGTTCAAGAAAATATATTTCCGGAATCGAGATGCGCAGCCTCTACATTGGATAGGATCAGAGAATCCAACTGGCTAACTATTTTCTGCGGTGTTCACCGATCATGCATGCGTGCGGCGCGACCACAATCGGAATGTGATGCGAGTCGCCATCGCCGTCGGCCAGGGTGAAGACCGCCGACACTTCGTTCAGGAACGGTTGCATACCAAGCGTTGCGTAGTAGGGGCCCAGCCCCACCACCAAGCGGTAGTGTCCGGGTTGCAGTTGTGCCGATCCCAGATCGTCCAGATCGCCGTCGGCTCCCACACGACCGGTGACACACTCACTCCAGCCGTGAAGTTCCCGCCGCTCCAAGCGCACCGCAAGCCCACGAGCCAACCTGCCATGCATGGCATCGACTATGGACACCGACATTGCCATAGCGTCACCGATTCCATTCCCCTGAAAGGCCAGATACGGGGGTTGTGGCGGCTGGCATCCTTGCCGCCGACCGGATTTCGGGGAAGACCGCAGCCGAGACGAGCATGAGCACCCCGGCGATCCACCAGGTAACGGCGATCGACGAACTCTCGGCCAGATACCCCAGGCCGAAGGTCGCGACGACGCCGCCACCCTGCGTGGTCAGGGAGGTCACCGACAATGCGGTGGCGCGCTCGCCCGCACCGACGCGGTCGTGAATGATCACGGAGCGCGCCGGACTGACGATTCCCAGCCCCACAAACATCGCGCAGAAGAAGCCGGCCGTGACCAACAGGCCCGCCGTGCCGGACATCTGCCCGACGGCCGCCATGCCCAGCAACGAGGTCGCCGCCACGGCGGTGCCGACCGCCGCCACCCGCCCCGCCGTGCCCAGCCAGGAGTGCAGCGGCGGATTCAGGGACGCCCCAATGGCCGAGGTCCCGAAGCCGACCGCGCTGACCGCGGCGTAGGCGATGCTGCCGGCCGCCGTGCCACCGGCAAGCGTCGCCATCCGGGCCGGGGCAAGCAGCTCAAGCGCGCCGAGAGCCACACCGACCGCGATGGTCGTCACCAGCACCCGCGATAGGCCCGGATCGCTGACACCAAGGCGGATGCCGGTACGGAGCTGATGTGGAACATCGCGCAAGATCGCCAGCGCCCCGGTTCTCGGCCGCACGGGCTCGGGCAGCCAGAAGACCACCACGAACACGAGCGCGATGGAAGCGGCGGCCGCCGCCAGCGGCGAAATCGACAGCGGCACCAGGACACCGTCGGAGGGAAGGGGCACCACGAGCGCCGCGGCACCGCCGCCGACCATGCCCAGGGCCAGCGCCACGAACCCCGCGGTGTGTCCCCTGGCCAGACCCTTCTTCACGTCGGCGCGAGGGTCGACCGCCCGCACCGTGTCGACATACCACGCCTCCGCCGGGCCGCTGGACAGAGCCCGCGCGACACCGATCAGGGCACCGATGACGAGGAACTGCCACGCGACGTCGGCAACGGCGAGCCAGATCATCGCCACGGTGGTGAAGACACCAGCCGCGGCAAGGATCTGGCGCCGCCCCGCCAAGTCGGACAAACCGCCGGTGGGCAGCTCGAGCGTGAGGGTCACGACGCCCTGCACAGCCATGGCCACGCCGATGGTCGACAGGCCGATGCCCCGGCTGGTCAGCAGGAGCACCATCGTCGCCGCGTGAAGCCCCGCGGGCAACGAGGTCAGCGCGCTGACCCAGACAAAGCGGCGGGTCGCGCCGGCCGCGTCGATCGAGGTCACTCCTGCACCCCGTTCACGGGAAACACCGACAGGAAGACGGAGACCTGGCGTGCGTCCGGCTCACGGCAGTCGCGCTCGGAGTACTCGCGGACCACCTCGGCGAGGCACCGGTGGAGCTCGGCGGCCAGAGCGGGCGTAAGGCGCATGGAAAAGTCGCTCTGACCGGCGCTGTCGATCCACCCCTGCTCGCCTTCGGCCAGCTCGTCGAAGAACGCCTGGGCGTTGTGGAAAGCTATCTCCCATTGGCGGTCCTGCAGCATCCGCAGGGCCTGCCGTCCTTCGGGCTTGTTCACCAGCTCCGCCCTGTCCAGGCTGGTGTAGAGGTGGATGGCCCGCCACCGGCGCTCCCTGGCGTTGGGCTGCTCCTGTTCCTCTTCGATGAAACCGTATTTAGCAAGCTGACGCAGGTGGTAGCTGGTCACGCCGCTGCTCTCGCCGAACCTGCGGCCGAGTTGAGTGGCGGTGGCCGGGCCGTCGAAGCGCAGCGCGCTGAGCATCTTGACCCGCAACGGATGCGCCACCGCCTTGAGCGTGGCAACGTCCGTGATTTGCTGAACGCCGCTACTGCTTGCCATGGCGCTATGCTACGTTCCGCAGAGGATCCTCTGCAATGCTTTCTCTGCGGTTTGTTTGACGATCTTCACACCATCCTCGTACCGGGAGTGAACCATGGAGCATTTCTCCTGGCGCTGTTCGGTTTGCGCCACCGATTACGGCCACCGCGAAGCGATCTACACGTGCCAGGAGTGCACGCAGGAGGGCAAGCTTGACCTGGTCGTCGACTACGAGGCCGCCGGCCGGGGGCGGCCCCCCGGCGACACCGTCGGCGGTCACCCGACCACCATGTGGCGCTACCGCTGCCTGCTTCCCGTGACAGCACAACAGCTGGCCGCGACGGGTGTGGCGGACAAGCTCCCGATCGGGTGGACGCCGTTGCACCCGGCTTACCGGCTCGGGCAGCAGCTCGGGCTGCCACGGCTGAGGATCAAGAACGAAGCGTCCAATCTCACCGGTTCGCTCAAGGACAGGGCCAGCGCGCTGGTGGCTCAGGCGGCGGCCACGATGGGTGCGCACACCGTCGCCACCGCCTCCTCCGGAAACGCCGCGGCCGCCCTGGCCGGCATCACCGCCGCGATCGGTCTACGCACGATCACCTTCGTACCCCAGCGGACACCACCGGCGAAGATAGCGCAGCTTCAGGTTTTCGGTGCCAACGTCGTCGTGGTCGAGGGCGGCTACGACACGGCCGTGGAACTCTGCTGGCAGGCGTGCCGCGAGTGGGGGTGGTATTGCCGGACCACGGCGGTCAATCCTTTCACGACGGAGGGCAAGAAGACCGCGGCCCTTGAGATCCTGGAGCAGGCGGGCTGGCGCGCCCCCGACGCGGTTGTCGTGGCGGTCGGCGACGGCAACATCATCACCGGCCTGCACCGGGGCTTCCTCGACGCCTACCGGATGGGGTGGGTCGACCGCGTTCCCCGGCTCATCGGCGTGCAGGCGGCGACAGCCTGCGCCATCTATGACGCATGGCGTGGCGGGCAAAGCGAGGTCCCTCCCGGCGCCGCCGAAACCGTCGCGGACAGCATCGCGGTCGGCCGTCCGCAGGACGGCTTCCGCGCGCTGCGGGCGGTGCGGGACACCGGCGGCGCCATGGTGACGGTGACGGACGGCGAGATCCGCCAGGCGATGGTGACCGTTGCCCGCGGCTCCGGCGTCTTCGCCGAACCTGCGGGCGCCGCCGCCTTCGCGGCGCTGCCGGCCTTGGTGGCCAACGGTGTCATGCGTGCCACCGACGATGTCGTGGTGGTGAACACCGGAAGCGGTCTCAAAGCCGCCGAGATGGTGCCGCAGCTCCTGCCTGCCCCCTCAGCGGCGGTGGCACCGCGGCTGAAGGAGCTGGCTCAGGAGCTGCGGGCACGCCGTCTCCTGACGGTCTGAATGCCCGCCGTCGCCGGGTTATCCGCCGTCCAGCGTGCGCAACACGCCGGTGAGAGCCGTGGCCAGCTCGGTCACGTTGGGCATCTCCATCAGCTCCTCGTGGTCGCCCGGCAGTCCATAGGTGTGGACACTTCCCTGGGTGTAGGGCTGCCAGTCCTCGGGCGTCACGTCGTTGATGAGCCACCTGCCGCGTCGTGCGGCACGGAACAGGTGTATGTCGGCGTGCACCGCGCTGCGGATGTGACAGTCTAATGTGGCCAACTCATTGGCCTGGTACACGGCGGCGAGGCGACGTAGCATCTCACTTCCGGCCAGGGACGAGACCTGGTTGCGCGCTCGCCGCTCGGAGAGGATGACTTCGAGGATCTGGTCCTCGTCGCAGCCCTCAAGTTGCCTGTCGTCGATGTCCGAGGCGATGGCGAGCTTGACCACGGCGGACTTCTCGCGGTATTCGGCGAACCAGTCCGGCGGGTTGGCGGCGTCGAACAGCGGGGTGTCGAAAAGGCCGAGGAATTCGACCCGGTAGCCCGCGAGCTCCAGCTGCCGGGCCGCCTCGAAGGCGACCAGGCCGCCGAAGGACCAGCCGGCAACGCGGTAGGGCCCGGCAGGTTGCCGTCCGCGCAAAGCGTTGAGCGCGTGCGTGACGATGTCGTCCATATTGGACAGCGCGGGAGCGGCCGAGTCGATGCCCACCGATTGGAAGGCATAGACGGGCTGGGCATCGTCGAGCAGGCGCACGAGGTTGAGGTAGGCGGCGGCCTGCCCGCCCTGCGCAGGGAAGAGCACCAGCGGCGGGCGGGAGTCGTCACCGCGGCGCAGGACCAGCGGTGAACTATTGCCGTTCGTGCAGGCCAAATCGCGTACCGCGAGGGCCAGCTCCGCGATCGTCGGGTGCTGGAAAAGCACCGCCAGCGGCACCTCGATGCCAAGCATGGTCCGGATCCGGTCGACCGTCGTGATGGCCTTGAGCGAATCGCCGCCCACGCGGAAGAAGTTGTCGTCGACTCCGACGCAGTCCAAGTGCAGCACCTGCCGCCAGATCTCGGCGAGGGTCTCCTCCACGGGACTGCCCGGTGCCCGGTAAGCGGTAGCGACCTGGCGCTCCCCGGAAGGTGCGGGCAGCAGCCTGCGGTGGACCTTGCCGCCCTGGCTCAGCGGCAACGCGTCCAGAACGGTGTAGCTGCTGGGCACCATGTACGGTGGCAGCGCGGCGAGCAGGGCGTGCCGCAGATCCGCCGCCCTCAGCCGCACTCCGGGATCGGCCACGACGTAGGCGCACAGGCTTTTGTCGCCGCGGTCGTCCTGGCGGGCGGCCACGACCGCTTCGCTGACGCCGGGGCAGGCGGTCAGCTGCGCCTCGATCTCGCCGAGCTCGATCCGGTACCCCCGGATCTTCACCTGATGGTCGATGCGGCCGAGGAACTCAAGCTCCCCGTCCGCGCGCCAGCGCGCCAGATCCCCGGTGCGGTAGAACCGCGCGCCGGGTGTCCGGGCGAACGGGTCCGGCAGGAACCGTTGCGCGGTAAGCCCGGAACGGTTCAGGTAGCCGCGGGCGACGCCTTCGCCGCCGATGTAGAGCTCGCCGGTAACCCCGATCGGCACCGGGCGCAACCGCTCGTCGAGCACATACATGGTGGTGTTGGCGATGGGGTGGCCGATCGGCACCGGACCGGTGAACCTGTCCGCGGCCGGCATTTCGTAGACGCTGCATCCGACCACGGTCTCGGTGGGGCCGTACTCGTTGATGATGCGGGCGCCGGGAGCGATGCGCCGCCACCCGGCCGCCGTCTCCGGGCGCATCTCGTCAGCGCCGACCACGAACGTGCGTACCGAATGGACCATATCCGGGCGAAGATGGCCGCGCAGCACATCGAGGTGCCCCGGGGTGATCTTCAGGAGGCTGAAGTCGCCCGGCCGCGCAAGCACTTCGGCCAGCCCCGCCAGCGTCGGGTCCGGTGGCAGCATGGTGACGTCCTTGCCGCCCAGCAGGGGCAGGAAGAAGTTGGGCACGGAGAGGTCGAACGCGATCGAGCCCAGCATCGGCGCACCCGACGCACCCTGTAGGCCATAACCGTCGACCGCCCACACCAGGTAGTTCATCAGACCGCGATGGCTGATCATCACCCCTTTCGGGCGGCCCGTCGAGCCGGAGGTGTATATGACGTACACCAGATCCTCGGCGCTGCCCGGCGTCGTGAACTCCTCGGCGGGACAGGCGGAGATCGTCTCCCAGCCGGTGTCCAGGCACACGACCGTCGCGCCGGTCGGCGGCAGGCTGCCACGCAGCGCAGACTGCGTGACGATGATCGATGCGCCGGTGTCCTCCAGCAGGAAGGCGAGCCGGTCGGCCGGGTGGTCGGCGTCAAGCGGCACATACGCCCCGCCGGCCTTGAGGATGCCCAGCATGCCGCATAGTCGATCGATCTGTCTAAGGGACGTCTCGTAACTCGGTGTACGTCCTTGGTGGATGATGTCGTGGTGCAGGTGATCACGGCGGCCCGCCCGGAGTGGATCTTCCCGTTCACCGGGCTGCAGCCCTGTACCTGCCGAGAAAGTCATCCGGGCAGGTCAGGCGGCATGTTCGTACTCGTGGAGGATGCCGCCGAGGCGGTCGCGTCGGTGGATGTTCAGGCGGGCGAGACAGTCCGGGTCGGTGATCGCTTCTGGTAGCGGTGCGAGTGGTCGGGCGTTGGCGATGCCCTGATGGGGTCGGTGTTCGTTGTAGAAGTCCTCGTATTCGCGGAGCGCGTGCCGCAAGTGCCGCTGGTTGAGGATCAGGGTCTTGTCGATGAGTTCACGCCGGCAGGTCCGGACCCAGCGTTCCATGATCGCGTTCATCCGGGGTACCCGGACTCCGCTGAGGACCATGTCGATACCGGCGTCGGCGAGGATGGTGTCGAACAGGGCCGGGTACTTGCCGTCCCTGTCCCGGATCATGTATTTCACTTGGCAGCCGGCGTCTTCCAGGTCCATCACCAGGTTACGTGCGGTCTGGGTGACCCAGCCTGCGGTGGGGTGCGCTGTGACGCCGAGGACTCGGATGCGGCGGGTGGCGTGCTCGATGACGGCCAGGACGTAGAGGCGGGTGCCGGTCAGGGTGGTCGTCTCGAAGAAGTCCGCGGCGATGACGGCGTGGGCCTGGGAGCGCAGGAACGCCGCCCAAGTGCTACTGGTGCGCTGAGGTGCCGGATCGACGCCCGCTTCTTTCAAGATCTCCCAGACGGTGGACGCGGCGACCTTGACGCCCAGGACGAGCAGTTCGCCGTGGATACGGCGGTATCCCCAGGCAGGGTTCTCCGAGGCCAGGCGCAGGACCAGCCGGCGGATCGACCGGACGGTTCGTGGCCGCCCGGCCTGGTGGGGCCGGGAACGGCGGGCGTGCCGCCGGGCGATCAGGTCGCGGTGCCAGCGCAACACGGTCTCCGGGCGCACCAGCAGCCGCAGGTGGTTGCGCACGGATCGCGGGAGCGGGTGCAGCAGGGCCGCGAGCCAGGCCCGATCCGCCGGGGTGAACCGGACCCGGTCGCCGTGCAGTTGCCGTTCGAGGACCATGATCTGGTGTCGCAGAGCGAGGATTTCGGCGTCCTTGTCGCGGTCGCTCATCGGCAGCAGCCGCAGCAGGGCCAGAGTGTTGGTCACGCCGAGGTAGGCCAGTCGGAACAGCACCCCTATCGTCGCGCAGCGCTCGACGTGGACCACTGTCGTGATTCAGCCGCCTGAATCCGCGCCGGAACCGACCGCTCCAAGGCTTGCTGATCAACAAGCTGTGACCAGGAGGGATGAGGTTTTCGGCATCCACACCGTCGTGGACACCACGAGTTCGGGATCCCGCCATCACGGACTGATCCCGCGAGGCACCCGCCGCCCAGTAGGCGACGTCGGCCAGTCGCCCTCCCACACAGACCGACGATCAAGCCAAGAGCGCGACGAGACACCCCGGTACGCAGCGCCTGATCGGCGCCCTGGGCTGCGCCGCCCAATCTGAAGGGCTCCACCGCTACGTGAGCAGGAGTTCCTCGCGAAGGACGACCATGTAGTTGGAGATCAACTCGGGCCTCGGACACATACAGTTACCCCACAGTAATCAGCGTCAGGCTTAGCCTCGACGCTGATTTTGTTTTGGCCGGGGTTGTAGGTGAGGGCGAGTCGTAGCTCGCGGTAGACGTTGCTCTTGTCCCTGCTGTCGGCGTCCGGCAGCGTGTTGCGGATGTCATCGAAGCTGCCGACGAGGCGCCGGATGTCGTCCTCGGTAAGGCGACGGGGTGGGCCTGACCCGGTTTGACGGACATCCCAGCTCAGAGGGGCTGTGTGCTCCTCGGGAGGATGTTCATCATGGAAGGCATGGGCAAGAATCTACGCCGGCCGCGCAGAGCGTTCACGCCGGAGTTCAAGGCGGAGATCGTCGAGGTGTGCCGGCGGGGTGACCGATCGGTGGCGCAGGTCGCGAGGGACTTCGACCTGACCGAGATCGCGGTCCGTGAGTGGGTCAGGCAGGCCGACATCGACGCCGGCACCCGCGGCGACGGGTTGACCAGCGACGAGCGCGACGAGTTGGCGCGGCTGCGGCGGGAGAACCGCCGGCTGCGGGAGGACGTCGACATCCTCAAACGGGCCACGGCTTTCTTCGTGAGGGAGACCCGGTGAACGTGTACCCGTTCATCGAGGCGGAGAAAGCGCGGCGGCACGGGAACGTGAAGCGTTCCTGTGAGCTGCTGGAGGTCTCCCGGTCCGCCTACTACCAGCACCGCACCGGTGGTCCGTCGCGGCGGGAACGCGACGACGTCGACCTGGCCGCCCGCATCGCGGAGATCCACGCCGACTCGGCCGGCACCTACGGCGTGCCCCGGGTCCGCGCCGAACTCGCCGCCCAGGGGCGGCGGCACTCCGGCAAGCGGGTCGCCCGGCTGATGCGGGGCGCCGGGTTGTGTGGTCGGATGCCGAAGCGGTGGCGGACCACGACCGTGCCCGACCCGGGTGCGGCGTTGTCGGCGGACCTGATCCGCCGGGACTTCGACGTCGCCGCCGGCCGGGTCGACACCCGCTGGTGCGGCGACATCACCTACATCCACACGTGGGAGGGCTGGCTGTACCTCGCCACCGTCATCGACATCGCGTCACGCCGGGTTGTGGGCTGGGCGACCGCCGACCACCTGCGGACCGATCTGCCCGCTCAGGCGTTGTCCAACGCGATCGCCGTCCGACGCCCGACCGGGCCGGTGATCTTCCAAAGCGACAGGGGTTGCCCAGTACACGAGTGCGCAGTACGCCCGGCTCGCCGACCGCAACGGGGTGCGGTTGTCGGTCGGTGGGCGGGGTCAGTGCTGGGACAACGCCGTCCGCGGAGACGTTCTTCGCCACGATCAAGACCGAACTGCTCGATCGGAGGGCGTGGCCGACCCGGGCCGCCGCCCGTGCGGCGATCTTCGAGTGGATCGAGGGGTGGTACAACACCCGCCGCCATCATTCCACCTTGGACATATGAGTCCGGCCGAGTATGAGGCGACGGCCTATTCCCGCAGGCCAGCGAGCAGGGTAGCGTGAGATCAATCTACCGACCCTGTCCGTCAAACCGGGTCAACCCCACGCGGCCCGACATCCGGCGAAGCCGTTCCGGCTCTGGCCGCCCGCCCGCCTGCGTGACGAACTGCGCGATCGAGGCGGCTGCCCACCCGAGGCGCTCGCCGATCCGGAGCTGCTGGCGCACGCGGCCGACCTGCTCGGACTGCACCTGCACCTGGCCGACACGTATGTGGCGCCCAAACCGGTCGACACTGACGTCTCTTCTCACGTCTGGTTCGGTCGCGACGACCCCTATCTTGACACCGCGCAGGCCAGCCAGTGGGCGCGGAACATCACCCGACCGGTGCTGCGGAGCTTCAGAGGCGGGCACTTCTACCTGTTGCAGCGTGCCGAACCGGCCGGCGCGCTGCGCGAGCTGGTGACCGATCTGGTCGAACAGGAGTCGGCGTAGCCAGCCGGAGCCGGCTGCGGCTGACGCCATTGCGGTAGGATGTGACAACGTTCCGGACGGCTCGCCGCCGTGACGCGACGCCGGTGCGGGTAGGGCGACATCGAAAGGGGCCGGTGTGTCAGCGAATCTAGACCTCTCCAGAGGGCGGCTGTCAGCGGCGTTCGACGCTAACCTGTCGTCGTCGTTCACCGAGTTCGTAACCCGGGTGGCGCCCGATCTGCTGCCGGGTCGGCGTCCGCTGCCGGCTGCCGTGCCAGATCACATGGTGCCGCACGCCACCACGATCGTGGCCCTGGTCACCGCAGAGGGTGTGCTGATGGCCGGTGACCGGCGTTCGACCATGGGCAACCTGATCGCGAGCCGCGAGATCGAGAAGGTCTATCCCGCCGACGCGTATTCGCTGATCGGTTTCGCCGGCACCGCCGGCATCGGCATCGAGCTGATTCGGCTGTTCCAGGTCGAGCTGGAGCACTACGAGAAGATCGAGTACACGCTGCTTTCGGTGGACGGCAAGGCGAACCGGCTCGCCTCGATGGTACGCAACAATCTCGGTGCCGCACTGCAAGGGCTGGCGGCGATTCCGCTGTTCGCTGGCTTCGACCTGGACGCGCCGTCGCCAGCGCAGGCCGGCCGGATCTTCAGCTTCGATGTAGCCGGCTCGCTGTCAGAGGAGCGGCAGTACGACGGGATCGGTTCCGGCTCGTTGTTTGCCAAGTCGTCGTTGAAGAAGCGCTACCGGCCAGGGCTCACCACGCTGGAGGCAGCAGCGATCGCGGTCGAGGCGTTGTACGACGCGGCCGAGGACGACACCGCGACCGGCGGCCCGGACCTGCTCCGTAAGATCTATCCGGTGGTGATGGCCGTGACCGCCGAGGGCAGCCGTCGGCTCACCGACGCTGAGCTCGCGCCGATGGCCGACGAACTGGTCGCCCGACGCCGGGAGAACCCGGGCAAGTAAGCCGCGCTGGCCGGCCGCGTCGCTCTGGGCGCTAGTGCCCTGCGCCGGAAATTCGCCTACAGAATCGAGCGAGTGACTCGAGGATCTCTTCTGCGGTCTTGGTCCAGGTGAACGGTCTCGGGTTGGTGTTCCAGTCGGCGATCCAGGAACGGA
>NZ_JBHMIO010000076.1:0-13227 GCF_048060275.1 Micromonospora sp. LOL_015
TACGCCCGTCACGCAAGAAGGAGAAGGCCCGCTACGGCGAACCGATGCTCAAGAAGGTCCGGCAGTTGATCGAGTCGGTCAACGACACCCTCAAAGGCCAACTCGACCTGGAACAACACGGCGGACGGACCTTCACCGGTGTCGCCGTACGCGTCGCCCAACGCCTCCTCGCCATGGCCGCCGCCATCTGGCACAACAACAAGACCAGCGCACCCGTCACCCGGTCCCTGATCGCCTACGACCACTGACCGGACATCGGAACTACTCGTCTAGCAGACCGGCTGACACAGACAGATCGAGGCACCGGCCGAACCATTGACATACCACGCGTACGCGGTCGCGCCGTCGTCCAACAGATCGTCGAACGAGTCCAGGGCCTCCCGGCAGGCGACCTCGGCCTCGGCCGACCGTCCACGATTGAGCTCGGTCAGTGCCACGTTTACGATCGACACGAACTCGCCGGTGCGATGGCGTAGCCGGCGGGCCAGCCCGATCGCCTCCTCGAAAGGGGTGACGGCAGCGTCGTAGTCACCGAGACGCAGCGCCAGCAGCCCCAGGTTGTCCAACGCCTGCCGCAGGATCGCGATGTCGTCATGCTCTGCGCACAGGCGGGCGGCGATCTTGGTCGCGCGCGCTCGGCCACTTTCCCGTCGCCCGCGCGGTCCGCCGCCGCATGGTCCGCCGCCGCGTACAACACAGACAACAATTCGATCGTCGGTTCCGCGCGTGGGTCCGGCCCGGACGGTGACATCGCGATCATCAGATCCACCAAGCGACGAAGAAGGTCCGCCTCGCCGGCCGCCATCTGCCTGCCCAGCGCGACGATGTTCGGCAGCTCTGCGGCTGCCCGGCGCCAGGCGCTCGCGAGGCTGTCCAACGGCTGCCCGGCGGCCCCGGTCGCTGCGGCTCCCCCGGCGACGTCCTGGGCGAGGGCGAACGACCGCACGAGGGGATGCAGGTGGTATCGCCCGGCGGCGGCCAGCATCGCGCGGGCGCTCCTCGCGTCGCCGGCCCGGCTGGCGCGACGGGCCAGCGCCTCGGCGCACCGCACGTCAATGGCGTCCTCCGGCACCTCCGGGCGATAGCCGTCACCGACGGTCGTCAGGAGCCGGGGCTGGGCAACGTCCTTTTCCAGCACCTTGCGCCAGCGCCAAGCGTACGTGCGGAGGCTCTTCGTCGCCGTGACCGGCGGGTCGTCGCCCCACAGTGCTTCCATCAGAACGGCTGCGCTCACCGCCTGACCCGGCCGCAGGAGAAGGACGACGAGCAGGGCCTGTTGCTGCGGGCTTCCCATGTCGAGATCGGCAGAGCCCCGGCGGCCGCACACCACGCCGAGTAGATTGATTCGAAGAGATTCCATGTCAGGCGCAGACGACCGCGACGGCGGCGTTTCACGAATCCACCCTCATCTCGCCGTCCACACCCCGTCTATGGGTTCACCTACAGCCGGGCCCGCGAAGGTCCCCGCTGGTCCTCATGGAGGCGAGCACGTTGCCGGACAACCTCGCAGCCCTGGTGTGTGCTGCGGAGACCATCACCGGCCGGCGGCTGCACCTGATCGACATGACCACCGATTTGGGCGTGCCGGCGATCTTCGCCTACCTTCCTACCCGCGACGGCGAACCGGCTCGGATCCGCAGCTGCGGCGCCTCACTCTCCCGCCACTATGCGATCGCCCGTGCGGTGAGCGAGCTGGTCCAGGTCCACCTGGCCTCCTCGCTCGGGAACATCCACTCCGCGTTCGCGGCCATGGCGCCCGTCCGGCATGACTGGACGACGCCCTATCCCGCGCTCCATGCCTGTTACCGAAGCGACTTCAGTACCCGGCTCGGCGACGCCATCCTGGTGCCGTACCGGGACACGGAAGCGCCGGACACGGCCGCCGGCCATTTCGACGAGCTCGTTCATGCCCTCACCAGACGCGGCTTGCACCGCTGCAGCGTGACCACTACGTCACCGGAAACCTGGCCGTGGTCAACATCTTCGTCCCCGGCCTGGAGCGGTTCATGCTCGTCACCGACGGACAGGTGGTGGTGCCGGGGAAGCGCGGCATGGCGGTCAAGAACAACGGAGTGCGGCCAGAATCCGTGCACGATGTCAGATAGCTGACGTTGATCATTGCGCTGGGCCGGCTGCCCTGGCGCGGCGGGCCCGGCGCGCGGACAATCGGCAGCATGGCGATGCTGTGGCTCGGCGCAGCGGTGCTGCTGACCCTCCTCAGCGGCTTCCTGTTGGGCCAGGAACCGGGACTCACCTCCGTCACGGCCGTCCTGGTGCTGTGGGCAGCTGCAGCCGCCTACGTAGTCGCCGCCATCTGGCCCGTTCGCGTGCCTTCTGGTAACCGGGCCAGCCGGTTGACGACGGTCGTCATCACCGGACGCACACTGCTGGGGATCACAGTCGGAGCGCTCAGTCTCGCCTTCGCCGCCGCGTACGGCGAAGGCAACCTTTCGCCGTACGGCGAACAGGTCACCGCCGAGGTCACCGATGTCCGTGACGGGTGCGTGCCGGGCACCGAACTGTGCCGCCCCAGCTACCAGCTGTCCGCCGGCGGCGACGATCTCGGCTGGGTTCCGTTCTGCGGGCCGGCCGAGCCGGTCAGCACGAAGGTCGAGGTCGACATCGACCCACTCGGTCAGCGAGAGCCGCTGACCACCTCCTGTATCCCCGGGCTGGACGCGGCACGAACGATCACTACAGCGTGGTTCGGTGGCGTCGGCGCCATCGGCCTGGTGGCTGTCGTCGGCCCAGGGTGGCGCGCCGCCCGCTCCCGGAGCCTTCGTCGACCCGAGGACACCGAGCCAGGCTGACCCCGGAGCCAGAGTCAGTCGACCAGACTCAATCACGAGTTTGATGCGACATGTTGAAGACTGCCAGCCTAGTGACGAGGCAGCGTCCTGGATTTCGGCTACCAGCGGCTATGCCTGGGCGCGGTTGTGGCTACGTAGTTGATACAGCAGGGCGGTCCAGCGCTTCGGCACCCCCAGGTCAAGGAACTCGGCCTTCAACGCGGCGATCTTGCGCTCCCGGTCGGCCAGCATCGCCTGCACGGCCGCGGTCAGCTGGGAGACGAACGCGCTCTCGCCCATCCGGGTGACCGTGCCCTCGGCGAGCTGCACGGTCCAGGAGAGGGCACCGGTGGTGCGTACCGTGATCGAACCGTCCGGCGAGCCGCCGGACGCGACCACCTCGTTGAGCGCCCGCGCGTACGCGGCCTGCCCTGGCGTCAGCTCAGGCCGGGCCGGCGCGCTGACGATGACCCGGAACGACGCCGACCGTCGTTCGTGGAGCTCGTCCTGGGACCGCTGGAACGCGACCCACATCGCCTGCCCGAGCCGGCACAGTTGGTGGGCGAGGGTGTCGTCGGTGTAGCGACCGTACGCCGCGTAGCTGAAGCTGATCCGCAGGTCCGTGCCGTCGGTGGTGTCCGCCCAGATCGCACCGTCCGGGGACGACGCGGAGATCGGCGGTCGCCGGTCCGGGTCGGGCTCGCTCATCTCTCCCCCGTTCCGCAGGTCACCTGGCCACCGTCAAAACCCGACCCGGGCGACGACAGCGACGAGACAACAATCGATTGCCACACTGTGTTAAGACTAGGCGGTGAAACGAACAGCGCGCGGGCTCGCCGCGGCACTCGTCGCAACGGCGACAGTCGGTATCCCGCTGCCGGCACTGGCCGGCGCGGCGGCTCCGGCCGACGGAGCGACGGCGACGCTGTACGCCGGAACCGGTGAGGCCGGATACTCCGGCGACGACGGTCCTGCCACGGCGGCCGCGCTGAACCAGCCCGGTGGGGTCGCCGTCACACCGGACGGGGTCGTGTACGTCGCCGACACCGGCAACGGGGTCGTCCGGGCGATATCCACCGACGGCGTGATCCGCACCGTCCCCGTCGGCGAGGTCAGCCTGAGCTATCCGAGCAGTCTGGCGGTCGACAGCGCCGGGAATATCTACATCGGTGACAGCAGCAACGCCCGGATCCTCGCTCTGTCGCCCGGCGGTGACGTCGCCCCGGTGGCGGGCGGCAACGAGGCCGGGTTCGCCGGTGACGGCGGGCCGGCCGTCGAGGCGCAACTCCGCGACGTCAGTGGCCTGACCGTCGACGCCAACGGCGGGCTGGTCTTCGGCGACCTGCGCAACTACCGGGTCCGGCGGATCGACGCCGACGGCGTCATCGACACTTTGATCGGCAGCGGCGACGTCGGGCTGGTGGCGGGCGGCGACGCGGCGACGTTCACCTTCCCGTACGCGCCGATATCGACGGCGGACGGCCCCGACGGCGACCGCTGGGTGGCGAGCACCCTGCTGTACGGCCTGTCCGACAACGTGATGCGCGCGGTGGTCCGCGACGGCGACAGGCGGTGGGCGTACTCCGAATCGCAGTCGGCGGAGATCCCCGCCGGCGCCTGGCAGGGCAACCTCTACCTGGCCGCCACCGCGAACGCCCGGTATCTGTCTGCCGACGACGGCCTCTACCGCTTCCACCCAGACGGCCGGGTGGAGACCCTGCTGGCGGGTCCGTCGTTCGCCGGCCCGTTGACCATGGCGGACGACGAGCTCGGCTACCTGGTCGACCCGCTCCAGCACAAGGTGTACCGGTTGGAGCTGCCGGCGATCTCCGCCGTCGGTCCGGGCAACGGCGGCGACGCGGATTCCGACGGCGCGGTACGGCCGTGGTGGGTGCTGGCCGCCGGGGTCGCGGTCGCGGTGACGCTGCTGGTCGCGGTCGTCGCGGTACGCCGCCGCAAAGCATGAACGCACCACCGCTCGGCAAACCGCCCGAGCGGTTCCACTGACCGTCAACCGGGGGTGATGGCGATGCCGGAGGATGTCACCGGTGGTGACCTGTACGCGCTGTGGCGGGTGTCTGAGGCGCTGCTGCCGCGCGTGGCGGACGTCTACTACGACGCGAACCGGCTGGTCGCGGCGGCGGACAGCGCGTCCGGGCTGACCTTCGCCCTGACCATGTGGAACACGTTGCGCTACGAACTGCAGGACATGTACGCCGAGATCGGCGATGTGGTGCTGGACGGCGCGACCGCCGTACGGGACGCCCGGCTCGCGTACGAGGCGACCGACGCGCAGGCAGCGAGCGAGCTTCAGGCGCTTCTCGCCGACCCGTGGCGCAACTCCACCGATCCGGCGATCGCGCCGCCGGCACCGGGGTCCGAGGACGACCCCGGCACGCCGATCCCCGCCCCACGCCGGTCCAGCGGTTCCTGAAGGCGGCGACCATGGGCAACGCCGACACCCCCGCCGAGTACGCGAATCTAAAATTCGTTTCGGAGCTGACCGAAAAGGCCGAAAAGCTGCGGCAGGAGTTCGTCCGGCAGACCCTGCAGGACATGCGCTCCTACCTCGACGCTCTGCTGGAGGAATACAACAAGGCCAACCCGGACCGGCCGGCGTACACCATCACCTCCGGGGCGTTCTCCGTCGTCATCAACAAAGGCCCCGGGCTGCCGAACGAGGAAGTGGTCCTCACCGAGGCGGAGATCAGGCAGTGGGAGTACGCGATCGAGAACGAACATTACGCCTGGGTCGTTCCCACCTTCGAGAGCTATCTGACGCCGGATCCGGACGAGGCTAACCCGGCCATCGAGAGTCTCGGCACGATCGCCGCGATGTTCGGCGGGCCGGTTGCCGAAGCCGGCGAGCTCGGCAACCGCGACATGGGGCTCACCGGGCTGCAGACCGTCCGCGACCAGATGGAGAACCACTGGGAGGGTTCGTTCCAGCAGACGTTCATCGGCAACTTCGTCGCCCCGCTGGAGAACGGGCTGGCCTGCCAGGCTGCGGCCGCCCGCATCGCCAAGGAGCTGCTAGAAGCCAACAAGATCAGCAAGATCGCCCAGCGGAAGGCCGTCCTCGACCTGCTCGACAAGGCGATCGCCGCCCTCGGTGACCTCGGCGCGGGCGGCAAATCGGCCAAGAGCTACACCTGGAGCACCCTGATCGGCATCGCCGCCGGCACCCTGATCGCCACCACCGGCGGCATGGCCGCCTGGGTTGGCGCGGTGATCATCTCGACCAGCACCCTGGCGCAAGGGCTGGAGGTGGGCAGCGACGCCGAGCCCGTCGAGATCGGCGGCACCACCGCGCAGGACATCGCGACCGCGGTGCAGCGGGCGCTGACCAAGCAGAACGAGAAGTTCGTCGACGACGAGACCAAGGTGGCGGACGCCTTCACCCGACTGCACCAGGACGTGGCCGCCGCGCGCAACGTGGTCGGGCAGCTGGGCGTCAACCGGCCCGACCTGTACGGAGCCTCATCCGCCGACATTCAGCGCGGCCTGACCCCGTCAAACTGACCTGGCTCCGTCGGGCTGAACGACGACGCCGTGATGTCGGTGGGGCGTGGCAGTCTGACCGGGTGAACGTCGAGGAAGCCGTCCGACTGCGCCGGGCCCGGGACCTGCTGGACCGGGAGTACGTCCGGCCGCTGGACGTGCCGGCGATGGCGCGGGCTGCGTACATGTCGCCGTCGCACTTCACCCGGTTGTTCCGGGCCGCCTACGGCGAGAGCCCGTACGGCTACCTGTCGACCCGGCGGGTCGAGCGGGCCAAGGCGCTGCTGCGCCGTGGCGACCTGAGCGTCACCGACGTCTGCATGGCGGTCGGGTTCACCTCGCTCGGCTCGTTCAGCTCCCGCTTCACCGAGCTGGTCGGTGAGACGCCCAGCGCGTACCGGGCCAGGTCACATGCGGCCGGTGCGGCCATCCCGGCCTGCTACGTCAAGGCCGTCACCCGCCCGACCCGCCCGGCCGGAGTATCAAGTCGGTTCGGAGAAGCCCAGGTCAGCCGGCCGGCGTAGCGTCGCTGGCATGACAATCAAGCTTTCCCACACGTTCCTGCTTGTCCGCGACCAGGACGAGGCACTGAAGTTCTACCGCGACGTGCTCGGCCTGGAGGTCCGCACCGACCTGCCGTTCGAGGGCGTCCGCTGGCTGACTGTTGGCCCGCCCGGACAGCCGGACGTCGAGATCGTGCTCGAAGTCGCCGCGATGGGTCGCGCCGCCGACCAGGAGACTCTGGAACTACTGCTCGCCAAGGGCTCGCTCAGTGGGCTGATCTTCCTGGTAGACGACGTGGACGCGACGTTCGATCGGGTCCGGGCCGCCGGGGCGGAGGTCATGCAGGAGCCCATCGACCAGCCGTACGGGGTACGCGACTGCGGTGTCCGCGACCCGTCCGGCAACAACATCCGCTTCTCGCAGCGACTTCCGCAGTAGCCGCACCGCCGCTGCGCCACCGACTCGTCGAGTGGAGGGCTGGGGTACGTAATTCTCGACAAATTAGGTACCCCAGCCCTCCACTCGACGAGTTCACGGGCGGCGACGGGCCGGACGGGTCACCGCACCGGGGCGGCGCAGCGCGTCCGCCCGTACGACGATCGAGCGGAAGCGGTGGTCCTCACCGCCGACGACCTCGACCCCGACCAGGTGGACCCATTCGATCCCCGGATGCTGCGCGCCGTCGTCGACCCGGGTGACCCGCAGTACGAGTCGACCGAGCCCGTAGCAGTAGTCGCCGGTATTCAGCGAAACCGTGTCGCCGACTTTGACCAGCGGGTCATTTCTCATCGTTAATCATTTTCACCGGCTTGCCGTCGCGCAGCAGCTCGGCGAACCACTCGTACGCCCCGAAGTCTTCCACGCGTAGAAATTGCAGCGCGGTGTCCATCGGGCGGCATCCGTCGGTCAGGCAGACCGGGCAGCCGGCCCACTCTGTTGAAGGCCAGTGGTCGGTGACGACGCTCGTCGCGTACCGGATGGCGACGTCACGGGTCTGATCCTCGCTCAACTCGGGGATGGCCGGCGGTTGGGAACCTGGTACCAGGACGCTCATTTCTGCCCTCCGCTGATCCTCGGAAACTTCTCCTGCGAACACTCTGGACTCCGCCGGCACTCTCCCGTAAGGATGGATCGGCATACCCGTGAAATCACTCACGTACGGAGGGGTAAGCGGTGGACATGATCATGTGGATACGCGCGCTCAAAGCAGCGCGGGTCGCCGCCGGAGTAAGCCAGGACGGGCTCGCCGAGAAGATCAATTGGAGTGCGTCGACGATTGCCGCGATCGAGACGGGCCGACGCAAGCCGACCTTCAAGTTTGCCGAAGAAGCCGACGTAGCTCTGGACACCGGCGGCCTGCTGACCGAGCTACTGGACCGCGCCGAACGCCAACGCACCCCCGCCTGGTTCATCGCCTGGCGCAAGATCGAGTCCGAAGCCACCCGCCTCCGCACCTTCCAACCGACGGTCATCCCGGGCCTGTTACAAACCGAGGAGTACGCCCGAGCGATCATCACCGCAGGCAACCTGCACACGCCAGCAAAGGCCGAGGAGCTGGTGCGAATCCGGATGGATCGGCAGGAGTTGCTGACCCGCGACAATCCGCCCGAGTGCATCTTTATCCTCGACGAGACAACGCTGAGCCGGCCGGTGGGCGACCACGCCATCCTCGACCGGCAGCTCCAGCACCTCCAGGAGGTCGTCGAGATGCCGAACGTGCGGATTCACATTCTGCCGACCGAGGTCGGGGCGCACGTGGGTCTCGGCGGCGGCTTCGTCTTCGCCGATCTACCCGACGTCGACCCAGCCGCATACTTGGAGAACGTCGCCAAAGGCCAGGTCGCCGACGACGAGGAGACGATCCAGTTTTTGATCCGGAAGTGGGACAGGCTGCTCGGCGACGCCGCCTCCACCAGCGCGTCGCTTCGCATCATCGAGAAATATAGGCTGACCCCATGACGACTACCGATGGTCTGCAGTGGCGCAAGTCCAGCCGGTCGACCGATACCGGCGGCGACTGTGTCGAGGTCGCCGGCAACCTGCCCGGCCGGGTCCTGGTCCGCGACTCGAAGGACCGGGACGGCGGCACCCTCACCTTCTCCCCCACCGCCTGGACCACCTTCCTCACCCACACCCCCGCCCGCTGACCCCACCCGTACGTGCACAGCCGGTCGCCTCGCCAGCCCACCGCTGGCGAGGCGACCGGCCATGCACCACAGAGGCCCGTTACAGCGGTCCAGCGCCGGCTCCCGCTGAGGTCTACGTCATGATGACGAGCCGCAATCGAGATCAACTCAGCGAAACCGATCGGCCAGCCGAAAGCAGAGTCCTGTCCATCCATCTTGCCGAACGGAGACCGGCCCTTGACGGGCCGGTGACGGTCGGGCACCTCAGCTCCGGGCCGGACGCCATGCTGAAGTCGCAATGGAGACGGGTTCGCGTGAGCCGGTGACGGACGGCCGCCGCTTGGACCGGATGCCGGCCGCCGTGCAGGTCACAATGGAGACCGACCCTCGCGGATCGATGACACTGAGAGCGGATTTCAGAGGTTCGCCGGCAAGCTGTTGCAATGGAGACCGGCCCGCGTGGGCCGGTGACGGAGCTGCGGCTGCTCGCGGTCCCGATGCGCGTAGCAAATGTCGCAATGGAGACCGGCCCGCGTGGGCCGGTGACGGCACCGCGCGGGCGCGGGCGACCGTGTTGGCGACGACGGCCACCACGCCCCGGTCGGCCAGCCGGGCGGCGAGGTCGGCCATCACCTGCGGCACCTCGGTGGCGGCCTTGCGCCGGTTGGTGTCGACCTGGACGAGGCGTAGCCGTTTGCCGGCCCGCAGCCGTTGCCCCGCATCCGGGTGGTCGAGGTCGGCGGCGCTGATCGTGTGCACCGTCGGCGTACCGATGTCGGAAGCCGCCGGTCGGTCGTCGTCGGCCGGGTTGGTCGCCGACATGGTGATCAGCACCGGCCGGCGGGCGATCGGCCACCGGTCCAGGTCGAACGCCTCGCGGACGGTGGTGTGGAACGCGGTGGCCAGGTGGGCTTCGTCGACGACGATCAGGCTGTCGGTGCCGACGAGTGCCGCGTCGATGCTGCGCGCGTACTCGCTGACGCCGTACCCCCGGAACAGCAGCCGGCTGCCGACCTGGTCGATGGTGCCGGTGATGATCGCGTGCCGGTCCGGGCGTTCCAGCCAGACGCGGTCCCAGGTGACGCCGCCGCGCATCCGGGCGACGGTCAGCACCTCGCCCGGGTCGCCCACGGCGCGCAGCCGGTCGGCGACCGCGCGGCACACCGGCCCGGCGGTGCCGGTCAGCGCCTCCCGGATGGCGGTGGCGTGTTCGTGGGCTTCGTCGACCACGAGGCGTCGGTCGACGACGAAGAACGTCCGCCGGGGCGCGAGGTCGGGGCGCAGCGCGGCGACGAACACGGCGACGTCGAGCACGGTCGTCTTGCCGAGCCCGGTCGGCACGTCGATGACGTCGGGCCAGCGCCCGTCGGTGAGGATCCGGTCGAGCAGCGCCTGCTGCCAGGGGAACGGCCGGCGTCCGCCGTGTGCCTCGGCAACGAAGTCGGCGAAGTGTGCGGCGGTCAGCTCCTCGGTGGTGGCCTGTCGGCCGGTTCCGGGCATGGTTCGCTCCGCTTGCTCATCGTTGGGCAACGGGCACCTCCGGGACGAACACGCCGCAGCCGAGGTAGCGCAGGGCACCGGCGATGACCGGGCCGCGTACCGGCTCGGCGAAGCTGATCCGGCAGTGCACCAGTGGTCGGGACGGCCGCTGCTTCGGCAGGGTGCCGCGCCGGGGTGCGCTGATCGCGCCGCGCAGCACCGGGGCGTCGAGCACAGTCACCGACGCCGGCCGGGGATAGTCGGCGGTGACGAGCCCGTCGGCGACGATGTCGGCGGCGCTGCGGCTGCGGTTCGGGAAATGGTCCAGCATCATCGGGCTGGCGGTCACCCACTGTTTTGCGCCGGACGGCGGCCCGGTCCACCGGTCGGCGCGCACACCCCACGTGGTCGGCGTCTCGGCCGGGTCAGCGAGCTGCACCGGGCCGAACTGGTTGCCGTTGAGCGTCTGGATCGGGTCGTCGCCGGTCGGGCCGAACAGTCCGGCCAGCACTGCCCGGCGGTCGGTGTCGGGCAGGTCGGTGGGCAGCGCGACGGCGACGCCGAGCAGGTGTCCGTCGGCGTGGCGGTGGCCGACGTCGAGCAGCGGCAGGTACGCCAGGTGCGGTCGGCCGTCGGCGCCGTGCCCGCTGACCTGGGCCGGCAGCGGGTCAGCCACCCGGTCCATCACGGTGCGTCGCAGCAGGCCGGCGACCTGCAGGATCCGGTCGCCACGGATCGGTACGTGGCCGCGCCGTACCGGCCACACCAGCAGCGTCCGGTACGGGCCGGTCGCGTCGGCCGGTGCTGGCGGCTCGTCGGGCTCCGGCGGGCTGCCCACCGCGTACGCGATCGACCGCACGGTTTCCCAGGCACGCTGCCCGTTGTCGTACGCGGCGACAAGCTGGTCGGCGTAGCCGGGGTACGGCACCCGCAGCTCGATCGACCCCGGCGTGCCGATGCGGGTCGGCTGGTACGTCGTGCACTTCGGGCGGTGCGGCACCTGCTCATCGTGCACGGTGATCTCGACGTTGCCGGTGGACCGGCCCAGGTACGGCACCCGCCGGGCCAGCCGGGTCAGCCGCCACAGCACGCCGTCGTCGGGCTCGGCGGCCGGCCAGACGAACGCGACCCGATCGTCGGCGGGCAGCGCGCTGCTGCGGCTGCTCGATCGGTTGGTACGGCCCGGCCAGAAGGTGCTGCCAGCGTTGGCCTCGGTCGCGTTGGTGACCACGAAGCCGCTGCGGACGCTGGTGTGCACGTCGGTCGGTGGGACCGCCGCGACCAGGGGTGGGCCGGCCTGTTCCAGCCAGCGCAGCGCCGCCAGATCGGCGACCTCGGCCGGGCTACCGCTGCCGTGCTCGACGGCGGCGACCAGCGCGTTGAACAGGCGTGCTGGATGCGGTGGCCACTCCGCGTCGACGGGTGTGGTCGCCGCCGCGTCGTAGCGGGCCTGCCTCAGCCGTACGGTGATACTCAGCGCCACCGGACCTACGCCTCTTCTGCCACGGACTGGGTGAGAGCGTGCCGGATCGCCTCGGCGAGCGGCTTGATCGGGGTGATCGCGATCACGTCGTCGTCCATCCGAATCCCGGCGGCGGCTGCCCGGCTGCACAGCTCCCGGAAGGCTTCGATCGCCTCGGTCGTCGACACGTCGACCGGGTCGAGCGTGCCGCCGTCGCCTTCAAAGGAGACGGTCTCGCGGTGGCGGGTCAGGTCACACCGGACCGCAGCCACAGCGAGGCCCGCCCGAACGCGAGCCGGTCGCCGACCAACGCCAGGGCGGCGAGCGTCGCCCGCGCCGCGGTCGCCGCTTCGGCCGACGCGTCACCGAAACGCAGCCGCTCCAGACCGGCGAGCGAGATCCAGCCGTACCGCCGGATCTCCCGCACCGTCACCCCGCCGTGCACCGTGTTGGGCGCGATGTGCCCATGCCCGATCTCGCTGAGCTTGCCGCCTTTGGCTTTCGTGCCCTCCGGCAGGAAACGCCAGTCGCGCTCGGCTTTGCCCTTGTCGTCGATGGCGCCGGTCAGGTTGACCGGGTCGACCTTGCCGGCCCGCCGGTCCCCGATCGACCAGTCGATACCGAACATCGACGACGAGTAGATCCGGGGGAACTTCGGCCACCGCCCCTTGCGGTGCGAATCCCAGGCGCCAAAGATTAACGAGTACGGTTCCCGCTGGTAGAGCGGGCGTACGTCGATGGCCGAGGTCGAGCGTAGCGCCTTGCCGACCGGGCTACGGTCGAATCGCTCGCCGTTCACGTCGCTGTCGCGCAGGTAGGCGTCAGCGTACCGGTGCGGGAAGTCCAACGAGGTCAGCCGTACGCCTTCCTCTTTCATGGTCATCTCGAAGATCGGCAGGTCGAGGCGGCCGCCGTCGCGCGCCGCCAGCAACGCCTCCTCGACCCGGTTGGCCTGCGACGGCACCTGGTCGACGACGACAGTGTCGCACAGCGTCTCGTCGATGAGCCGGCGTTCGACGGCGTACGGCACCGGCTCCCGGCCTTCGCGTTGGGCGGCGGCCTTTTCCCGGTCGGGTATTGGGAAAGTCGGCGGCATGATCTTGCCGCCCGGCCCGCCCACCGGCTGGTACCTCCCGTTGAACACAATCCCCGCATACGAGCGATTTTAATGAACCGCGTCGAGCAGGCGGTCAGCAAGCGACATCAGTGGCACTCCATAAGTGACGTGGAAGGTGATCGAGCATGTCTACCCCGTGGGTCCGACATTCTGTCGAACGGGGACAAGTCACTGAGCCTTTCCGGGTAAGGCTCTGATCACCGGGCGTGGTGTCCGGAACGGTCAAGATGTGTGGGAATCGCCCTGGTG
>NZ_JBHMIO010000077.1:0-12782 GCF_048060275.1 Micromonospora sp. LOL_015
CAGGGTGCGCAGGGTGCCGATGGTGCTCAAGGTGCGCAGGGCGCGCAGGGCGCGCAGGGCGCGCAGGGCGCGCAGGGCGCGCAGGGCGTGCAGGGTGCGCAGGGTTTCCAGGGTGCCCAGGGTGCGCAGGGTGCCGATGGTACTCAGGGCGCGCAGGGTGCGCAGGGCGTGCAGGGCGTGCAGGGTTTCCAGGGTGCTGATGGTGCCCAGGGTGCCCAGGGCGCCCAGGGCGCGCAGGGTGCTGATGGTGCTCAAGGCGCGCAGGGCGTGCAGGGTTTCCAGGGTGCTGATGGTGCGCAGGGTGCTCAGGGTGCGCAGGGTGCTGATGGTGCTCAAGGTGCCCAGGGCGTGCAGGGCGTGCAGGGTTTCCAGGGTGCTGATGGTGCCCAGGGTGCCCAGGGTGCTGATGGTGCCCAAGGTGCTGATGGTGCGCAGGGCGCTCAAGGTGCGCAGGGTGCGCAGGGCGTGCAGGGTGCGCAGGGCGCGCAGGGCGTGCAGGGTTTCCAGGGTGCTGATGGTGCCCAGGGCGCGCAGGGCGCGCAGGGTGCGCAGGGTGCGCAGGGCGTGCAGGGTGCGCAGGGCGTGCAGGGTTTCCAGGGTGCTGATGGTGCTCAGGGTGCGCAGGGTGCCGATGGTGCTCAAGGTGCGCAGGGTGCGCAGGGTGCGCAGGGCGTGCAGGGTTTCCAGGGTGCTGATGGTGCGCAGGGTGCGCAGGGTGCGCAGGGTGCGCAGGGTGCGCAGGGTTTCCAGGGTGCCCAGGGTGCGCAGGGTGCTGATGGTGCCCAGGGTGCCCAGGGTGCTGATGGTGCCCAGGGTGCCCAGGGTGCTGATGGTGCTCAGGGTGCGCAGGGTGCCGATGGTGCTCAGGGTGCGCAGGGTGCTCAAGGTGCGCAGGGTGCGCAGGGCGTGCAGGGTGCGCAGGGCGTGCAGGGTGCGCAGGGTGCGCAGGGCGTGCAGGGCGTGCAGGGTGCGCAGGGCGCGCAGGGCGTGCAGGGTGCGCAGGGCGCGCAGGGCGCGCAGGGTGCGCAGGGCGTGCAGGGCGTGCAGGGCGTGCAGGGCGTGCAGGGTTTCCAGGGTGCGCAGGGTGCTGATGGTGCCCAGGGTGCGCAGGGTGCGCAAGGCTTCCAGGGTGCGCAGGGTGCTGATGGTGCCCAGGGTGCGCAGGGTGCGCAGGGCGTGCAGGGTTTCCAGGGTGCTGATGGTGCGCAGGGTGCGCAGGGCGCGCAGGGCGCGCAGGGCGTGCAAGGGGCGCAGGGCGCGCAAGGTGCTGATGGTGCGCAGGGCGCGCAAGGAGTGCAGGGCGCGCAAGGTGCTGATGGTGCGCAGGGCGTGCAAGGAGCGCAGGGCTTCCAAGGCGTGCAGGGTCCCCAGGGGCCACAAGGTGCGCAGGGTGCAGGTTTCCCAGATCTCTACGTCAACTCGGCTTCCGCTGGCGGGTCAGGGCTCCTGGAAGTGCAGTGCGATGCGGGGGACG
The DNA here is from genome assembly GCF_048060275.1 of Micromonospora sp. LOL_015. NCBI lineage: Bacteria > Bacillati > Actinomycetota > Actinomycetes > Micromonosporales > Micromonosporaceae > Micromonospora > Micromonospora sp. LOL_015. Next base: position 1,475 of record NZ_JBHMIO010000077.1, read on the forward strand.
TCGCTACCGGTGGCGGTTTCCAATCCCAGGGAAGCCCCGACACATCGCGGCCCATCCCCGTTGCCGGTGAGCCGACTGGTTGGCAAGCCGAGTTTGGTGGAACTGGCGGAACGGTCTATGTCGTCTGTGCAGACATTGCGTGAACTGAAGGTCGACGAACGAGAGTGTTCGGTGTTGGGTATCTTATATTAGGAGTGACGGAAAATGAAAATGCGAACGATGTTCGGATCGCTGGCGTGCGGTGCGGTGCTACTAGCCGGGGTTCCAGCCTGTACTGCCGACGGAGAGGTGCAGGGTCCGGACACCAAAAATGCCGGAGCCGTGAGTGAAGACCTCGTCGCCCTGGTGCGGAAAGGTGTCGACGAAGGCCAGTCGGGAGATATTGAGAAGGCTAAGGAGACTTTCGAGCAAGTACTGGCTCTCGACGAGAACAACGTGCTGGCCTGGTACAACCTCGGCTACATCGCGCAGTCACGGGACCAGATTGCGCAGGCCATCGAAAGCTATGACCGGGCATTGGAGGCTGACCCCTCCTACAAACCTGCCCTGTTCAACAAGGCCATCGCGCTCGAAAGCCGTGACAAGACGGCGTCAATCAGTCTGTATCGCCAAATCGTCGACCTTGATGATGAGGCGTCGACCGCGTACCTGCGACTCGGTTTTCTGTTGGTGGATGAGGGCGGTGAGGCCGAGGCGCGTACGGCGTTCGAGAAGGCGGTGCGGCTCGACGGGGCGCTGCTGGAGAGTGTTCCCGAAGAGTATCGAAACGATGTCGATGATGACTCGGATCAGTGAGTGGTTAGGGGCATGAAAAAGCCAGCTGTGACGGTCTTCACCGGAAGTAATCGTACCAAGTTCTTGGATGAATGCCATGGCTCGCTCCAGGGGCAGACGTTCGACGACTGGGAGTGGGTCATCGTTCTGAATCAGGGGAACCGCTGGCGGCCTGAGATGCCAGATCGGCGGATCCGCCTGGTGGTGCAGGACGAAGTGTCCGGCGTAGGTGCGGTCAAGAAGCGGGCCTGTGCGGAGGCGTCGGGCGACATACTCGTCGAGTTGGATCACGACGATCTTCTCGCTAGCGACTGCCTTGCAAAGGTGGTCAATGCCTTCGACGAGAATCCGGAAGTCGGCCTGGTCTACAGCGACACAGCTCAGATCGCTGAGGATGGCAGTCGTGACGGCAGTCGCTTTTCTGCCGATCATGGTTGGCGATATAGGGATGTTCGGGTCGATGGGCGCGAGGTGCTGGCCTGCACGTCACTGCCGCCGACGCCGCACAACGTCAGCTACATCTGGTACGCGCCGAACCATGTGCGCGCGTTCCGCCGTGACATCTACGAGAAGTCTGGCGGATACGACGAGTCGCTTGACGTTGCCGACGATGCAGACCTCATGTGTCGCATGTATCAGCTTGCGGACTTCCATCACATCCCGGAGTGTCTCTACCTGCAACGGATGCATCCGGGCAACACCCAGCGTGTGCCGGAGATCAACGCCCGGATTCAGCAGCGGACGGTGGAAGTCTATGACCGGAACGTGCAGCTGAACGCGCTGGCATGGGCCAAACGGCAGGGCCTGCTCGCGCTCGACCTGGGGGCAGCGCACAACAAGGTCGAAGGCTATCAAGGGGTCGATGTCCATGCCGGATCCGAGGTGGACATGGTTTGTGACATCACCAAGGGTCTGGATCTGCCGGACAGCAGCGTCGGAGTGATCCGGGCGAGCGACTTTCTGGAGCACATCCCGGACAAGATCGCGTTGTTCAACGAGCTGTACCGCTTGTTGGCGCCCGGCGGGATGCTGTTGTCGTTGACGCCGAGCAGCGACGGCCGGGGAGCGTTCCAGGACCCGACGCATGTGGCCTTCTACAACGAGAACTCGTTCTGGTACTTCACGGACCGGCAGTACGCCAAGTACGTACCGGAGATCACGTGCCGATTCCAGGTGTCGAGGTTGGTCACCTACTTCCCGACCGACTGGCACCGCGCGCATCACATCCCGTACGTGGCGGCCAATCTGATCGCGGTCAAGGACGAGGTGCGCAACGGGGGGCTGTTGGCGGTCTGACGTGGCGGTTGCCGGAGTAGCGGGCGCCCTGCCCAAGGAGGCGGCCGAGGGACCCTGGACACAAGCTAACGCGGAAGGAACTGGCTCGGCTGGCCGGTCCACGACACGTGCAGGGCTTCGCGGGCGCGGGTGCAGGCGACGAACAGTACGCAGCGTTCCCGTAGCACGTCGCTGTCGTGCTGGATGCGATCCACCTCCGCAGGGGTGACGTTGCGGGCGTAGGGCACCGCCGATGCGGTCACCCCGAGCACCGCGACGCAGCGGAACTCCAGCCCCTTCATCGCATGCATGGTCGCCAGCCGGACCCCGTCGACGTCGGCAGCCGGCTGCTCCTTGACCAGTACGGTCGGGACACCGGCCTCGGTCAACGCGGACTGCACCGGGTCCAGCCTGGCCTTGAATCGTGTGCAGACCGCGATCTCGGCCGGCCGTACGCCCCGGTCCAGCCATTCGCGTACCCGTTGCACCAGGGCCGCCACCTCGGCCGGCTCGTCCGGCTGCCCGGCGACCGCCGGCTGCCGGCCCCGCAGCAGCGACCGGTAGCCGGTCAGGTTGTCCCGACCGTCCCCGTCGAGGCCTTCGACGCCGGTGCCGTCGAGCAGCCCGGTCGACCAGGTGAGGATCTCCGCCGTACTGCGGTAGTTGATGCGCAGCCGGAAGCTGCGCCCGGCGGTACGGATCCCGAGCGCGGCCAGTGACACCTTCGCGTCGTAGATCCGTTGGTGCGGATCCCCGGTGAGGAAGATGTCGTCCGGGCCGGCGGGTACCGCCGCCCGCAGCACCCGCCACTGCGCCGGGTGCAGGTCCTGCGCCTCGTCGACCACCACGTGGTGGAATCGGAGCGACGGATCGTCGGCGTCGGCGAGTAGCCGCGCCGCGTCGGCGCACAGCTGTAGGTGGGTGGTGGCACCAGCGGCGGCCAGGTCGGCCCGCAGCGTTTGCACCGCCCGCCAGATCTGCTCCCGCTGCCGCGGCCCGAGCATCGAACCGCGCCCGCGCCGGGTCACCCGCAGGTAGCCGGCCAGGTCGTCGATCTGGTGGCCGAGGATCACGTGCCGGAACTCCTGGGCCAGGAACTGCTCGGTCCACGGCAACTTGTGCCGGTCGACGATCCGCCGCCAGACCTGGCTTTCGGGCACGTCGCCGAGCAGCGACGGCACCCGGCCGGTCAACGTCTGAACGGCACGCCTGGCGAAGGCGTTGACCGTGGTGACCTCCACCCGGGACAGTGCTGCCTCGTCGTCGCCGAGCAGCTGCGCCAACTGCTCCCGTAGGGTCGCCGCCAACGCCGTCGTGTACGTGGTGAGCAGCACCCGGCGGTCGGCGGAGCGGGTCAGCAGATGCTTGACCCGGTGCAGCGCCACCACCGTTTTACCGGTGCCGGGTCCGCCGGTCACCTGCGTGGGGCCACCGTACGCGGTCCGGTAGGCGACCCGCCGCTGCGACGGGTGTAGGAAGATCCGCCAGGCGGCGAACGGCTTGTTCAGGATCTCGGCGAGTTCGGCTGGCCCACTGACCAGGGTGATCCGGCTGCGGGTGTTGGCGATCGCCAGCTCCAGGCTGTCGGTGGGTTGGCTGTCGGCGTCGGCTGGGCGGCGTTCGGCGACGATGTCGCGGTACACGTCGTCCGGGGTGAACCCTTCGGCGAGGTACTGCAGCACCTCGAACTGGTCCTCCGGCAGCAGCGTGCCGAACGCCTCCAACTGTGCCTTGTCGACGATGGTGCGGGCGGCCCGCAGCACCTGGTCGTCGATGCCGAGCTGCCGCAACGTCTTGTCCGGGTGCGCGGCGAACAGTAGTGTTGGCGCGCCCGCCGCCTGTTTCCGCGCTGCCGCTGCCTGTTCCAGTGCCGGGGTCAGCTGTTCGATCGCGACGACGTTGCGGACCTCCAGCCCCCGGGTGGCGGTGTTGACCGTGTAGAGCCGTTTCGCCGCCCAGTCGTACGCGTCGTCGTGTGGCACCACGTTGGTCAGCAGGAACGTGTCGCTGCCGTCGTCGGGGGCGAGCACCACCCCGCGCCAGAAGTCGGTGATCCGAATGGTCCGCATCCGGGCGTCCCGCGAGTTGTGCACCGACTCCAGGTGCAGCCCCTTGTCGGCGTGCAGCTCGGCGATGCTGAGCTGCTGGAACTTCGCCATCGCCTTGCGTACTCCGGCTTTGATCGGCTTTTCCAGCACGTCGTAGCTTTCCCAGAAGCTGGCGGCGAGGGCGAGTTGCGGCACGGGCAAACCTTTCAACAGCAGCGGTACGGTCGGGGACGGCGGGTGGCACCGTACCGTCGATCCGCTCGACGGCACTGCCCACCAGTTGGCGGTCAGCTCAACTGGTCACCCGCGTCGGCGTCGTCATCGGCCGGCGGCTGCGCCTGCTGGTAGAACCAGCCAAGCTGCTCGACCAGCAGCTCACGGGCCGCCGGGTCGGCGAGCACCGGCAGCCGGAAACCCGGCCGGAGCCCGATCCGGGCCGCCGCGATGTTCACCCCGGGGATTTTGTTGAGCCGTTGCCGGAACTCCGCACGCAGCGCCATGTCGTCGAACGGCACCCGGTTCTTGAAGTGCTGGAAGACGATCTCGAACTTGCCGCTCGGATAGATCGTCGCCGGCCAGATGTTGCCGAGCCGGTGGTCCTTGCCTCGGGCGATGAGAAAGCACGACGCCTCGTCGCCGGTGCCGTAGAGCAGGTTGCCGCCCAGCGCGGTCCAGCCGTCGAGGACAGCCTGCACGGCGGCGACCACCGGCGGATCCTGCAGCTGTGCCACCTGCGTGCTGAAGCGTCCGGCGTGCGCCGCGCTGGTCCGCGGCGACCGGGGGTGGGGCAGGTCGTCGGTGCTGAGCCCGGCGAGCTGGGCCAGCTCGTCCAGCGGAATCCGCTGCTCCGGGGCGGCGCGCCCGCTGCCGTCGAACTCGACCCCTTCGGCCCGCAGCAGGTCGAGCGGGTCGTCGGTACGGGCCGGATCGGGCCAGCGGAAGCTTGGCGAGACGGTGCCGCCGGTCTGCAGCACCCGGTGTGCGTTCGGCACCGGGTGGTTCGCCAGCCGCGTCCCGACCGGCACCGGGTGGCTGCCGATCAGCTCGGCCACGTCGCCGTACGTGGTCCACGATCCGGGCGGGCAGTTCGGCCAGTGCCCGGTTCATCACGTCCCACGGCACGTCGGAGTCGTGGTCGCGGGAGGTTTCGGCCGGACCAGGCCAGAGCGAGATGATCTGCTCGGCCAGCGCCTCGCTGCGGGCCTGGATTTCCGGTCGCCTCCACCGTTCCTGCCGGGCGATGTCCCGGTTGAGCACGATCGGGCTCCTCGCCAGCGCGGCCTTCTTGGCGTCGAACGGTTTGTTGCCCAGCTCGGAGTTGTATCCGGTGAGGGTCAGGTTGCCGATCGTGTGCACCAGCGACTCGTGCACGTCGGTGAAGTTCTCGTCGGGCCCGAGGTCGTCGTTGAGCATCTGCCGCCACTGCGCGGTCGGCGTCTGCGGCAGCACGTGCTCGATGCTGAGCGAGTCGGCGGCCACCGGCTCCTTGCTGCGGTGCGCCTCCTCCAACCACTGCAGCACCAGGTTGCGCTGGTGCGCGCGGCCGTTGAGCAAAAAGGGAATGGTCCTGGTCGACGAACGGACCTGAGCGTCGGTCGCGTAGTGCTTACGGCCGGTCGACAGGTACGCCCGGACCGCCTCGTCGACTGGGAGCTTCGGGTCCATCTCGGTGACGATGGACATCAGGATCCGGTTGAGGTTGGCGGTGGCCCGGCCGATCACCAGGCGGCGGACGAAGAAGCTCTCCACGTACCGCATGGCGGCGATGATCTGCCCGGCGGTGGCGGTGCCCTGCGCACGGCGGTCCAGCAGGTGCAGCAGCAGCGGGTAGACGGTGGTGGCGCCCCAGGCGTGCAGCCGGGTCAGCCGCCGCCGGACCTCGAGGTCGGGCTCGCTCTCCGGGTGCAGGATGATCTTCAGCAGCGCGCCGAGGCGGCTGAACCGGCGTACCTCCGCCTCGATCTCCGCTTCGCCGCGCATTGCGTTGAGCCGCTGCTGGTGGGCGGCATAGATGTCGGTCTGCTTGGCGCGGCCGTCGCGCTGCACCAGGTCGAGCCAGAAGAGCAGCTCGAGGTTCTTGCGGTCACGGTCATTGCGGTCGAGAGCATCCTGCAGCGGGAACCACAGCGACTCGTACACGGTCTCGCCCCGGGTGGGCAGCCGCATGAAAAGGTAGTTGCGCAGCAGGTCGGCCTGGGTCAACTGCAGGCCGGTGTTGTTCAGCGACTCGAAGATCCGGTAGACGTTGTCGCCGGCGTGCGGAGCCGACTCCACACAGGCCAGGTACGCGTCCCGGTCGGCTTGGGTGGGCACGAGTTTGAGTCGGTGCGGATCGGACTCGAACTGGTTGATCAGGTACAGCTGCTCGATGCGCCCCCGGTGCATCGGATCCTCGGTTCCGGCCCGGTGGTCCCGGATTGCGCAGAGCAGGATCGACAGGGTGGTGAGGCGTTGCTGCCCGTCGACGACCAGGAACTCCTGCACCCCGACCGGGCCGATTTCCGGGCTGGGTGCCAGCACCACCGAGCCGATGAAGTGGGTGGCGGCAGGGTCGGCGCGGCGGTCGTCGGCGAGCTTCTTGATGTCCTCCCAGAGCCGCTTGCACTGTTGCTCGGACCACGAGTACGTCCGCTGGTACAACGGCACCCGATACTGCTTGGTGCCTTCGAGCAACTTCTGCAGCGTCGTCTCCTACGCCGCGACCATCGGCTACCCCTGTCTAGTGTGCACACTCCCCGAACCCGGGCAATGCAACCAGAGCGCGCGTCAATGCACAACGGCCGGCCGGACGAGTTGTCGGGTGTTCGTTCGGGCCGCCGAAGAGTAGTCGAGTCTGTGCCGCGATGTGAGGCTGAGATACCCAACCTGCCTCGGTTTAGGTATCTCAGCCTCACATCGTGCGGAGCGCCGCAGCGGTCAGCTGCGCTCGGCGATGGCCTGCTGAACTGTTCGAATGAGTTGCCCCTTTTGCCGGAGTACGTCGTCTGCTGTGAACCGCAGCACCAGCCAGCCAGTTGCCCGCAGGGCGTTCAAGCGACCGACGTCGCGGCGGAACGTCGCCCGCTCCCGGTGGTGATGACCTTCGTACTCGATGGCAATCTGCCACTGTGGATAGGCAAGATCGACCCGGGCCAGGAAACGTCCGCGCCGCGCCGCGCCACTGAATGCGGAGGCAGAGCCGGTACCGTCTGTCGCGTCGCTGGCACGGAGGCGGATCTCGTACTGCGGCGTCGGGCGCGGCAGGCCGGCATCGTGCAGCAACAGGCGCAGCCGCGACTCCATCGGCGACTCGCTCAACGGCTCAACGAGGGGCAGGAGTTCCCGTACCCGCCGTACACCGGGCAGGCCGGCGTGGGAGTCGACGTAGCGTGCCAGCGTCTCGCGGCGCAGCACCCGGCGGTGCAACAGCGCGTCGACGGCGGCCAGCGCGTCGGCGCGCGGCAGCGACCTGCCCAGATCGAACGCCGTACGGGCCTCGGTGGTCAGCGGTATCCCGCCGAACAGCCGGATCACGTCCCCAGCACCGAGTGACTGGTGGGTGACGGCCAACCGCGGGTGGCGATCGGGCCGCGCCGAGCGGGGCAGGGTGACGTGCACCGGGCTGCGGCGGGGGAGCATGTCCACACCCCACAGGTACGCCGCGCTCAGGCCACTGACCGCACCGGTCGGTAGTTTCACCGCCGCCGCCTCGCACCACATCCGGTGGTCGCGGTCGTCGAACGCCGCTGCTTGGACGTACACGTCAGAGAAGAGCCGGCGCCAGCTGGGGCCGGTCAAACTCCGCTTGGTGATCAGCCCGGCGGCTACTGCGGCGCTGCCGGAGAAGGGCCTCAGGCGCAGCTCGCGAGGAATCCGTGCGGTGCGGGGCATCGGGCCACTGTGCCGTCAGCGTCCGCCTTCTGCTGTCCCGGCGACGGGTTACGTCACCGATCCGACTGTCGCGACTGCCCCGACTGCTCCGACTGCGAGCTGTGCCTGGACACGATGTGAGGCTGAGATACCTCACCCGGCAGAGAACAGGTATCTCAGCCTCACATCGTGACGAGAACGTCGAGCTGCGGAACCACCGTGGGCTGTGCTGCGAGACGGCTGCCGCCACGGTGGCCAGCACGACGTCAAGGGGCCCCTGGACAGGCGCAGAGGAGAGCGGTGACCCTCGCGTGGAACTACAGAAAAACTTTAGTTCCACGCGGCCCCGTCGCACGAAACTACAGTTGATCAACGATGACGATGGTGATCCGGGGTGCTCTGCGGGCGCTCGACCGTCCCGAAGTCGCCCTCCGGCTCCCTGCTGATGATCTCCAGCAGTGCCGGGTCGTGGTATATCTCCGCCGTTTGCCGCCACTGCGCGAGCAGCTCAGTCACCGAATCGAGCGCTGCCAGCGTTCTTTCGTCCCGAGCAGGGCGCCCAACTCCGCGATCAGCTGGTCGGCCTCGGAGTCCGGGACAGATTTCGCCCAGGGCGGCATCTCCGCGAGATTCCGCCGAGCATCGCCAAGGGGTGTCGGCGTCACCTGCTCGCTCCTTCCCGTGCACGCACCGCGAGCGCGCCGAGTGCCAGCACCACGGTTGCTGCCACGGCGGCCAGCATCAACGCCATGACGGGCTGGTTGACCAGGACCGGGTAGTCGATCACCGACATGAACGCTCCGTCGTAGCCGAGCTGCGTCGATGCCAGCACGACAGCGAGCGTCGCCAGCAGCACCACCGCCCGGCGGCGTACGGCTGCCGGCAGCGCCGACACCGCGACGAGGCTGAACAACGCGATCAACGCCAGAGCGCCGAACCCGATGCGCGCCACCGCAATGTTGCTGATGAACATGAAGCCGTCGGACTGTTCCGCCACCAGTGGCGGGCCGGCGGCGCTGAGCGCCGCACACAGCCCTATCGCGACCGCTGCGGCCCAGAACCGGCCCGGAAGCGGTCGTTGCTCGCGGCCACCACCGTCGGCAGGCAGCAGCGACCCGCCCAGCGGTACGGCGACGATCAGGGCGAGCAGGAGGTGCCAGCCGGGCGCGGCGTGGTCGCGTACACCGGTGGTTAGCATTGCCAGTTCGGCGACCACGGCGGCGCACGCGCCGAGCGCGGCGGCCGTACGCCAGCCGGCGACCAGTGCCGCGACCAGCAGCGCCCAGCCGGCCAGCCGGGCCACGCCGATCGGGCCGACGATGGTGGTCGGCGCCTGCTCGGCGAAGCGCCACGACCAGGCGGCGGCTTCGACGACGGGACGGGCCTGGCGGGCCAGCACCAGCACCGCGGCCAGCGTGCCGACCGCCGCCATCGCCGGGCCCGCGTCGGTTGCGGCGCGGGCGGCGGCCACCCGCCGCACCATCGCAGCCTGGGCCACGTCGACCACCTTCTTCCCACTGATGTACGGCCGGGCCGGCTCACCCGGCGGCGGTCCTCCGAATGAGACGGTAGCGGGGCGGCGGCGGGTCCGGGCGGCTGCGGTGCTCGCGTTGGTGTTCGCGTACCTGGTTCTCCCAGGTCGCCTGGTCGTAGTCCGGTTCGGGCGGGATCCAGCGGTGTGAGCCGTCCTCGTAGTGCATCGGCTCGTCGCCGGGAAGCAGAATCGACATTACAGCCAGCCGAGGAACCGCCAGTAGAAGTTGCCGTTCCCGCCCGGCAGGTCGGTCATCGCCTCGACCATGTTGGTGGCGAGGTAGACCGACAGGGAGACGCGGGCGTCGGCGTACTCGATCTTGAGCTGTTGTCGGCCGTCGAGGCACGGCCAGGCGTGGCCGCAGCCGGCGCAGGCCCAGCTGGGGCGGACGGGGACGTGCATGCTCATCCGGTTTCCTCCGGTGGGTCGGCGGCGGCGACGTGGACGCCGAGGTCGTGGAGCCGGCTGAGCGCGACGTCGGTGCGCCAGCAGCGGCCGGTGGGGGTGAGCGGGTCGCCGCAGGCGCAGCCGTCGGCGCGCGGTGCGTGCCGGTCGACCAGCTCCGTCAGGTGGTCGATCTCGACCTGGCGGGGGACAGGGTCAGTCATCGGCCGACGCGGTGCGGTCGCTGACCGGGTCGCCGCCGGCCGGGTCGGGGCCGGGGTCACCCCATACCCGGGTACGCAGCGACGGGCGGTCGGTGGCGGACAGCGTGGTGTCGGCGAAGTCGACGACGTCGAGGTGGCCGAGCGAGTCCCGCAGCGCGGCGGCGAGCCGGGCGGCGGCTTCGATGTCGGTGAGCCGGGTCGGCAGGTGGATGGTCCAGCGCGGTTCGTCGCTCACCAGTGGCCTCCGTTGCCGGTCTGGCGCTGGTGCTCCGAGCGGTAGACGCCGGCGGGCGGGTCGTTGAACTGGCAGCCGACGTGGCGTTGCCGCCACTGCCGCAGCCCTTCGCGTAGCCGGTCGGCTTCGGCCCGGTCGACGGCGGCCTGCCGGGTGAGCCGGTCCAGCTCGTCGGCGAGCTGCCGCAGGTACGCGTACACCGCCGCTGGGTCCAGCCCACGCCACCGGGTGTCGAACTGCATCGCCCTGACCTGCCAAGGCTCCACGAGTACGCCCCGCCGAGACACCACCCGCTGCCGCCTACTCCGCTGCTCCACGACTTCTCCTTGTGGGTTAACTGTCATGTGCCTTGCGTCGAGCCAAAGCTCGCTCGGCCGTCAAGGTACCAATGTAGGTACGTAGATACAATAAGACGTAGGGTCATCTGCTACGTAGCGTGGCGTTGTGATCGACCCCAACGCTGACCGGGCGGTGTTTCGCCAGCTCGCGGACCTGCTACGAAACCGGATACTGTCCGGCGAGCTTCAGCCTGGCGCGTCGTTGCCCAGTGAGCTTCGGATGGCTCAGGAGTATGGGTTGAGCCGCACGAGTGTCCGGCAGGCTGTCTCGATCCTGCGGTCCGAAGGTCTGGTCAGTGTGCAGCGGCCACGCGGCACGTTCGTCCGAGAGGCAGAGTTCACCGACACCGTGACGCTCCGCAAGGGCGACACTGCCTCTGCCCGCATGCCGAGCCCGACCGAGCGCCGTGACCTGGACCTGTCGGAAGGCGTGCCGATCCTCGTGATCAGCCGCGCTGACGGCTCAACCGAGCTGTACGCCGCCGACCGCACCCGCGTCAGTCGTTAAAAGCGGAACGCTTGCTCTCGAATCAGGTGTCTCCCGGACGCTGTCGATCGGAAGGGGTGCCTTGCGGCTCGCAGCCATCACGGGCACGGCAAAGTCGGCCGGGTTGGTGTTTAGGCTGGTTGGAGCTGTAGGAGTTTGA
>NZ_JBHMIO010000078.1:0-11865 GCF_048060275.1 Micromonospora sp. LOL_015
TCGCGCGTGTCACGCGCGGCGTGGCTGGAATCGCCGCCGTTTAGGGCGGCGAGGATGTCAATACGTGCCGGCCGATTTCGGCGACCCGGTGTTCCTGCCGGCCGAGGCCGGGGTGGCCGGCGGCGGCATCGTCGGGTCACGGTCTGCTCACCGAGCTGCGGCGCTGCGCCCCGGCGATCGGCGTCCGGCTGGATCCCGCCGGAGACCTGCCGGACACCGAGGCGGCCCGGCTGTTCGCGGTGCCCGACGGCACCAACTTCTCCGCCGAGACGCAGGCGTGGCTCACCCTGCACGAGGCGTGTCGGGCGAGCATCGCCTGCGGCCGGGCCATCGTGTTCCACTGACTGACCCGGAACCTGACCCCGACCCTGCCCGTACCGCCGGACGACCGGCTTTCGGCCGGGCGGCGCATCGCCCCCCGGCCGGCCGGTGTGCTCAGCGCAGCACGTGGGAAAGCTGTTCGATGGCGAAGTCCACGTCGGACTCGTCGACGACCAGCGGCGGGGCCAGCCGGATCGTCGCACCGTGGGTGTCCTTGGCCAGTACGCCCCGCTCGGCGAGCCGTTCGCAGGCCTGCCGACCGGTCATCCGCCGTGGGTCCAGGTCCAGTCCGGCCCACAGCCCGCGACCGCGGACGGCGAGCAGTCGGCCGTCGTCGCACAGCGCGTCGAGCCCGGCGTGCAGCCGCGCCCCCAGCTGGGCCGAGCGCCGCTGGTACTCGCCGGTGGCCAGCAGCCGGACCACCTCGGTGGCGACCGCGCAGGCGAGGGCGTTGCCGCCGAACGTCGAGCCGTGCTCGCCGGGGCGCAGCACGCCGAGCACCGACCGGTCGGCGACCACCGCCGACACTGGCACGATGCCGCCGCCGAGCGCCTTGCCCAGGAGGTACATGTCCGGCATGACGCCTTCGTGGTCGCAGGCGAACGTCGCCCCGGTGCGGCCCAGTCCGGACTGGATCTCGTCGGCGAGCAACAGCACGTCGTTGCGGGTGCACAGGTCCCGTACCCCGGTCAGGTAGCCGTTCGGCGGCACCACCACGCCCTGCTCGCCCTGGATCGGCTCCAGCAGCACCGCGACGCAGGTCTGGTCAATCGCGTCGGCCAGCGCGGCGAGGTCGCCGTACGGCACGATGGTGAACCCCGGGGTGTACGGCCCGAAGTCGGCACGGGCCTCGGCGTCGGTGGAGAAGCTGACGATCGTCGTGGTCCGGCCGTGGAAGTTGCCGTCGGCCACGACGATGGTCGCCTGCCCGTCCGGTACGCCCTTGACCTGGTAGCCCCACTTGCGGGCGACCTTGAGCGCGGTCTCCACCGCCTCGGCGCCGGTGTTCATCGGCAGCACCATGTCCTTGCCGCACAGCTCGGCCAGCTCCCGGCAGAAGTCGGCGAACCGGTCGTGGCTGAACGCCCGACTGGTCAGGGTGAGCCGGTCCAGCTGGGCGTGTGCGGCGGCGGTCAGGGTCGGATGCCGGTGGCCGAAGTTGAGCGCCGAGTAGCCGGCCAGGCAGTCCAGGTAGCGTCGGCCGTCGACGTCGGTGACCCAGGCGCCGGTGGCCTCGCTGATCACCACCGGTAGCGGGTGGTAGTTGTGCGCGGTCCAGCGTTCCGCGTCCCGTACCGCTCTCGGTGTCCGCAGCATCCCGTCAACGATCATCGGCTCGACCTCCTCAGCTCCAGGGTGCAGCATTTCGGGCCGCCGCCGGCCTTGCGCAGCTCGGACAGGTCGACCCCGATCGGGTGGTAGCCGCGTTCGCGCAGCGCCGCCGCCAGCCCGTCGGCCTGCACCGGTAGCACGACGTGTCGGCCGTCGCTGACCGCGTTGAGGCCGAACGCGGCGGCGTCGGCCAGGCTGGCCGTGACGGCGTCCGGGAACAGCCGGCGCAGTACCGCCTGGCTGCCGGGGGAGAACGCTTCGGGCAGGTACGCGATGGTCCGCTCGTCGATCACGGCGAGCGCGGTGTCGAGGTGGTAGAAGCGCGGGTCGACCAGTTGCAGGGTGACCACCGGGCGGCCGAACACCTCCTGGGCGTGGGCGTGCGCGGCGTGCGAGGTGCGGAACCCGGTGCCGGCCAGCAGATAGTCGCCGACCACCAGGAGGTCGCCTTCGCCTTCGTTGACGTGCTTGGCCTCGTGCACCGGGAAGCCGGCCTGCTCCAACCAGTCGCGGTAGGCAGGCGCCTCGTCGGCCCGCTGCGGCTCGCGGAACTGCACGGCCAACGCCCGGCCGTCGATGACGGTGGCGCCGTTGGCGGCGAACACCATGTCGGGCAGACCGGGCAGCGGCTCGATCTCGTCGACCGTGTGGCCCAGTTCCAGGTACGTCCGGCGCAGCTGGTCCCATTGCGTGATCGCCAGCTCCCGGTCCACGGGGCGGGCCGGGTTCATCCACGGGTTGATCGCGTATTCCACGGCGAAGTACGTCGGCCGGCACATCAGGTACTGCCGGTGGGTGGCGTGCATCGTCATGCGACTGGCTCCTGGGGTCGAAGGCGCGCCTCGGCGGTGGCCGTGGGCTGGCGCTTGTCCTTCACGCTAAGGGCTGTGACCCGCAGAAACCATTGTCAAGAGTTGCTTGTATTGGCGAATCGTTGCGTCATCGCTGGGTCCAACGTGCGCTTTGTTGCGTCCACCTGCTTTCGGGGAGCGACCACGCTGTCGCCCCCGAAGATGCGGTGCCCGGTGAACCACCGGTTCGGTCGGCCCTCGTGCGGTGAACCACCGCTGCTGGGCCTGCGGGACGGTGAGACCACCGTCCCGAGGTCACGATTGCCCGTCAGAAGATTCCGGCAAACTGTGAATCAAGCCACTGCCGTACCTGCTGCACCATGTCGGTCTCGGTGGTCAGCCAGCTCAGCGCGCCGGTCAGCGCCAGGCTGCCGACGATCATCGTCCCGAGGGCAACGACGATGCCCGTCAGCGCCTCTGTCCGGCCGGCGATGTGCCGGCGGGCCGTCGCCGAGATCCCGCCGAGGCCGGTGGCGAGGGCGATCACCCCGATCGCGATCCCGTACGGTGCCAGCGGCCCGGACAGCACGAACAGCGCGCCGGTGATCCCGGTGATCAAACTGACGGTGGCCAGCAGGCTGGCCCGGGGCCGTGGCCCGGCCGGTGTCGGCGGGGGAGCCGGCCGGGGGTCGCCGCCCTCCCGGTTGGGTGGCTCGGGGCGCGGTCCCGGCGGCGACGGCCGGGTGGCCGGGTCGGTAACCCCGGCCCGGGTCGTGTCGCTCCGCGTCGTGTCGGCCTCTGCGGCGTCGGCCGTGCCGGTCGCGGTCGCGGTGGTACCGCCAATCGGTGGCGGGTCGTCCGCCGGCCGCGTCGGCTCCGTGCGCCGGGACAGCGAGGGAATCCTGACCATGACAGACCTCCTTATCGGTACGCCGGACCGCACTGCGGCTGCGCGGGTCTCCGGCGGTTGTCGGCTTGCCGTACCCGGATGTCCGGTCCGCCACACCAGTCACGGTCAAGCGGGTGGCGATACCCTCGGACGGTCAGGTTCCGATCATGGGCGGGTGTAGCGGTGTCGGTGAGGCCAACAGGACCGGAAGCGGATCATGGAACGCGCGGTCCCGACGATCCGCCGGAGCTCACGGACTACTTCCGTCAGCTGCTGTGGCAACGGCACATCGTCGGTCTCTGCCGCGCCGGGGCTGCGGCGACCCGCATTGGTGAGGCCGCCGCCGCGCGTACCGGCCGTAACCTCACCCAGTTCCTGGTGCTGGGCATGCTCGACGCCACCGGTCCCCGTTCCCAGCAGGAGCTCAGCGACGGGCTACGGACCGACCGAACCACGATGGTCGGCACGGTCGACGCGTTGGAACGCGCCGGTCTGGTCACCCGGCAGCGCAATCCGACCAACCGGCGGGCGTACATCGTCACCATCAGCCCGGCCGGTCGGGCGGCCCTCGCGACGATCTCGGCCGACGCGGCGACCCTCGAGACCCGGTTCTTCGAGCGCCTCACCGCCGACGAGCGGAACCAGTTGGTCGGCCTGATCGGCAAGCTACTGATCGGTGCCGACGCCGGCCCGACGACGGGTTAGTCGGCCGCGCCCGGCCAATCGGCTGAGCCGCTTCTCCTCCCTTGCCGCCCAGCGGGCGACCCGGCGCGGGTCGAGCGGGCCGCCGTGCCCGACGTGCAGCGTCGCCGGGCCGAGGGCCAGCATCCGCCGCAGGCTGGCGAGGTTGCCGGCTGGGTCATCGTGGAACGGCGGGTTGGCCGGCCGGCTGCCGAGCAGGCCTAGCATCGAGCTGGCGACCAGGTCTCCGGCGACGAGGTCGCCGTCGTCGGTGAGCACTGAGATCGAACCGGCGGTGTGGCCCGGGGTGGGCACGATCCGGCCGGCCACACCGTAGTCGTCGAGCCGCAGTTCGCCGTCGATCAACAGGTCGGGCTCGACCGGCCGGACCGGTCGGTCGAGCACCCCGGTACGCATGATCAGCCGCCCGGTCGGCCCGGTCGGCAGATAGGGCCGCCGGCTCGCGCCGGCCCGGTACTGAGCCAGATCGGCGACGTGACCGGCGACCGGTGCCCCGGTGAGTTGGTGCAGTCGGGCGGCGGAGCCGAAGTGGTCGGTGTGCCCGTGGGTGAGCACGATCAGCGCCACCTCGGACGGGTCCACCCCGTGGCGGATCAGACTGGCGTGGATCTTTCCGCCGCTGCCGGGCATCCCGGCGTCGACGATGACCGGTCGGCGACCGAGCAGGAGATAGGCGTTCACGCTCCGCTTGCCGGTGACGGGGATCGGCAGGACGGTGGTGCGAGTGGGCACAGGACCTCCGAACGAGCGACGAAGTAAATCGTCAGGTAGTCAACAGTTGAGCAACATACAATCAGTCGGGTCTGGCCATGGTCAAGCCGGCTGCTGCCGATAGGCTCTGCTGCCATGCCCGAAGGCCACACCATCCATCGGCTGGCCGCCCACCACCACGCCGTACTCGGCGGAGCGCAGATCGTCGCGACCAGCCCGCAGGGTCGGTTCGCCGCTGGCGCCGCCCGACTCACCGGCGCCACCCTCGCCGCCACCGAGGCGTACGGCAAGCACCTGCTGCATCACTACCGGGGCGGTCCGGGCGGCGGCATCCTGCACGTGCACCTGGGCCTCTACGGCACCGTCGCCGACGGGCCGGGACAGCCGCCGGCACCGGTCGGGCAGATCCGGCTGCGGTTGGTCGGCGGGCCGGCAGGGACAGCCGACGGACCAGCAGTGGCAGCCGGCGAAGCCGCCCGACGGCACTGGTTGGACCTGCGCGGGCCGGCTGCCTGCGAACTGCTCACCGAGGCGGAGACCGACGCCCTGCGCGACCGGCTCGGTGCCGACCCGCTGCGCGACGACGCCGACCCGGACACCGCCGGCGGACGGATCCGGCGCAGCGCCCGGCCACTCGGTGCGCTGTTGCTCGACCAGACGATCGTCGCCGGGGTCGGTCTGGTCTACGCCACCGAGGTGCTGTTCCGGGCCGGGATCGCGCCGACCATGCCCGGCCGGCGGCTGACCGCCGACCAGTGGCAGCGGATCTGGTCCGACCTGGTCGCTCTGATGCGGATCGGGGTGCGCCGGGGCCGGATCGACACCATCCGCGACGAGCACCTGCCGGAGGCGATGGGCCGGGCGCCGCGCAACGACCGGCACGGTGGCGAGGTGTACGTCTACCGGCGCGCCGGCCAACCCTGCCTGTGCTGCGGCGCCACCGTGGCCGCCGGGGTGCTGGCCGCCCGGAACACCTACTGGTGCCCGACCTGCCAACCGGGCTGACCCGCCGCCGTCACCACCATTTGCGCTTCGGTGGCCGCACCACGACCGAACCGAAGATCACGTTGCAGCTCACCTGGATGATCGGGGCACCGGGCCGGGGCGGTGCGGTCAACTTTGACTTCTTGTCACCGAACACCGCCGTGCCGGTCATCCGGACGTCGACCCCTTCCGGCACGTACACGGTGACCGAGCCGAAGATGGCAGTCGCCTCGATAGTGGTCACCTGATGCTGGATCTGGGCATCCTGCAACTCGATCTTGCAGTCGCCGAAGACCGCCCGCGCCTCCACCCGGTCCGGCACCAGCCAGTGCCCCTTGCGCACCTCGTCACCGAAGATCGCCACCATCCGCTCCACCGGGGCGGGCGGCGTCGCGCCGCCGCCCGGTACCGCCGGGTACGCCGGATCGCGCGCCGCCAGCGCACCCGGCCCGGCGGCGGCCGGCAGCCCACCCGACGGCTCGGTGGGCAGGTCGGCGGTGAGCCGGGCCAGCTCACCCCGGGTCTTGGCCTGATGTGCCTCGGTGGCCCGGTCGGCGTACTCGTCGAGGGTCAGCCGGCCTTCCGCGGTCGCCTGGCCGAGCAGCTCCACCACCTGCTCCCGCTCGGCGTCGGAGACGCGCAGGTGATCGCCGCTGGGGTGGGTCGCCGAGTCCACCCGCCAAGCCTAACGGCACGCCCGACGGCAACCGCCACCCGCCCGGTCCGGGCGGGCGCCGGCTCACGGGGTCTCGGCGACGGCGTTGTTGGCCCGCCGGGCGGCGACCAGCACCGGATCCCAGACCGGCGAGTACGGCGGGGCGTAGCCCAGGTCGAGGGCGGTCATCTCGGCCACCGACATCCGGTTCCACACCGCGACGGACAGCACGTCGATCCGCTTCGCCGCGTCCGAGGTGCCGACGATCTGACCACCCAGCAGCTGCCCGGTGTGCTGCTCAGCGATCAGTTTGATGGTCATCGGTGCGGCACCGGGGAAGTATCCGGCCCGGTTGTTCGACTCCACGGTGGCGCTCACATAGGCGTACCCGGCTTTCGTCGCCTCGCGTTCGAGCAGCCCGGTGCGGGCCACCTCCAGGTCACAGACCTTGGTGATCGCGGTGCCGATCACCCCGGGGAAAGTGGCGTAGCTGCCGCCGATGTTGATCCCGGCCACCCGGCCCTGCTTGTTGGCGTGGGTGCCCAATGGGATGTGCACCGGCCGGCCGCTGACCCGGTGGAAGGTCTCGACGCAGTCGCCGGCCGCCCACACGTCGGGCACCCCGATCACCCGCATCTGCAGATCGGTACGGACGCCGCCGGTGACGCCGATCGGCAGGCCGGCCTGCTCGGCGAGCCCGGTGTTCGGCCGTACGCCCAGACCCAGCACCACGACGTCGGCCGGCACCGCGCCTTCGTCGGTCAGCACCTCGCAGACCCGCCCGTCCCGCTCGTGCAGGCCGGTGACCGTTACGCCGGTACGCACGTCGATGCCGAGCCCGACCAGCGCTGAGCGGACCAGCGCTCCCATGTCCGGGTCGACCGTGGACATCGGCTGTGGGCTGCGCTCCACCAGGGTTACCGCCAGGCCACGCCGGATCAACGCCTCGGCCATCTCCACCCCGATGTACCCACCGCCGACCACTACCGCCCGACGCGGCACCGGTTCCTGATCGAGCCAGTCCCGCAGCGCCGCACCGTCCTCGAGAGTCTGCACCCCGAACACGCCGGCGGCGGCGTTGCCCGCCCACGGCGGCTGCGCCGGCGCCGCTCCGCTGGCGTACACCAGGGTGTCGAACGGCTCGCGGACCTCCCGCCCGCCGTCGCCGAACGACGTGGCCACCACCTCCCGCGCGGCAAGGTCGATCCGGGTGACCTCGTGCCGGATGCGGACGTCGATGTGGTGGTCGCGGCGGAACGTCTCCGGATCGCGGACGATCAGCTCCTGCGGGTCGTCGACCAGGCCGGAGATCCAGTACGGGATTCCGCAGGCCGAGTACGAGGTGAACCGGCCCCGCTCGAACGCGACGATGCTCAGCTCGTCGGGGCCACGCAGTTGCCGGGCCTGAGACGCGGCCGACATGCCGGCCGCGTCACCGCCGATCACCACCATCCGTTGCGCCATTTCACATCTTCTCCAGTCGGGTCCGGTCGGACCGGATCAGCGGTCCGGTGGGGGGAGTGGCGGCCGGTCCGGCGGGGGAGCGGTCACGTGCGGCGGTGCCGGGATGATCGACCGGCTGCGGGTCTGCGCGGCCAGGTAGTCCACCACGGCGCCCAGGTCGCCGGTGCCGGCGTGCACGGCCCGCTGCCGGGCCGCCCCGGTGCCCCGGGCCCGCAGCCGGCCCAGCAGCGAGTCCACCAGCGCGACGTCGCCGTGCCGGTCGAGCTCGGGGCGGACGGTGTCGACCAGCCGGCGCAGCAGATGCCAGCCGGGACGCAACGCGGGTGCCCCGGTGGCCAGGTCCACGGCCTGCCCCTCCAGTCCGTCGTGCGCGGCCCGCCAGTGGGCGGCGACCAGCACATGATGCTCCACGTCGACCGGTGGCCGGTCCTGTTCCACCGCGGTGAGCGCGGTGCCGACCAGACCGCGGACCAGTGCGGCGAGCAGGATCGTGTCGTCCAGGCTCGGGCAGACGTCGCCGATGCGGACCTCGACGGTGGGGTAGTGCGCCGACAGTCGGGCGTACCAGTGGAGCATCCCTTCGTCCAGGATGAGACCGGCGGTGGTCAGGTCGTCGACCAGTGACCGGTAGTGCTCGTACGAGCGTAGCTGTGGGGCCGGGGCGACCGCCGGCCAACGCTGCCACATCACCGACCGCCAACTGGCGTACCCGGTGTCGACGCCGTGAAAGAACGGTGAGTTGGCGGTCGCCGCCTGCAGCACCGGCAGCCACGGGCGGAGGTGGTTGAGCACCTGTACGCCGACCTGCTGGTCCGGGACCGCGACATGCACGTGCAGCCCGTTGGTGCCCGAGCCGGGCAGCAGCTTGCCGTACCGTTCGACGATCCGGTGGAAGCGTGGGTCGTCAACCACGTCGGGCTGCGGACCGGCGACCGGTGCGGTGCCGACGGCGAGCAGCCGGACACTGGCCCGCTCGGCGGCGTCGGCGACCCCGGCGCGCAGCGTCCCGAGGGTACGCCGCAGCGCCCGTAGGTCCAGGCCGGGTGGACTGCCGATCTCGATCTGGCTGGTCTGGAACTCCCGCTGCACCTGCCCGCGCAGCTCCGGCGGGATCTCGGCGAGCACCGCCGCGACCGCCGGTGCGGCGGCACCCGACCGGCGGTTGACGAGCAGGAACTCCTCCTCCACACCGACGGTCAGCGCGTCGGGCCGGTGCCGGGCCGGCTCGGCGGCGACAGTACTGCTGGTCATCGGGCCATCCTGCGCCTTCGGACGACCCGGCGGTACGGCTTTGCGGTGCCGCCGGCCGCGCCGGTCGGCTCAGCGTTCGCGGATGGGCGGTCGGTTCAGCGTTCGCGCCGGGGTGGCCGGGGCAGCGGCAGGTCGTGCCGACCGGCGATCAGCTCCTGGACCCGGATCTTGGCCAGGATGATTGGTTGCCGGTAGCGGCGCTCGCGGTCGGCGGACCTGGCTCGTCGCCACTCGGCCCAGCGGCTCTCGCCGCGGTAGAACCAGCGCGCCCAGGGCGCGTGCGGCCGGGCCAGCCGTAGCGCGCCGACGATCAGCAGGACCGGCAGGAACAGTCCCAGCAGCCCGGTCCAGATCTTGCCCTTGAGCAGGGTGATCGCTGCCAGCACCAGGTTGATCACGATGAGCGCGGCGCCGGCGAACTGTGCCGGGTCGGTCTCGCCGGTGAGGAATTCGTTGGCCCCCAGCGGTCGCAGGCCGAGTAGCAGCAGCCCGGAAACGGCGACCGCCACGAAGACCGCGTCGATCGAGGTGCGGCCGCGCTCCGACCAGTAGACGTCGCTCAGATGCAGCAGCAGGGCGAACTCGTCGAGCACCAGCGCGGCGCCGACGCCGAACAGCGCGGCCGCCACCGCTCGCCACACGGTCGTCTCCACCGGGATCGCCAGCCCGGCAACCCCGGCGACCAGCATGAAGACCACCCCGAAGACGACGTGATGGATGTGCAGGTCGCCCCGGGTGACGTTGCCGGGCCACCAGCGCACCTGTGCCCGGATCATCCGGACCGAGAATCGGATGAACGCGAAGCCGAGGACGACGCCGACGAAGAAACAGAACAGCGGCAGCCGGCCGGTCGAGACTATGGTCTGCTCGAACCAGCCGTTCACCGGACTCCTCCATGCGACACGCGCACCTTGTCTCCTTATCCACTGCTATGCAGGGATTCAACTGACTTTACGAGCTGTCCGGCCTGGCCGGACGGGTTCAGAGCCAGTCTCCACGCCGGTTGCGACATCGACATCGGTTGACAAGTCCGACCTGGAGACGTACAACTCTGAGAGCGCTCTCTCGATGAGTTGAGCGATCCCCGACCGTCCCCATCAGTTCTGATATCTCAAGACCGAAGATCGGCAACCGTGCCGGAGAGAACGCTCTCAGCCGGTCGGCGACATCTGCCCTGATCCGGACCAAGAGTCGGCGAGCGGCCACCCCCCAGCAGGCCGTGACCGGCCCACACCCCAGCAGAGAGGCCAGTGATGAATTCACCCCCGCGACGCCCTCGTCGCCCCATCCGTACCCGGATCGTCGCCGCCGCAGCGGCGCTCACCGCGACCGCCGTCGTCACCTCGGTCACCGCGCACGCCAACGCCGCGATCCCGCCCACCCCCAGCGGCTGGGACCTGCTCTGGAGCGACGACTTCACCGGTGCCGCCAACACCCTGCCCTCGTCGGCCAACTGGATCATCGACACCGGCACCAGCTACCCCGGCGGCCCGCCACAGTGGGGCACCGGCGAGATCCAGACCTACACCAACAGCACCGCCAACGTCCGGCACGACGGCAACGGCAACCTGCGGATCACCCCGATCCGCGACGGCGCCGGCAACTGGACCTCGGCCCGGATCGAGACGGTACGCAGCAACTTCAAGCCGCCGTCCGGTGGCGTGATGGCGATCGAAGGCCGGATCCAGGTGCCGAACGTGACCGGGGCCGCCGCCTCCGGCTACTGGCCGGCGTTCTGGGCGCTCGGCTCGCCGTACCGGGGCAACTACCAGAACTGGCCGGCGATCGGCGAGTTCGACGTGATGGAGAACGTCAACGGCCTGAACAACGTCTGGGGCGTACTGCACTGCGGCGTTGCCCCGGGCGGACCGTGCGACGAGTTCAACGGCATCGGCGGGTCCCGGGCCTGCCCCGGCGCCTCCTGCCAGTCGGCGTTCCACACCTACCGCTTCGAGTGGGACGCCAGCGCCAGCCCGCAGCAACTGCGGTGGTACGTCGACGGACAGCACTACCACACGGTCACCCAGGGGCAGATCCCCGAGCCGCACTGGTCCAACATGACCACCCACGCCGGCTACTTCATCCTGCTCAACGTGGCGATGGGCGGTGCCTTCCCGAACGGGGTCGCCGGCTCCACCACGCCGACCGCGAACACCGTCTCCGGCGTACCGATGCTGGTCGACTACGTCGCGGTCTACACCCGCGGCGGGTCGAACCCGCCGCCGACCACCCCACCACCGCCGACCACCCCGCCGCCCGGCGGTGGGGTGAACGCGTACGCCGCGATCCAGGCCGAGGCGTTCAACGCCCACAACGGGGTCGGGACCGAGGCGTGCAGCGAGGGCGGCCAGAACATCGGCTGGCTGGCCGACGGCGACTGGGCCCGCTACGACAACGTCGACTTCGGCTCGACACCGCCGCGTGACTTCGTCGCCCGGGTCGCCTCCGGTGCCGGTGCCGGGGCCAGCGGCCTGGTCCAGGTCCGCATCGGCAGCCCGACCGCCGCGCCGATCGGCAGCTTCGCCGTCGGTGACACCGGCGGCTGGCAGACCTGGCGTACGGTGCCCGGCAACGTCTCCGGGGTGACCGGCCGGCAGACGGTCTACCTGACCTTCAGCAGCGGCCAGCCGAACGACTTCGTCAACGTCAACTGGTTCCACTTCCGCCGCTGACCTCGACGGGGAGCCCGGCTGGTCGACCCGCTTCGGGGGGGTGTCCCTATGGGTTGTGTCAAGCGGCGAGGCGGGGTTCGTCCGCCGGTTTGG
>NZ_JBHMIO010000079.1:0-11464 GCF_048060275.1 Micromonospora sp. LOL_015
CACAACCTCACCCGCGCCGCCGGACACCTCGCCGCGGGCACCTGGTCGACCGCCAGACCCGCCACCATCCGGACCCGGATCATCACCGTCGCGGCCCGCCTCGCCCACCGGGCCCGCACCATCCACCTGCACCTGCCCGAGTACCGGCCCTGGCAGGCGGCGTTCGACAACCTGTTCACCGCCGTCCGACCGGCACCCGGCTGACCACACCCCACCAGCCGAAACCAGGCGGCCCGACCACAGGCCACAATCCCGTTCCACCCCGAACACTCACCCTCGGAGCAAGCCGATCACGTGATCGGCGACTCCCTCACGCCCGCCGCACCACCCAACACAGAAATGATCAACCAACATACAGCGGCAACCGCGTCGGTGGATCGAGGCTAAGGCCGGGTCACCGGAACATCGGTTTAGAGTCCCGACCGATCAGGGATGCTCGTTCTCGATGTGCTTGACGAGCTCATCATGTTCGTCGAGCTCATCGACCGACCGCCGCTGGTGTGAGCATCTCGCTACTGGCGGACCAGGAGGCGCTGGAGGACCATCGGTGTTCACCGTGGCGCGAGTCGAGATCGAGATCACCGCAGAGCCGGCTCGTGCCCGTTACGCGAAACCGCGCGGCAGCCGAATCCCTGTCGGCAGGCCGCGACGGCTAGAACGGAGATCGTGATGACCGACGCCGCGCAGCCCTCCCCCAGGGTGTTGGAGATCTCGTGGGGACAGATGGACGTCGAAGGCCTCGGAACCGGCAAGGACTTCATGCTCTACCCAGGCGGCGGCCGGGCCTGGGACTGGTCCGAGACCGAGACCCGGCACAGCCCAGGGATTCAACCGGAGGACGTCGAGGAACTGCTGCGCAACGGCGCGACCGCGATCGTCCTGTCCCGTGGGATGCAGCTCCAGCTTCAGATCGACCCGCGCACACTTGAGCTTCTCGACCGGCACGGCATCACGCCGTACGTCGCCGAGACGACGCAAGCGGTGCAGCACTACAACGAGATGGCCGCGACGCGGCCGGTGGGCGGCCTGTTCCACTCGACCTGCTGACCGGGCGCACCGCGCCCAACGTGGTCCACTACGCGCCATCGACCCGACACGCCGACAGCCTGTCAGACCACACGCATCCGATCAGCCCCAGTCGGCGGACGGACGGGCCCTCCGGTCAGCCCTCGCGCAGTAGGGCGTGGGCGATGGCTCGGTCGGGCGTGCTGTGCCACGCCGGGCCGCCGGCTCCGGACTCCCAGAGCAGGTTCTGCAGTACTCGGCCGAGCATCCAACCGACCGCCCGTTGCCGGTCGACACCCAGCATCTCGGTCATCAGGTCGAAGCGTCTGCGGACCGCACGGGGCACGTCGCCAGTGACGACCACGTCGTTCCACCGGTTGTGCAGGGCGGGAAGCAGCTCGAACGCAGGGTCTCCGGCGAGTGGTTTCGGGTCGATCGCAAGCCACGGCTCCCGAGCGCCGGACGCGGCCGGGGCGGACCCGGCCGACTCGGTCCGGGACGCGAGGACGTTGTCGTAGTGCAGATCCCAGTGCAGCAGCCGGTCACCGGCCTCCGGCAGCAGCTCCTCGACAGCCGCCGCGCACCGCCGGACCAGCGGATGGTCTGCGGCGGGTAGCCGTACCAGCGCCTGCGGCACCCGGTCGAGCATCCCGGCGGCGACATCGGCGAGGCGGCGTATGTCGGGCGGGGCGACCACCGAGGTCAGCCGGGCGAGCAGCTGGCTGAGGATCCGTAACGCGGCCAGGTCGTCGGGGACGACTGCCAGGGTACGGTCGGCATCGAGTCGTTCCAGCAGCATCGTGCCGGAGCTCGCGTCGTGCCGCAGGAGGCGTACCGCGCCGTCGCCGCCCCAGGCCCGCAGCGCCGCCGGCTCACCGACGGTCTCCTCGTCGATCGGCTGCAGCTTCAGCATCGCCGGTGACCCGTCGGCCTGCACGACGGGCAGCACCAGGGCGATCGCGCCGCAGCTCGATGGCCCGTCGCGACGCAGCCCCCAGCTGTCCATGATGGCCGTGGTCAGCTGCGGCAGCGCCGCGATCCAGGCCCGTCCTGCCTCGCCGAAGTACGTGGCGTGGGATACCGCCAGCTGCGCCGGAACCGCAAGGCCCGATCCGCTGGTGGCCGCGCTCACCGCAGTTCAGTGAGGGTCGGTGGCCTTGATGGTGGTGAGGAAGCCGGTCCAGGCGGCCGGGTCGAAGGCGAGCGCTGGGCCGCCGCGGTCCTTGGAGTCGCGTACGCCGATGGTGTCGGCACCGAGGCGGACCTCGACGCAGGCGGCGTTGTTCGCGCTGCGGGAGGACGTGTACCAGCCGCGTGCGGGGGTGTGCTCGGTCATGTCATCTCCTGGGCGACCTGGCGAATCAGGGCGAGGGACTCCTCGAAGCTTAACGCCCGCTCCAGGGTCTCCCCGAAGGTGATCGTGTAGTCGGCGACCCGGCTGGACTGGTCGATGATGTCGCTGGAGGTCAGCACCTCCTGCCAGACCAGGTCCGGCACCCGGGTCGACGGGAACGACAGGATCTGGAACGGCGCTCCGAGCGCCGGGTAGGCGCCGGCCGAGTACGGGATGATGTGCACCCGGATCTGCTCCGGATGGCGGGTCATCAGGTCGGCCAGGTGATCCAGCTGGGCGCGCATCACTTCGGGGCCGCCGACCTGCTGGCGGATCGCACCCTCACCGAAGATCGCGGTGATCCGCAACGGCGGGTCCTCGGCGAGCCGGCGCTGCCGGGCCATCCGTACCTCGATGCGTTGCTCGGTCTCGGTGAGCCGGACGTAGGTGTTGCCACCGCGCAGGATCGCGCGGGCGTACGCCTCGGTCTGCAACAGGCCGTCGATCAGTTCGCTCTGGTAGGTGCGGACGTGGTCGGCACCGGCCTCGTAGCCGAGGAAGCGCAGGAACTCGGCCGGGAAGAGCTGCTTGTACGTGTGCCACCAGGCGCGGGCCATCGCGCCGACCCGCAGCGCCTCCAGCTCGGCGGCCTCCTGGTCGTCGATCTCGTAGATCTTGACGAGCTGGGCGAGCCGGTCGGCGGGGAGTTTGACCTTGCCGATCTCCACTCCGGAGACGTACGCCTGGGTGATGCCGCTGCTGCGGCCGACGCCGACGGCGGTCATGCCGAGCTCCTCTCGGCGCTCGCGTAGCCGGATGCCGAGCTCCATGGCCTGCACGGTCGGCGACATGGCGGGGTTGGCGGGTGCCTTACGGGTCCTCGGTGCACGTGCCATCGGTGACCTCCCTCGCGATTGGATGGTGACCACGACATCACACCAGGTGATCATGAACAACACAATGGGTTGATATAAGCGAGTTTTAGCGCGATGCTTCGTTCACCTCAGCATCCGAACAATGATCAAGGAGGACACTGTGGCCGGACAACTGGCATGGGTGGACGGTGAGCAGCGTGAACGGTACGGATTCTCGCTGTGCCGGGTGGTTGACCCCGGTGGCACCGACGAACGCTACGACCTGCTCGGCGTCATCGAGGTCCCGTTCGACCAGCGCCACCCGGAGCGCGTCGCCGACCAGCTCCACCCGTGGGCGGTCGCCACCCTGCGGGCCGGCGGGTACGGCTTCGGCCACTACCTCGCCGAACTGACCGGCCTCGACGAGGACGGCGAACCGTGGCACCACATCCGCAACGAGAACATCAACTGGTCAGGCACAACAGTGCTGGTACCCGCCGCCGACTGACCCCATGCTGCGGTGGCGACGCAACCCTCGCCT
The DNA here is from genome assembly GCF_048060275.1 of Micromonospora sp. LOL_015. Lineage (NCBI taxonomy): Bacteria > Bacillati > Actinomycetota > Actinomycetes > Micromonosporales > Micromonosporaceae > Micromonospora > Micromonospora sp. LOL_015. Next base: position 3,734 of record NZ_JBHMIO010000079.1, read on the forward strand.
GACGGACGGCAGCGGGATACTGGTGTCCGACGAAGGGATTCGCTCGGTCGAGGCCGATCCCGGGCGTAATGAGCCGGGTCAGCCTCCGGTGCGTCGGGAGTGGGGGTAGGCAGCCGGTCAGGACTCGCCGCGTCGGGCGCGGACCGCCGCGAGCGCCTCGGCGAGGATCGCCTCGGCGTCGGCGTCGCTGCGGCGCTCCTTCACGTACGCCAGGTGCGACTTGAACGGCTCGGTCCGTGGCCGGGCCGGCGGATTGTGCCGGTCCTGCCCGGCGGGCAGCCCGCAGCGCGGGCACTCCCAGGTTTCCGGGGCCGCCGCGTCCACGGCGAGACTGATCTCCACCGCGTGCGCGTTGGCGCACCAGTAGGTGGCCTGTCGGCGGGGTGCGGGTTCGGCCCGCTCGGTGGGCCGGGCCGGGCTGGCACCGACCCGGCTGCCCCGGATCGTGTTTGCACTCGCCATGTTTGTCGCTCCTGTCGTCGGGGAGGGGATGTCACCACCGGCACGAGGCGGTGGTGCGACGCCGGTGAAGCGGGCGTACCGAAAAGAAATGCGCGACCCGTATCAACAGGCCGCGCAAAATCTTACGACGAGATGCGACGGATCACACACCCGTACTCATCGCGACCTTCAGCCACAGGCCGAAGCCGACGATGCAGGCGAACCACACGATGCCGGTCAGCACGGTGTAGCGGTCGAGGTTCTTCTCGGCCACCGAGGATCCGGCCAGGCTGGTGCTCACGCCACCACCGAACATGCTGGACATGCCGCCGCCCTTGCCCTTGTGCAGCAGGATCAGCATGGTGAGTATGACGCTCGTAATCACCAGCAAAACGATCAATACGTAGGCGAACTCGATCGGCATGGCAGTGGTCAGTCCTCTCATCACGGTCGCCGGCTCGCGAAGCGGGGCGAACCGGACAAACCCGAGTGGGCCGACACCCGGGCCACCCCAGGATAGCGGGCCGGCTCGATCCATGCCGACCGGCTCCGACCCGTCTCCGCAGCCATCCACCCGTGTGGTCCGCCGCGAGAAGGGTAGCCGACCGGATGAGACGACAGGGACAGCCCGCCGAGCGGATTCGGGGCCGACCCACCGGCGTCGGCCGGACGCCGGACCGGGCAGCCGAGCGGATCAGCGACGACCTACGCCTGGCCGACACGCCGACGCTGCGGCGACGGCGGTGGTCGGCCGGGCTGACCCTGCTCGCGGCCGGCGCCTACGCGGTGGTCGCCACCTACCAGTACGGCCTGGTGCGGCACCTGCCGGAGCCGGCGCTGCCCTGGCTGGACGCCGACCGGGTGGACGCCAGCGGCGAGGCGTACGCCGCCGGACACACCCCGGATACCGCCCTCGCGCTGGCCAACGCCGGCGTCACCCTCGCCCTGATCGGGACGGGCGACGCCGAGCGGGCGACCCGCCAGCCGTGGCGGCCGCTGCTCGCTGCCGGCAAGGCGGCCGGTGACGCGGCCGCCGGGGCCTGGCTGTTCGCCGAACAGCTCAGCCGGCACCGCCGAATCTGCAGCTGGTGCACCCTGGCCGCCGCCGCGACGACTGCGGCGGCGGTGCTCACCGTGCCGGAAGCCACCCGGGCGTGGCGGCACCTCCGCGGCCGCTCGGCATGAGGGTCCGGCAGCGGCGCGCCCGCCGGGTCGTCGTGGTCGGCGGCGGCCACAACGGTTTGGTCGCCGCCTGCTACCTGGCCCGCAGCGGCTGGCGGACGCAGGTGCTGGAGCAGTCCGACAAGCTGGGCGGCGGTGCCCGGACCGAAGAACTGCTGCCGGGTCACCATTTCAACACCCACTCCGCGGCGCACAACATCATCAACGCCACCGGCATCGTCGAGGATTTGCGGCTGCGTGACGCCGGGCTGGTATACCGCGAGATGGACCCGTTCTCCGTCGCGGCGTTCCGCGACGGCACGATCGTCCGGTTCCACCGCAGCGTCGCGGCCACCGTCGAGTCGATCGCCGAGGTCGACCGGCGGGCCGCGCGGCGGTACGCGGCCTGGATGCGCCAGGCTTGGCCGATCGTCTCCGCGATGCGGACCATGCTGGACCCCGGCACCGGCGTGACGCAGCGACTACGGCGGATGCCGAGCCTGCTCGCAGCGGGTGGCCTGGCGGTCGCCCGCAACGGCGGGCCGGTCGGGCTGGCCCGTACCCTGCTGGCACCGTACGGGCGGGTGCTGCGGGAACAGTTCGACACCGAGCTGGTCCGGGCACCGGTGGCGGCGTTCGCCGCGCACGCCTCCGCGTCGCCACAGCAGATCGGCGGGGCCACCTTCGCGTTCTGGCAGGCGTTCTACCACCAGGTCGGTCAGTGGCATCCGGTCGGCGGGTCGCAGGCGTTGACCGACGCGCTCGCCACCCGGCTGGCCAGCTACGGCGGCAGTTGGCGGGTGCACTCGCCGGTGGCCCGGATTCTGCGCACCGGGCCCGGCACCGACCGGGTCGCCGGGGTCGAGCTGGCCGACGGTACGCGGATCACCGCCGACGCGGTGCTCACCGCCATCGACCCGCGCACCGCCCTGCTCGACCTGCTGGATCCACCGCTGACCGGCCCGGTCGCCGACCGGCTGCGGGCCGCCGGGCGCGGGAACGCCGTACAGGGCCTGGTCCTGCTGGCCACGACCGGGCTGCCCGGCTACCCGCAGGCCCGGCCCGGCGACTGGAACGGACTGCAGTCCTACGTCGACAGCCTCGACTCGCTGTCCGCCGGATTCGCCCAGGCCGAGGCCGGTCATCTGCCGGACGACCCGGTGCCGACATACGCGTTCACGCCGTCGGCTCTGGACGACAGCCTCACCCCGCCCGGCCGGCACACTGTCTACCTGGCCTGCCCATGCGCCCCGTACGAGGTGCGGGGCGGTTGGGACGCCGCCCGGGAGGAGTTCGCCGACCGGATGATCGCCGCCGTCGAGGCGCGGGCACCCGGGTTCGCCGCCAGCGTCGTCGACCGGGTGACGCACACCCCGGCCGACATGGCCCGGCAACTGCGCTGGCCGGGCGCGCACCCGATGCATCTGGACATCAGCCTGGACCAGCTGGCGATACTGCGTCCGACCCCGGACCTTGCCGGCCACCGCACCCCGCTGCCCGGGCTGGTGGTGTCCGGGGCGGGCACCGCACCGGTCGGTGGCATCGCCGGCCTGCCCGGCCGCGACGCGGCGTACGCGCTGATCACCCGGCCGCCCGCGCGGGGCGGGCCCGCCGGCCGCCGATGGCCGTGACGAACTGGGCGGCGGCCAGCTGAATCCCGTACGACCAGGTGGGGTAGGCGTGGGTGGCCTGGGCGAGGCGACCGGCGAACATGCCGGTGGCCATCGCCAGCGCCGGTTCGTGGATCATCTCGCCGGCCCGCCCGGCGACGACGGTCGCCCCGAGGATCCGGCCGCCGCCGAGATTGCCCAGCAGCCGGCGCGGCCCGGCGACCAGGGTGACGAACCCGTCGGTCGCGTCGGCGGTGACCGCCCGGTCCATCTCCGTCATCGGCAGGTACGCCACCCGGCCGCCCCGGCCGACCGACTGTGCCTCGGTCAGCCCGACCCGGGCCACCTCGGGGTCGGTGAAGACCACCCACGGCGTGGCGGACGGATCGTAGCGCTGCCGCCGACGCGACAGCGCGTTGCCGGCGGCGATCCGCCCCATGGCGAACGCGGCGTGGGTGACCGGCATCCGGCCGGTGACGTCCCCTGCGGCGTACCCACCGGGCGCGGTCGTGGCGAGGCGGTCGTCGGTGACCACGTGCCCCCGGTCGTCGACGGCGATCCCGGCGGACGGCAGGTCGAGCCCGTCGGTGGTCGGCCGGCGGCCCGTCGCGACCAACAGCCGGTCGCCATGGACCTGGTTGCCGCCGGCCAGCCGCAGCGCCACGCCGCCGACGTGTTCGCCCGCTTCGACGACCTGCGCGCCCAGGCACAGCGTGATCCCTTCGCGGGCGAACACGTCGGCGATCACCGTCGAGACCGCCGGCTCGTGGCCGGGCAGCAGCCGGTCGGCGACCTCGACGACGGTCACCCGGGTGCCGAACCGGGCGTACGCCTGGGCGAGTTCGCAGCCGACCGGGCCGCCGCCGAGCACGATCAGCGACCCGGGTGCCGCGGCGAGGTCGAAGACCGTCTCGGTGGTCAGGTACGGGACCTCGGTCAGCCCGGGCACCGACGGGACCGCCGGGGCGGCCCCGGTGGCGACGATGTAGCGGCGGGCGGTCAGCACGGTGCCGTCGACGTCGATCCGCCCCGGCGCGACGAACCGGGCCCGACCCCGGCGGACCTCGATGCCCTCGGCGTGCAGCGCGGCGGCGTCCTCGGTGGCGGCGATCCGCGCGATCACCGATCGCATCCGTCGTACGGCGTCGTCGAACGGCAGTCCCCGACCGGCCGCCTCGATCAGCGTCTTCGACGGGACGCAGCCGGTGAACGTGCAGTCGCCGCCGGGCGGCCCGTCGGTGACCAGCAGCACCCGGGCACCGGCGCCGGCGGCGGCGCGGGCCGCACCGAGACCGGCCGCACCGCCGCCGATCACCACCAGGTCGTGTCCGCCGGTCACGGTCTGGCCGCCACCAGCAGGCCGTACCCGATGATCTGCTCGGCGATCGCCGCCCGGGCGGCGGCCAGCACCGCCGGGGCCCGGGTGAAGTCCAGCCCGGCCGCCTCGGCCCGGTCGCGGGCGGTCATCCGGACCAGCGTCAGCCGGGCCTCGATCTGCTCCAGCATGGCGGCGACCGCGGCGTCGTGGCGTTGCGTGTACGTCACCCGCAGCCCGGCGGCGGCCAGCAGGTCGGCGTACTCGGCCAGCGGGCGGGCGTCGGCGACGCAGGCGATCCAGCCGCCGAGCCCGGCGAGTTCGGCCGGCAGCCGGGCCTGGTCGACGGTGACGTCGGTGAGGCCGAGCCGCCCACCGGGCCGCAGCACCCGGGCGAACTCGACGGCGGCGGTGACCTTGTCGGGGAAGGTGCAGAAGGCGCATTCGCAGACCACCGCATCGAAGGCCGCGTCCGGCACCGGCAGCCGCTCGGCGTCGCCGAGCCGAAACCGCACCGATCCGCGGGCACCGGCCGTCACGGTCGCGGCAGCCGCCTGCGTCGCGGCGGAGACGTTGGCCGCCGACAGGTCGACGCCGGTGACATCGGCTTTGTACGACTGGGCCAGCAGCAACGCGGTGGCGCCGCGCCCGCTGGCCACGTCGAGCACCGCCGCGCCGGGACGCAGCGCGAGCCGGTCGGCGAGCCGCCGGGTCAACGCCAGACCGCCCGGGTGGTACGACTCGCCGAGCAGCAACGCGACGACGTCGGAGCCGTACGCGGCGGCGCAGCACGCCTTCGCCTCGGTCCTCGCCTCAGCGGCCACAGCGGGGCCGTCCACCGGACCGGTGGGGCCGGTCACCGGACCCGCCGGCCGACGTTGGTGGTGTCCGGGGCGATTCGGCCGGTGCCGGTGCGTCCACCGGGCCGGGCCACCTTCGATCCGTACGGCGAATCGGTGAGCACCGGCTGCAGCGGCAGCGCGTTGGGCACCACGTCGGCCACCGCGACCCCGGACAGCTGCTCGCGGACCTGTTCCCGGTAGCCGACCGAGTTGTACGCGCAGAACGGGATCATCCGTCCGTCCGGGGTGATTTCTTCGACGCAGCATTTCATCAGCTGTTTGACGTTGAGCGTGTACGGGTCCTGGAAGTCCTGAATGACGATCATGAAGGCCCGGTCGGTGATGTCGGCGATCGCTGCCGGCAGGTTGATTCCGCAGGCGTCGGCGCAGTCCAGCGCCGTCGCGGCGGCCGCCAGCTGCTCGCTGGTGGTCCCGGTGCCCATGAACGCCGACGCCGACCACAGCTTCTCCAACGCCTCGCGGATCGCCAGGTCCGGCAGCACCCGGTTGGCGACGTAGTCGAGGTAGTCGGCGACGTTGAGCAGCCGTGGGATCGGCACCACCCCGAAGCCGGGCTCGCCAGGGGTGCCCTCGCTCAGCAGGTAGGTGATGGACCGGCAGGTCGGGAAGCAGCACGGCACCGGGAAGAAGTCCGACGCGGTGAACCAGTCAGGGCGCTGCGCCACGATGCCGTGGATGATGTCGGAGTTGGTCAGCCGGTGCAACGGGTCGAACTCGACGTGCCGTCCAGCGTGGGTGACCGGCTGGAACGACACCGACCGTACGGCGGGATGCGCCAGCCCGTACTCGATGATCGCGCCGAGTTCGTGGTCGTTGAGCCCGCGCTCGACTGCGGCGACCAGGGTGACGGTCAGCCCGGCGTCGGCGCAGTTGTCCAGCGCCCGCCGCTTGATCTCGCGCAGGTCACGGCCGCGGATCGCCTGGTGGGTGCGCTCGTCGAAGCCGTCGAACTGCAGGTAGATGTTGATCGCCCGGTCCGGGCTGTGCCGCCGGCCGAGTTCGGCGACGAACCGCTTGTCGGAAGCGAGCCGGATGCCGTTGGTGTTGAGGTTGACCGCCTTGATCGGCCGGGCCTGGGCGGCGTCCACGAACTCCAGAATCTGCTTGTGGATGGTGGGTTCCCCGCCGGAGAACATCACCACTTCGGGTTCGCCTTCGGCGGCGACGAACGTGTCGAGCATCCGTTCGCACTGGTCGAGGGTGATCGAGTAGCCGTCGGGCTGGTGGCCGGAGTCGGCGAAGCAGATCGGGCAGTCCAGGTTGCAGCCGGTGTTGACCTCAATGATGCCGAGGCAGGCGTGCTGTTTGTGCTCGGGGCAGAGCCCGCAGTCGCTGGGGCAGCCGTCGACCACGTCGGTCTGGAACATCAGCGGGATCGTGCCGGGCTTGTTGAACCGGGCCGAGTCGAGGTACATCTGCGCGTCGCCGTAGACCAACGCCTCGAACTGCCCGTGCTCACGGCAGCGTTTCCGCAGGTAGACCTTATCGTCGCGGATGTTGACCTGGGCGTCGACGACGACCTTGCACACCGGGCAGATCGACTTGGTGTACTCGATGAAGATTTCGTCGCGGTCCTGTTTGTCGGTCATCGGGCTCCCTCGCGGCACGATGGATCCTCGGGCGACCAGTCCACCATCACCGACCGCAGGTCGGCAAGCACCCACCGCCGCAGGGCTGGCAGCCGGCCAGGCCAAGCGAGACGAGCGCCTCGCCCGGTTCCAGCTCTCCGCCCAACTCGGCCCCTACTCTTGAGGGTCCATGGACAGGATCGCCATCATCGGCTGTGGCGGCAGCGGCAAGTCGACGATCGCCCGGCAACTCGCCCAGGTCCTCGACGCGCCGCTGACTCACCTCGACGCGATCTACTACGACGAACAGTGGAACCCACTCCCGCAACACGAGTTCGCCGCCAAGCAGGAAAAACTCGTCACCGGCGAACGCTGGATCATCGAAGGCAACTACGCCGGCACCCTGCCGATCCGGCTCGCCGCCGCCGACACCGTGATCTTCCTCGACCTCCCCGCCGCCACCTGCCTCTGGGGCATCGCCCAGCGACGCCGCCGCTACCAGGGCGGCCAACATCAGACCGACGGCGTATACGACCGGATCACCTGGAACTTTGTCCGCTACATCCTCGGCTACCGACGCGCTATGCGGCCCCGCGTCCAGAACCTCATTCGAGAACACGGGCCGCACGTCCGGCTCATCTCACTCACCAGCCGCCGACAAGCCAACCAACTGGTCGACCGGCTCCGACGACAAGCCCAACCGTTGACTTCGTCCCCGCCCTGAAGGAACGGGGATCCCCTTGGTCGCGCTCGGGGGTTCCTGTTTCACCGAC